>JASHOS010000164.1 GCA_030040995.1 Terriglobia bacterium | reverse complement strand
GAGACTGGGCGGTTTTCTGGGCTCGCCTCGCGCCCGTGGTGCGCACCTTCATCGCGCTCCCCGCCGGAATTGCGCGCATGAATTTCCTCCGGTTCAACGTCTACACGTTCCTGGGCTCTCTGCCTTGGTGCTGGGCTCTTGGGTACGCAGGGATGAAGTTGGGAAGCCATTGGAATATTCTACGGCGCTACTTCCATTATTTGGATACAGCTATCGTGATCGCGATGGTCATCGGACTGGCCCTTTTTCTTTATCATAAGTGGAAGCAGCGGTTGGGGGGCAGTGAAGAGTCGCGAGTGATGAGTGAAGAGTGACGAGCGATATGAGAGCCATGAATGGTGACCAGAAAGCGGCGGCGAATACGAACGCGAAGGTACGAAGCTACAAAGACCTGCAAGTTTGGCAGAAGGGCATGGAATTGGCTAAGCAGGTCTATCGAATTACGCAGGGCTTCCCGAACGAAGAGAAGTTCGGACTCGTTTCCCAAATGCGCCGTGCGGCGGTGTCGATTCCTTCGAACCTCGCGGAAGGACAGGCGCGGCACGGTACGAGGGAATTCATACAATTTATCTCTCATGCAGAGGGATCGGTTGCAGAGCTGGAGACACAGCTCATGCTGGCGGTGGACTTAGGCCACTACTTGCAGAAGGACACGGATCGAGCGTTTGAACTTGTTTCGGACTTGCGGAACATGCTGAACGCTCTACGAAGAACACTGATGAGGGATCGGCGAGGAACAGAAGTCTGAGTGTTTTTGTTTTGGCTCGTCACTCGTCACTCGTCACTCATCACTGCTTTATTGGGGTGATTATGAGAAAGATTGAGCGGGCGCTAATCAGCGTCAGCGACAAAACTGGCATTCCGGAGTTCGCCGGGGGGCTCGCGGCGCTGGGTGTTGAAATTCTCTCCACGGGCGGCACGGCCAGCCTTCTGCGAAGTCACGGACTGAGGATACGCGACGTTGAGGATTTCACCGGCTTCCCCGAAATGCTCGACGGGCGCGTGAAGACCCTTCACCCGCGGGTGCATGGCGGGATTCTCGCCGTCCGCTCCAACCGCCAGCATCAAAAACAGACCGAGGAGCATGGTCTTGAGTACATCGATCTCGTCGCTGTCAACCTTTACCCGTTCGAGGCAACCGCCGCTCAGGCCGGCGTCGAGCTCGATCAACTGATCGAGAAGATTGATATCGGCGGCCCCTCCATGATCCGCTCGGCGGCCAAGAATTTTGAAGACGTGACCGTGCTCGTGGACCCGGCGGATTATGCTGCAGTCCTCGAAGAAGCCCGGCACAGCGGCGGCATGATCTCGCGCGAGACGCGCGCGCGCCTGGCGCGCAAGGCCTTCGCGCGAACAGCCGCTTACGACTCGGCGATTTCTATGGAACTTCAGAAGCGGGCGGAAGGCGGACTGCCGGATGAGCTGCGCCTGAACTTTTCCAAGGCTGCCGACCTTCGCTACGGCGAAAATCCCCACCAAAACGCCGCGCTTTATCTCGACCCGGCCGCAGCGGGCCGCGGGCTGGCCTCGGCACGGCAACTTCAGGGCAAGGAGCTGTCATTCAACAACCTCGTGGATTTGGAAGCGGCCTGGGAACTCGCAGGAGAATTTCCCGAGCCGGTGACGGTGATTGTGAAACATACGAATCCGTGCGGCGTCGCTATCGGCGCAACACTCGCGGAGAGCTATCATCAGGCTTTGGCGGTCGACCCCGTCTCCGCATTCGGGTCGGTCATCGCATTCAACCGGGAGGTGGATCGGGAAACGGCCGAAGAACTGGCCAAGCTCTTTGTGGAGGCGGTTGCGGCTCCAGGTTACGACCACGCCGCCCTGGAGAAGCTCGCGTCCCGGAAGAACCTCCGCTTGATGCAAATTTCCGATCCGCCGGAATCGCCTATGCCCGGTCCGGGATGGCAGTTAAAGACGATCAGCGGAGGACTGCTCGTCCAGACGGCGGACGTGGTGAAGGCGAATGAAAGCGAATGGAAATGCGTGACTGCGCGTCAACCTACCGAGTGCGAGCGCCGGGCTCTTGTCTTCGCATGGCGCGTGGTGAAACACGTAAAGTCAAATGCAATTGTCTACGCGCGGGATAACGCCATTGTGGGAGTTGGCGCCGGACAAATGAGCCGTGTAGACTCCGTGCGGCTGGGAGCGATAAAGGCCCGCGATCTCAATCATGATTTGGAAGGCGCAGTTTTAGCTTCCGACGCGTTTTTCCCGTTTGCCGACGGCATTGAGGAAGCTGCAAAGGCGGGTGCGACGGCGCTGGTTCAACCGGGAGGGTCTATTCGCGACTCGGAGATCATCGAGTCGGCGAACCGTCTGGGCTTAGCTATGCTGTTTACCGGCGTACGCCACTTTAAACATTAAAAGAAGCGATCAGCAGTCAGCTATCGCAAAGAGGCAGACCAGCGCGCGGAGCCGCAACGAAACTAGAGGGAAACCTTGCCCTCGCCCCTTTGGGGGAGAGGGCGGCGCGCAGCGCCGGGTGAGGGGGTCGCCAAAAGCTAGGTAGCGCATCTTGTTGAAGTCTGCGGCTTTTCTTTAGGAAATCATTTTCGAGCCTCAGCGCGCTGGCGTAAAATATCACTAGTACATCGGATGGACAAGTGAATCATGAACCTCACCTTAACTGCCGACCTTGAAAAACGCGTCAGCGAAAGCGTTGCGCGTGGAGACTTCGCCAGTCGAGACGAGTTTTTCAGAGAGGCCGCCGAACTCCTGTTAGACCTTCACCGCGATTGCGGCTCGCCAGTCGCCGTCGATGAGCACTGGGAGAACCATGTTGAAGCTTTCATAGAGGAAGCTCAGGCCAGCGGAGAAGCGACGGAAATGAAGAGCCAGGATTGGGAAGAAGTGGAACGCCAGGGACTTGCGCTGATCAAGGCTAGAAAGAAGGCTTAGCCACGGATGGGTCGAGCCATCGTAAGGCCCGCCGCCCGGCGTGACCTCGTCCGGCACTTCGCCTATATCGGCGAAAACAGCGGCTTGGCCGCGGCTCGCCGCTCCCCGGCGAACTGCCAACTTTCCCAACCTGCGCATGTGGCGAGTTCAAGACTTCGACAAATAGCTGATTTTCTACCAGCCCGTTAGGGATTGGGTCCAGATTGAGCGCGTCATTCATGCCGCTCAAGACTATACGCGTCTCTTGGCCGAGTAGCGCAGACTTCGCGCCTTGCGGCCGCAACCCAAAAATTGACACTCTGCCCTCGCCCCTCGGGAGAGGGTGGACCGCGGCCGGCGTGCCGCTCAGTGGGACCGGCTCGGGCTGGGTGAGGGACACCGCGGTCGAAGAGCGATTTGAGACGCTAGGCACATTTTGGGGCAAAGCCAGATTACTGCGAAACCTTCCTGCCTCGTTCCGTTCACGAATAATCGCCGCTGAACGTCGCAAGTGGCTTTTAACCTTCCCCGCATGGTCGCCGATGTAAGATTATGGAGGCGCCGAGGGAAGATGATATACGAGAGTGAGAATCTTATACCTGTTGAGGAAGCGACGGCCGCGGGCACCTTGCAGCGTTCCCGCTGGCAACGCGTGCTGGCGCGCCTTTACCATTCACCGCTGTTCGCGTTCGCGTTTCTCGTCTTGATCGTTTTCCTGGTGTATGCTCATTCGCTCTCCGGCTCGTTTGTTTACGACGATCAGAAACAGATTTTAGATAACCCATTCGTTCTTAATCCTCATCTTTGGCGCCACATTTTCACCGGCTCGGTCTGGTCGTTTGTCTGTGCGGGCTGCAGCGGAAATTTCTACCGGCCGCTGATGATCTTTTCTTACTGGATTCTCTACCGGATCTTTGGACCGGTTCCCGCGTTCTTCCACCTCTTCCAGGTTATCCTCTTTGCCGCTGCAGCATGCATGGTCTATGCAATAGGCCGGGAGCTGCTGCAAGACAAGTTAGCCGCCTTCGCCGCGGCGTTGCTTTGGACCGTGCATCCCCAGCGAGTCGAGGCTATTGCGTGGATCGGCGCCCTGTGCGATGCCGGATGCGGATTCTTTTACCTGTTGGCCTTTTTCTTGTTTCTTCGCGCCGAGCGGTCTTCACGGCGAGGAATACGGACAGACAGTGTGGCCTCACGGCCGCAACCGAACCGAATGGAATCCCAGGCCCTCGCCCCCTTTGGGGGAGAGGGTGTACAGCGGCCGGCGCTTTCTCCAGCCGGCGCAGGCCGGGTGAGGGGGTCCCTGAAAGGCTTGCCCCCAAAAAGAGATTTTACGGTCCTGCCACACTGCGTGGCTGCCGGCTGCTTCTTTGTTGCCCTTCTCTTCAAGGAAATGGCGCTGAGCCTTCCGGCCTTACTGCTCGCCTACTGGGTCTTTAACCTGAAGAAAGGCTCGTGGGCGTCCCGTATCTTGCGGCTTACTCCCTATCTGGCCGCGCTCACGGTTTACTTTACAGTCAGGCGGCTGGCGCTCGGCCATTTCCTCTCCGCCACGCGGCTCCAGATCACAGGCAAGTTGCTGGCCTCTGCCCTGGCGCTTCTTGGCCAGCACACGCGGCTTTTCTTCTGGCCCGCGCATCTCTCCGCATTTCGCACCTTCAACCTGCATCAAGCCCTGCATTCGCGCTGGCTTTGGCTTACCGTTTTGGCGCTGCTTTTGGCAGTGGCTTTCCAGGCACGGGCCCCTCTCCTGTGCTTTCTGGTCTTCTGGTGGCCCGTCGCTTTGCTTCCCTGCCTGGACATTCGCCAACTTAGCGTTCCACTGGTTGCGGACCGTTTTACGTATATTCCTGCCGCAGGGCTGTGCATGGCGATTGCGCTGCTCGCGGTCAAGGCGCTGCCACAGCACGCAACGCGACGATGGATCAAGGTGGCTGTGGCTGCGAGCCTCGTCATTGTGGTGGTCATCTGGACCACTCGAACAGTTTATTCCATCTCGCAGTGGCGCGATAACCAGACGCTGGTAAACTATTCTTCCAGACAAGCTCCGGACGATCCTTCTCTTCACATCGTCAAGGGCTGGGAACTGCAGTACCGGAAGAATGATCTTGCGGGCGCGGCGCGCGAGTTCGCACTCGCCTTGAGTCTCAACCGCGCGAGCCTGTTACCTAACTCCAGCGTGACTTA
>JASHOS010000163.1 GCA_030040995.1 Terriglobia bacterium | reverse complement strand
TGCCTCCTCAGCAATATTTGTGGGTTGATTCGGGCTCGGGGAGGCGTCCAAGCGTGTGATAGAGCGCAATTTCCATGGCTTCAAAGGTGCGAAAGCCGTACGACCGTCGGGTCACCACTCGGATTTTGTTGTTGAGACCCTCCACGGCACCAGCGGAAATCTCGCCTTTGGCCCGAAACCAGTTCAGCAAGAGTTCCTCATGAGTGCGCAGCATCCGGGCGACTTTCTTCATCGGCTCCAGGCGGCTGCGCATCGCGCGGTAGCACCAGGAGTCGAGAAAAGCTCCTGCCCAGGGAACCGACCGGTATTTCCAGAAATGAGTGAAGGCCTCCTTCAACTCCCACGCCCGGGCAGTCTGGAGTTTACTGGCCAGCAGAGCATTGAGCTTCTGGCGGGCCCGCCCGCGCACCCGGCTGCCCCGGCGCAGCAGGGCCCAGCGCGTGTGTTTGAGTTGGTGTGCCGCCGCCTTGCTCGCGGCTCGCAGGCGCACGCTCTCGGCACGCCGTACTTGGTCCACCGCTTGGTTCAGGTGCATCGTGATGTGGAAACGGTCCAGCACGTGCAGCGCTTGCCCGGCCTGCGCCGCCATCACCTTCAGGTAGGGCTTCCACATATCGCTGCAGACAAAGCTCAGGCCTCGGACGACCTCCGGACCCAGTGCCTTCAGCCCCTGCCGCAGCGTCCTCTGCGACCGGCCCTTACCGACGAACAGTAGCCGTCGGCAAGGGGCGTCAATCTGATACAGGACGGTCAGGAAGTTCTTGGCTCGCAGGCCCCGGCCCCAGTGAATCTCGTCCACGCCGATCGACTCGATCCCCTTCAACTCCCGGTGAGCCAGGCCCCAAGCGACGAACCACTCCACCGAGCGATAGACTGCCTCCCAACTGACCTGAAAGATGTGTGCCGTCTCGCCCCAGCTCAGCCCCCGCGCCCAGCGCGCCAGAAAACCCATCATCGCGGTGGTCAGCATCCGCTTCCCTTCGTTCCAAGGCAGATGCTCGACGACCACTCCGTGCTCGGGGCACTCCACTCGCCGCGGCGCATAGCGAAACCAGACCCTGATGCCCCACAACGGCACATGCTGCCAGGCTCGCTCCTCCAGTTGGTCATAGCCCGGTGCCGGCCGCTGGCATCGCGAACAACGCCGCTTCATGCCCGCGTGCGCTCGCACCGTGATCTCAATCCGCTCCGGCTGGCCGCGCCGGCTCCAGAGCCGAATGTCGTGGAAGACAAAGCCTGCATGGGGTTGAATTTGATTCAGAATCGTTCTAACTTTCAGTTGAATGGCTGGTCTCCTCGTCCAAGGTTTCTCTGCGCTGGCAATCACAGATTAACCCGACCGATGGAGACCAGTTTTTTCTCTCAGCCGCGTTTTTTGCGGCGCTCGCCTGTGCCTGCTTTCGTCGTCGTCGTTTTCCTTTAGCTGGTCACCACAGGCGAAGAGTTACCCATAGATTCTGCTATAGAGCCGAATTTGTAGCGGCGAGTTTACCTCGCCTGGCGGCATAAAGCCGCCTCTACATCAAACTGACCCACTACCGCAGTTCCCAACGCCTGTATTTTTCCTGCCATTTCCGGTAGCCTATAAATTTGGTCTGGATTTTCATGAGCCTGAAGGTAGGGCGGGATTTGATCCTACCATTTGGTTTCTCGCCCGGAATTAACCCGTCCTGGTGAAAGGATCGGGTGAACCCATAGCGTATTGCACGAGTAGGTCAATCGCTGCGCCAGCGAGAATGCCTGATGATAGAGGAGTCCGCGAAGATGGCGAACTTGGAGGAACTCGCTCGTTTGGACGGACTGGCACAGGCTGAGCTGGTGCAGAGCAAGGCTTTGAAGCCGGTCGAGCTAGTGGACGCAGCGATCGCTCGCATCGAGCGTCTGAATCCGAAATTGAACGCCGTGGTGACTCCTTTATTTGAAGAGGCGAGAGCCGGCGCGATGCAAGATGGGAAGCTTCCTCAGGGAGCGTTCCGGGGAGTACCATTTCTACTGAAGGACATTATCGCGGCCTACAAGGGTGTGCCGCTCACTTCAGGATGTGCTTTCCTCCGCAACTACGTCCCCGAACACGATAGCGAGCTGGTGTTACGGTTGAAGCGCGCAGGACTAATCATCCTGGGAAAGACGAACACGCCGGAGCTGGGGATCACCCCTACAACCGAGCCGAGCCTCTTTGGCCCTACCCCGAACCCGTGGAACACGGACCGCACGGCGGGCGGCTCGAGTGGCGGATCATGCGCTGCGGTCGCTTCGGGGATGGTTCCCATGGCACATGCCAACGACGGAGGCGGGTCCATCCGCATTCCGTCCTCTTGCTGCGGAGTGTTTGGTTTCAAGCCGTCGCGCGCCCGCATCAGCCTCGGCCCAGACCTCGGTGACATTATGGGCGGGTTGGTAGTTGAGCACGCGGTCACGCGGTCTGTGCGGGATAGCGCGGCGCTCCTCGACGCTACCGCCGGACCGGCTCCCGGCGATCCCTATTGGGCTCCTCCACCGGCCCGTCCTTTTTTGGAAGAGGTTGGCTCGAATCCCGGACGGCTCCGAATTGCCTACTGGACGTCCTCACCGATTGGTAGCCCTGTTCATCCGGACTCCATTAATGCCATCGAGAGCGCTGCGAAGCTCTGCGCCGGCTTGGGCCATGAGGTGATCGAGGATTCTCCAACCTTGGACGGGCAGCAATTCTACCACTCGTTCATGACGGTGTGGGCGGCTGGATGCGCGGCAAGTATCGACGGCTGGGCTTCAATGACGCGTCGAAGGCCATCTGAGGATCAATTCGAGCCGTTGACTTGGAGCCTCTATCAATCCGGAAGGCAGATATCTGCCTCCGATTATGTTCTCGCCCATACCGCTCTCCAATTGACGGCTCGCCAAATTGCGCAGTTCATGCTGGACTATGACGTCGCGCTCACGCCCGTGCTGGGCCAGCCTCCGCTGCCTCTTGGAAGTTTTTCGTGTCCTCCGCTCAATCCCGCGGAGGTCGGACAGCGCATGGCCGCTTTTGCCCCGTTTACGCCAGCTCTGAACGTCACTGGCCAGCCCGCGATGTCTGTTCCGCTTTATTGGAATGCCGATAATCTTCCGGTGGGCGCTCAATTCGTCGCGCGCTACGGCGACGAGGCTTGCCTTTTCCGGCTTGCTGCCCAATTGGAGTCGGCGAGGCCCTGGGCAAATCGCTGGCCTGCCGTGTCCGTCTGCTGCTAATCGTGATCGATATTCATTGCCATCCCTTGCCGGAGACCGATGATGGAGCACGATCATTTGAGATGGCAGTGGAAATGCTCCGGATGTCGGCGTCCGACGGCGTGACTCACGTGGTTGCGACGCCTCATTGTAATTTTCGCTACCCCTTCGAGCCTCGGGAGAACAGGAGCAAGGCGGCAGATCTCCAGGCGGCAATTGGCGATTCGCCTCGGATCCTTCTCGGCTGCGACTTTCACCTTTCTTTTGACAACATTCGGCGCCTGACTGAGGAACACGGTCCCTTCACCGTAAACGGCACTCAATATGTTCTGGTGGAATTCGATGACTTCTTTGTGCCTAACCAGATGGATCATGTGTTTTACGAAATTCAGGTCGCCGGCTATATCCCCATCCTGACTCATCCCGAACGGAATGCCGTATGCCGCCGTAAGCTGGACAGCATTTACAACTGGATCACCCGCGGCTGCCTGGTACAAGCGACCGCGCAGTCCTATTTGGGCGGGTTTGGCCAGGAAGCTTTGCGCGCCTCCGAGCGGATGCTCGACTTGAATTTGATTCACATCTTCGCTTCCGATGCCCACGACACCCGGCATCGCACGCCGCTGCTTTCACCCGCGTATGAAAAGGTGGCCGCCCACCGGGGAAGGGAACTCGCCGACCTGTTGTTTACCCGGAACCCCGAATGTGTCATTCACGGCAAGCCTCTATCTCCCGGGCCAGAAGCTGTGCCGCCGCACGCGAGAAAACGTATGAGAAAGTGGTGGCCGTTTCCGCAGCGCTGAATGTTTGCCCGTAAAATCAAGGTCGAAGTAGTGCAACCGCACGGGCCGAGAGATTGTCCTCTCAGTTGGCTCGATAGCTTTTGCATGCGAAGCTTTACTGGCCGCACGGCTTTTGACGAAACGCTGCCCGTTGGGGACGGCCAGCTCGAAGCCAGCTTTCGCGTAGACTTGGAGCCTCTGCAGCGGGACATGGAAGAGTGGATGACGCGCAAATTCGGGGGTGGAGACCTCATCCGGCTGCGGCTCACTCCCGAGCCTTAGTTCTACGTGGTGCGCGCTACCAACGCGACCTAAATTCCCGTTTCGGGGAGGATCACAGGCTAGCTGTTGTCCCCACCCTCTCGCCAGCCGCATTTTTCGCGGCTTTCCTCAAAGAAATTCCTTGACAGCCGTAATGTTATTGCATAAAGTGTCACCTATCCGTCATGTAAAGGTCTCACAAATTTCAATCCAAGAGAGGAGTTTAAATGGCGAAGGTAATGACGAAATCCCAGGTAGTAGCGCACTTGGCTGATAAAACGGGCATACAGAAGAAGTCCGCTGCAGCATTTTTGGACGAACTGGCGAGCTTGGCCACCAAAGAGTGCAAGAGCGGGGGCCAGTTTGTTATTCCCGGCCTCGGTAAAGCAGTCAAGGCGAATCGCAAGGCCCGCACGGGCCGTAATCCTCAAACGGGCGAGCCCATCAAAATTCCCGCCAAAACCGTGGTAAAGTTCCGCCTGGCGAAGGCCTTCAAGGACGCGGTGGTGCCGCCCAAAAAGAAATAGTATTAGCGCAGTGCGGCCGGAACCAAACCAGAGGTAAACGCTGCCCCGCCTTCAGCCCAGCCCTCTCCCGCTTGCGGGAGAGGGGGGACCGCGAAGCGGTGGGTAAGGGAGCTTCGGGACTCGGGAACGTTGGCGGCGAAGCCGCCATCATCCCCGAGAACCGGGCCGCCGATTGGATCATGGAGTTTTTCCGCTTAAGGCTCACTGTTCCCAAAGGGGTGCTCGATCCCAGTTCGGAGCGCCCGCAAGGCATCCGGGAAGGTCGCCGCAGTCACCGAGGCGGCCCGATACTGTTGGAGTGCCTCCTGCCGGTACCCGTCCAGATCGTAGATCCGCCCTAAATAGATATGCGACCAGGTGAGAATACGTGAATCGCGTGCAACAGCGAGCGTCTGTTTGAAGTATTTCACCGCAACGTCCGGTTCGCCCGTGCTCATTGCGACCACGGCCAATCCGAAAAGGGCCCGCTCGTTTTTAGGATCATATTTTCTTATCACTTCCTCGAAAATCCGTTTGGCCTCATCGTATTGCGCCAAAGAAATGTAGTTGTCTCCCTGATCGAGAAGGGAATCTGGTGCGCTGGCGGCGGGGGCTGCTGACGGCTGCGTGGCGGGATTTGCCGGGGAGAACTTTACTGAAGCCAGCTCGTTTTCTATTTTATCGACGTTGATCCCCTGAATCATCTGCTCGAAATAATCGCTGATCGGCGTATCCTGCTTCTCGTACTGCTCGAGCGCTGAATAAAAATACGGGGTCAGGATCAGTCCGGAATCGAGGTAACCTTCGAGCGCTTTCTGCACACCGGGGGCGCGGTCCATCCTCAACTCAACTGCCCGAATCAGACATTCCGTGACGAGAAACGAAAAGTCGTCTTTAAAATCCAGACCAAGTGAGGGCGCCTGACGGGCAATGACTTGCAAAGAGGCTTTCTGGTGTATTTCATCGCCGTACTTAACTGCAAGAGGGTCCAGAAGAAAATGAAGGTACTGATAGCGAATCTTCTTGAAGTGGGGCTGCCTTGACGGAGTTATGACAAGGTAATAGTGATCGCCGTAAATGCGGAGTTGCACCTGATTGGGAGCGCCCAGCAGGCACAGATAGATTCGGTAATATCTGCCCAGGTAGCTCGCGCTGGGAAAGCGAAGATAACCGTCTGTCAAGGTAATTTGCTGCCGGACGGTGGGGGCATATTTTTCGATTGCCTGCTGGTAATCCGGCCGCAGCCGGACGTAAATGCTATCCAGATCAGCTTGTTGGTAAAACGTCCTGAGGAGAGGCACAAAGTCTTTAACACCTCGCGCCTGCGGGGGCAGGTCGTGCTCCGGGATGGAGAATGAGAATTTGGGCGGAGGTCCGAGCAGCAAAGCGAGGGAGATATATTGACCCAGATCTTCTCCCGGATCGTTCGCAATGCGGTGCTCTTGATAGAATTTCCGCAATTCGGGCAGCACGGGGATGTCTTCCTTAGCCAGCAGACTCTGCGCTTCCTGGCGAGTATTATCTTCTATGTTGACGAAGAGGCCCGTATCGTAGCCCGCGGCGTTTAGGGTCGCCATAACGCAGAACAACTGTTCGTTGCCACTGATTGTGACGTTGGCGCTCGACTGCGCGCGCGCCCTCGCAGGCAGGCCGAGAGCACAGGCCATCAGTAGGGCCGGAATCAAGGAGGCAGTTTTCTCCGATAGGAATTTGCTTCTCATGCTGATCTTCAAGGAACGGGGTAGCGCAGCGCGGCCGCAACCAGACCAGAGGGAAATCCTGCCCTCGCCCCCTTGGGGGAGAGGGCGGCGCGCAGCGCCGGGCGAGGGGGTCGCCAAAAACTTTGCCCAAAAAACAAGATTTCACGAACTTGCAATGCAGCGCCGCGGAGCCGCAACGCATCGATGCCCTGTCCTTGCCCCCCGTCCGGACCGAGGCCCTCTCCCGCTACCGGGAGAGGTAGGACCGCGTAGCGGTGGGAAGGCTCCGCTAACCTCGAACGGTGATTTGCTTGAGGGCCAGAATTACCTTTCCGTCCGTAGGCTTTCCGAAAGTCGTAGCAGGCAAAAAGTGGCTGAAGTAGATCAAACGGTCCAGGTTGTGCAACAACTGAGGAGAATGCTGTCCCGAGACGACCTTGTAACTCATCACTTGGCCCGTCGAGTCGATGCTCGTAAGGACGACGACGGCTTTATTGCCGGTATTGAAATCGAGCGGCGCAAGTGTGACCACCTGGGGTGGAGTTATAAACGAAAGAGGCACCTCCGGGCCGGTTATTGCGGGAATAGCCTCAAAGTCCAAGAACAAGCTGAAACACAGGACCGCGAGCGCGAGGCCGGCGCCCGCAGGCAAAAACCTGCCTTGAAAAATGTTGCTGAGGCGCACGACAAGGCGTGTGAGAGGATTCTTGTGGAGCTCTTGGGAAAGCCGCACCTTAAGCCGCAAATCCGCTTCGGCGGGCACATGCGTGCGCGGAAGCGCTCGTAATTCCACACACAAAACCTGAGCCCGCTCCAGTTCCTCCTGGCAGCAACCGCAGTACCGGAGATGGTAGCGTACCGAGCGCAGAGCCTCGGCCGAACATAGGCCATCTACGTAGTCCGAAAAGTGTTCGCGTATTTCGAGGCATGACTCAAACATGTTTGCCGCCCCTAACTGCTGTGCACTTTCAGATTAAAGGGCAGCGCTGACTGATTCAGCGCGATGGCCGTGAAATCTCAAATCCTCAGTAGCTCCGAACCGCCAAACAGGCTGCCAGTTTGTGTCTCAGGAGGTCGCGCCCTCGCTTCAGGCGGGACTTCACGGTCCCTTCGGCGATCCCCAGCACGGCGCTGATTTCCTCGTACGAGAGGTCTTCTACCTCCCGAAGGACTACGACCGCGCGGTAAGGTTCAGATAAGCTCCGAAGAGCGTCCAATACCATTTCTTGCCGTTCCCGCTGCTCCACAACCTCGAAAGGGCTTTCTTCGTGACCGGGTACTTCGGCGCCGCCAGGCGATTCCCGGTGCATGTCGTCATCCAGAGAAAATGCTTGACGACGGCGCCATCGGAACCAGCTTCGCCGGTAGTTAAGCGCCTCGTGCACGGCAATCCTGTAAATCCACGTTTTTAGGCTGCTCTCGTTATGGAACTGCTTGATTCCCCTGATAATTTTCAGAAACACGTTTTGAAGCACGTCCCCCGCATCCGCCTCGTCCCCCATGACGTGGTAAACCACGTTATAAACCGGATTTCGATAGACCGACATCAGGTAACCGAACGCTTCTTCCGACCCGGACTGTAACTCGGCGATAAGCGCGCTTTCCTGGGCGTTTACCGGGAAACTTCGGTCGAGCGGGATAGCAATCGAGCGTGCAATCTCAGCCATGTTCCAACGATAACAGTTCTCTCTGCTCCCTGCAACGCGCACCCAGGGTCGTTGTGCTGAACCGTGTCTTGCTCCGGCAATATAGACACCGCCAGCCCTCTCAAGGTTCCGCAAAACTGCGGCCAGTCGAACGTTGTGTAGCGCCGACCTTCAGGTCGGCATTCGACGAGATGCCGGGCCGAAGCCCGGCGCGACGCTTACGAAAGTAATCACCGTTTCCCAGGAGTTGAGGTTGAAAGTTCCTTGCTTCACAACGTAGAATAGGAGTTGCCTATTCCTTTTGGTCCGGGACAGCATCTCCTACCCAAAGCCCAGCGGAGGAAAGTTAGAAGCAATGAAGAAGGACATCCATCCGAATTACCATGAAGTTACGGTGGTATGTGCGTGCGGTAAAACGTTTAAAACCCGTTCCACCTACAAAAGCGACGTCATGCACATCGAGATTTGCTCGAGTTGCCATCCGTTTTTCACCGGCAAACAGAAGCTTGTGGATAGCGCAGGCCGTGTCGAGCGATTCCGGAAGAAGTATGCCGGCAAATCCGGTGTTCCTCCGGCGGAAGTCCACTCCCCCCAGTCATGACGCTGGACAGATGACGACGAACGGCTTCAGTCTCTACGTAACCAAACCGCACGTCTACCTGCTTGGCCGGCAGGAAGTGGTGCAGGAGGATCTCGCTCGTTTTTTGAGCGACGAAGGGCTGGTGTTCAGTACCGATACGGCGGTGCCGGCAGAAATCCTCAATGAAATCGCCGGCCGCACATGCTACATGTCATTTGGCAAGGGGCGCAAGTCCAATCAGGAATATCTCGAAAACATTCTCATCTCGAAACATGGCAGCGTACTCGAGCACGCAGTCTGGAACTTCCTCATCACCGGCGTGAGCCGTGCCCTCACCCACGAGTTGGTGCGCCACCGGGCGGGATTCGGCTACTCGCAGCTTTCACAAAGATACGTTGATGAGAACGAGGCGCGGTACGTGATTCCTCCGCTCTATCAACAAAATGCTGACCTGCGGAAAAAGTTTCAGGAAGCGATCGACTCCGCGAGGAAAGCCTACTCCGAGCTTGCCGAGGCGACGGCGCGCTATGTGCAAGAAAAGCATCCGGAGATGGCTCCCCGGGACCGCCGCAAATGGGCACGGCAGGCTGCGCGCTCCGTGCTCCCGAATGCTTGCGAGACCAAGATATTCGTCACCGGTAACTCACGCGCTTGGCGGCATTTCCTGGAGCTCCGTGGCAGCCCCCACGCGGATACGGAGATTCGACTCTTAGCAGTTGAAATCGGCCGCGTATTGAAGCGAGAAAGCCCGCACCTCTTCCACGACGTTGAGTTCGCGGACGAGGCCGACGGCATGCCTGCCATCCACGTCACGCACTCCAAAGTCTAGAGTATGGCAGTCTTCCCTCTCACCCAACTCCTACCTCAGCCGGGTAGCGCATACTCTCGCTTTTCAGAGATTATGCGGCTTTTCTCGAGTCCCGGGGATAAAAGCCGCAGACCTGCAAAAACGCAGGTCTACGCCTCTCTGCGGCAGGTGGGCCGGGCCTGCGCCCACCGAAGGTCGCTTACGCTCCAGAGCTTCAGCTACGGAGCGGCTCCTGCCTGCAGGCGGGCGAGGGGGTATCCGTGCGCCGCGGTTAATTCGCTGCCGCTTTGCGGTAGCGGTCCCAGTTTACCCGGAAATTGCTGTTCCCAGGTTCCATCTGTAACGCCTTCTCCTCGGCTTCCGCCGCCAATTTGAATTGCTGATTCGCAAAGAGCGCGGCGGCGAGCGTGTCGATGAAGTCGGGCGCCCGCCATTGGGTCCTTTTCACCGCGGCGAGCGCGTGCTCAACGGCCCCTTTGGGGTCTCGATAGCGCGGATCGGCACAGGTAGCTAAGAGCCAGGCGAGATTATTTTGCGCAATCGAGTACTTGATCTCGTTCTTGGGCGCTTGCCTCAGTATTTCGCTATAGTGCTGGATGGCCTCTGGGTAGAGCGCGAGTTTGACGCACACTTCGGCGAGCGCCTCCTGGGTGTCGATGTCGCCCGGCGCCTTTTGGCAGGCCGCTTCAAGGATTTGCCTTGCTTGGGTAAGATTACCGAGGCCTTCGTAGGCTTCCGCCAGCTCAACTGAGCCTGCGGGTGAAAAGGGGTTGAACCGCAGCGCCTCTCGTAGCTCGCGGACCGCCTGAGAGTACTCTCCTTTCTCCAGGTAGAGCGATCCTAGCTCTTGGTGTGCCTGAATGTCATGCGGCGCGATTCGCAGCGCCTGTTGCGCCAGCGAAAGGGCGCGGCCCGTATGCCGCATGGTTTGCATCTTGGCGCTCGCTGCAAGCAGTCTCGCGGCCTCGCCTGATTTGAAATAATAATTGGCTGTCACTCCCATAGCGATAAGAATCACGGCCGCCACCGGAAGCGCGAATACGGCTTGGTAGCGGGGTTCATCACCCGAGAGGGCGCTGTTCCGCAGCCGGGCCGGCGGGATTACCCACGCCAATACCGCGCCGGCAATCAAACCGCCCAAATGCGCCCAATTATCGATGTGCTTGACGAAGTGGCCAAACGCCAGGTTGGCCACGATGACCAGCAAAATGCCAGTCCCAAATACGTTCTTCCACCGGCGAGGCACCGCCTCAGGATGTAGAATCCCTGTAATCAACATCGCGCCCGCGACGCCAAAGATCGCGCCGGAGGCTCCGGCCGCGATATGAGAGGAAGCTTCCATCGAGAGCAAGGACCCGGCCATGCCGGAAAGCACATAGAGAATGCTGAACCGGCCGTAGCCATACAAGGGTTCCAGAAAGTAGCCCAACATCACCAGGCCCGTCATGTTCGTCATCAGGTGAGCCAGCCCAATGTGCAGAAACATCGGCATCACCAGGCGCCAGTACTCACCGGCCCGAAAGAGCGGTCCGTAGGAAGCGCCAAAATTGAGCAGGACCTGGATGTTCTTAGAGCCGCCGGCCAGCGTCATCAGGATGAAGACCAGCAGATTCGCCGCAAGAATCACGTAGGTAGCCACGACTGGATAATACTGCCGGCCCGGGTGGGCGTAAGGAAAGGAATGGAGCTCGGAGCCTCGCTGATCCATAAGGGCGAATGGGAGGAACAGAGAACAGGTGGCGCTCCACGGCTGCAGGAGAGACCCTGGGATGCCCGCTCTCCTGCATCATCATACCAGAGACTTGATTAACCATGCGCTGAGGTACGCAGCGTAGGGGTAGGGCTTGCCCTGTCCAGGTTGGTTTTCGGCGCAGTCATCAAGGGGACGGCAAGCCGTCCCCCCTACATCAACTTCAGGTATCGACGGATTAGGGGAATCGTAACGCACGTTGCCATTCGGCTCGATTTCGTCCCGATTCCCGCATTGCCATTCAGTTACATTTTTGCTTAGATGGAGCTATGGTTACCACACAAAGCGCGAACACAATCTATGAGATCCTTACCGCTCACCGCCTGGAGCACGTGCGGTATGCGATCCGCGATGTCGCCGCCGTGGCGGAGAGGCTGGCGCGGGAAGGGAAACGGGTGATCGCGCTGAACGTAGGGGATCCGCTCGCCTTTGATTTCCGCACGCCGCCGCATTTGATAGAAGCGGCCAGCAAGGCCATGCGGGATGGGAAAAATGGCTATGCGCCGTCGCCGGGCGTTGCTGACGCCATCGAGGCTATTCGTGCTGACGCGGAGCGAAGGGGCATTCACAACGTCCGCGAAGTTCTGGTCACTTCCGGGGTGAGCGAAGCAATCGACTTCTGCCTCACTGCGATGGCGGATTCCGGCGATAACGTCCTGGTTCCCTGTCCTGACTATCCGATGTATTCCACCATTCTGGCCAAGCTGGCGGCCAAAGCCAATTATTACCGCCTCGACGAGGCCCGGGGCTGGGAGCCGGACCTTAACGATTTAGCGGCAAAGATCAACTCGAGCACGAGGGCGATCATCCTGGTGAATCCTAACAACCCGACGGGAGCCGTCTACTCGCGTAAAACCCTTGAAGAGATTGCGGAGATTGCGCGCCGGCGGCGCCTGCCCGTGATCAGCGACGAGATCTACGATAAACTGATTCTTGATGATCAACCAACGTATTCCTTTGCGGCGCTAGCCCCGGATGTCCCTACAGTAACGTTCAACGGCCTTTCCAAGGCGTATCTTGTGCCGGGCTGGCGCGTGGGATGGATTGTTCTCAGCGGGCCTGCGGAGACAACGAATGGCCTGTATGAAAGCCTGGTGAAGCTGGCCCGCGCCCGCCTGAGCGCCAACCATCCCTTCCAGCATGCCGTCCGTCCGGCGCTGGAGGGCTCGCAGGAACATCTGGTCGAGGTTATTCAAAAGCTTCGCGCGCGCCGCGACCTGACCGCGCACTGGTGCCAGCAAACACCGGGAGTGAGTTGCGTTCCGCCGCGCGGCGCCTTCTATGCGTTTCCGCGATTCGAGATTCCTGGTAGCGACGAAGAATTTGCCCGGCAGCTCATCCTTGGTAGGCAGGTCTCTATTGTGCATGGCAGCGGTTTCGGCGCCGATGCGCGCGCTCCACATTTTCGCTTGGTGTTCTTGCCGGATGAGGCCACTCTCAGCGATGCCTATCGAAGGATTGGCAGCTTCCTTGCTGATTCCCGCCAGGCCCCTTCAAAAGCGCAGGCGCATCCAGGTCCGCTCCAATGAGTGATCTCGAGACCCTCGAGGAGCCCGGCGAGGTTCCCAAAGAGCAGCCAAGCCAATTTTGCCCGGTGTGCTCCGCAAAGCTCGAGTCACGTCACTGCAAGCAGGTTTGCCCCCGCTGCGGATACTTCATGTCTTGCTCCGAATTCGAGTAGCTGTTCGTTTGTAGCGCCGG
>JASHOS010000162.1 GCA_030040995.1 Terriglobia bacterium | reverse complement strand
AGATGTGCAATTTATTCACACCTTCTGACGCATTACGGATGCCGGCAGAATTCTGTGGAAAAACCGGCGCCGTTATGTTATTCTAAATATGCAGTTTATGTTCGCCGTGCACGCGAGTATCTCGACAGGTAAAAAACCTCCCCTCGGGTTAGTCTGGTTTCAACTTGAGAAGAACTTTTTTTACCGCAAGTGTCTGGGCCTTCCTCTGCCGTCGCCGTGTGTAACAAATTGCTAATTCAATTTAAAGGATGTTTTCTGCATGAAGGAACAAGGTACTGTGAAGTGGTTTAACGCCGCCAAGGGCTATGGATTTATCCAGCGCGAAAGCGGTGATGACGTGTTCGTCCATTATTCGGCCATCGTGGGCGATGGCTATCGTTCTTTGGAAGAAGGATCACGGGTGAGCTTTGAGGTCAAACAAGGACCAAAGGGCTTGCAGGCTGACAACGTCGAGAAGGCTTAGACCGCGCCTTGGGGCGGCCTCGTTCTCCGGCCGCCTCAAGCCAAATACCAGCTTAAGGCCACACCTAATCCCGTTATCCGGTACTCTAACAATGAGCGTCGCCGCGCTGGGTGGTTAAACCGGCGCGCGGGTACGAGAGGCGCGACCGCTCGTTTCCGATAGCCGGCATTCGAAATGCGAGGTCACAATGACATTGAAAACAGGTCAATACATTCGCCATGCCAAGTACGGATGCGGAACCATCATTGAGCGTGATGAAGATCGGACCGTCGTCGACTTCGATACGGCAGGGTTGAAAAAGTTTGTTACCTCTATTGCTTCATTCGAGATTGCCGAAGGCGAAGCGCCCAAAAAAAGGCGCTCTGCTTCTCGCCGCCGCGCTAAGGCTGTTGTACAGTAGCCGGAGTTGTTAACCTGCCGGAGGCGAAAAAAATCAAGAAAAACTCTTGACAGATAATAAATAGTATGCGTAGTATTGATTCATCACTAAATAACTCCCGGCCCCTGGGGGCTCCTTAAAAGTCGGCAACGGTCAGGCCTAACTCACCTCAGGCCTGGGTGCCGTCTTGTACCATCCCGCTTCCCCTCAATCGATATTGACACCTCGAATCGAAAACGTAAAGTTTGTTCTCGCTTTTGTGGCCGGGCTGATCCTTCTCCTTCACCACCAAGGCACAGAGGCACCAAGAATTTTAGACAACAATTCGGTGGATCCCGTCCCTGATTAATACACTGTTAAAGTTGATCAACGAGCCGAGCCGGTGGCCTGAGAGTTTGAGGTTAGGTTAGCACTTGGGCTTTGTGAAGAGGAAGGAATGGCCTGCCTTGGTGTCTTAGTGTCTTGGTGGTTCATGCCATGCCGCCAAGATGGCGGCCCTATGATCAAGGGTGGAGACCCTGGCTAGCCGGCTATGGTAAAAAATGCGCACTATTTTTGTGGCTGGCTCAGTGCGCGGCGGTTGGAACAATGTTAAAGGGCGATTGGGAGACGGTAAAAGGCGCTGAAGAGTCGATGGACTTGTTGTTGATATTGTCGGTTATTTTTATCGCCATCGTATAATCTCCTGGCGATAGCGGCTCGAGGGGCATCTGCTTGTCAATGGTCAGTTGGCTGGATGCGTCCTTAATCTGGGCGGAGCTCTCGGTGGCCGAGAAAATAGGCTTGCCATCCTTCGACAGTTGATACTGGATGTTAGCGTTCGGACGGTGCGTCTGCGGGTTTAGGCCGAGGTTATAAACCTGCATGTAGATGCCGAGTTTCTGATCGCGTGAGAACACGGCGCCGAGCTTGGGCCGAACCTTCGTGCCTCCAATAATAAATGGCCCGGTCCCAACATCTGTGGTGGGAACTTGCTGGATGAGATCGGCGAGTATGAGTGAGCTCGCTTCAAGGGTGTCGTCCGGATATTCCGGCACGACGATGCCAATCGACTTCGTCCCCATATGTCCGCTGTTGTCGTCTTTGAGGACAACCGTCAGCTTATACCGTCCGGGGCTCAGCGGCAAAATGTTCTGATAGATTTGCTGTTGGGTTGAGTAGGAGGCAAAATCATCCTCAGGCACATTCGCTTCCAGCTCTTTCTCAAACGTCGTCGCCACCCTGCCGCTCAGAGTCGACAACTGGGCGTAGATATCCATAGTTGCTTGCATCACGCCCTTCTTGTTTTCGAATTCCAGGTTCTTATTGGCGACCTGTATGGTGATGGGAACGAGATCCGTATCGCCCGTCAGGCGAATATAATCCGTGAGGGTTTGGAACGGAAGAATGTTGTCAACGATGCGATGGGTCACAGCAGACTTCAGGTCATTCAGTTCCACCGGCGGCGGCTGGAAAATCTTGGAATAGGTGTCGAGCTGAGTGAACTCGTCCATGCTTTCCGGCATCATGTTGGAAGTTACCATGGAGTTTGAAGAACTGCCGCTGCCGCTCGACTGAGATGGGTTGATTACGGATTCAGGAACGAAAATTGGCCCCTGTGACACCGGGCCTTGGCATCCCGTCATGTCCCCGGGTACTTCCGCCATCGCATCTTTTTCGCATGGGTTCATGGTCAGGCGGAACTCGCCGCTCATCGTCGGATCAACGAATTCGAGCTTGACGTTCTCGCCAATTCCGGGAATATAGTTATACGTCCAGTCCTCGAAAGGATAGGTGGTCATTTCGTTGCTTGCGCCCGGTCCGGTGTAAGGAAGCTCGTTGGGATTCGCAACGTACGTGCCGCCCGAATCGTGGTCCTCTTCGTCATTGGGAGGACCCCACATGATATAAATACGCCCGCGGTCGGTCCGCCAGCCCGGGATGCCAGAAGCAAAGTGCTCGTTCGCGTAGGCGACGCGACGGTAAAATTCCTCCTCAGCTTCATTTTCGGGATTGCCGGGATTCGGGTTGCGCCGCTCCCAGAACGCCTCAATATACTGTTCCCGCTCGTCGTCCGTTGTGAGTTTTTTGAAAGCCGCCCGCTCCCCGGGCGTAATAATATAACTGACGGGCCCGTTCATCCACTTGAGATAAGGGCTTTCCATTTCCTTCCGGATGGCTTTTTCGCGGCGCTTTTCCTGCTTGCTCAGCTTCTTTTGTTCTTTAGAGGATTTGGAGGAGTTGCCGGAGGCGGCGGTTTGAGCGGCGGCGATTTGCAGGGCGCCGCCAACAACAAAGCTCAGCGCCAGCATGAACGCCATGATGGAGAAGGTTCTGCAACTTCTCCCGTTCTCTCGTAACTTCCTTTCGCAGCCAAGCGCTCCCATACAGCCTCCTCACCGGATTGCTAGAAAAATTCTATTTTGCAGGGCCTTTAAAGTCAAGCCGCCTTCGGTATTCGAGCAGGGGTCGCGTCAAAGTCCGGATAGGGGTGGTTGTAGCGCAGCGTTCGCCTTGTAACGCTGCGGCTTTTTCGTGGAATGACAAGCCGCAGCCTTGAAAATGCTCCTGGCTTGAGCGTGGATCTGCTGAAAAAGAAAGACTTATGGCGCCCTCAGTTCGTCCGCCGACAAGGAGCATTTTCATTTGCTTTCGCGGGCCAACGGCCCATCATGACAGGGCTAAAAAGCGAGCCCTGCGCTACAAAAACGCACTCCAAACCGTAATAAGCCCGACTTTGACGTGACCGTGGGTATTCGGAGGGTCAAAGGGGTAGTGCAGCGCGGTCTTACGGCCACAACCAAAGCTAATAGAAACCCTGCCCTTGCCCCCTGGGGGAGGGGGTTCTGCCGGGATTTTCAAGGCAGGGTACGACTTTAATGTGCCGTAACGATACAAAGCGCTCCAAGGCACCTGCGGCGCAATCTACGACCGCCGCTTCGGTTACACTAGCACTAGGGAATAAAGGCCAAGGATCGTTAAGGCGCGGCTATTGGCTTAGTCTGTGGCAGCCCAGCCGCCAGGGAAGGAAATTTCATGAAGGATCTTGGAGTGGGGATTGTCGGCACGGGATGGGTTTCCGGTGAATACATCAAGGCCTTCAAGGCGAATCCGCATACCGAGGTGCGGGCGCTGGTTAGCCGCGACCGCGACCGCGCCCATGCCAAAGCCGAGGAATTGGCGCTGCCCAACTGCCGCGGTTATGACCGCATTGAAGAGATGCTGGCCGCGCCCGGGATCCATATTGTCGCCATCTGCACGCCGCATCAGCTTCACGTCGAACAGGGCATTGCGGCAGCGAATGCGGGCAAGCACCTCGTCATCGAAAAGCCTGCGGCCTTAGATATTGAAGGCCTTCAGCGCCTCCGCGCGGCGGTCGGTCGCGCCCGCGTAAAGACCATCGTCAGCTTCGTGCTGAGGTGGAATCCGATGTTCCAAACCATCCGCTCGCTGCTTGCCGAAGGAGTCGCCGGTTCCCTCTATTACGCGGAGGTCGATTACTTTCATAGTTGTGGTCCTTGGTATTCCCAGTATGAATGGAACATCAAGAAGAACATAGGCGGCAGCAGCCTCCTCACCGCCGGATGCCACGCCGTGGACGGCCTCCGCTGGTTTATGCGCAAAAAGGCGGTCGAGGTATTTGCGTATGCAAACTTCAGCCCTGCCAACCCGCTCCATTATGAATACGAGCCGAATAGCGTCACTTTGGTCCGGTTTGCGGACGGCTCGATGGGTAAGGTGGCCTCTTCCATCGAATGTGTCATGCCTTACGTCTTCAACGTTGAGTTGTTGGGTGATTCAGGGACAATTCGAAACAACCACGTGTTTTCGAAAAAGTGGGAAGGGCAAAAGGGCTGGGCCACCATCCCGACGATTCTTCCCGACAGCGGTGATGTAACCCACCATCCGTTCAAGGATGAGATTGATCACTTTGTCAACTGCATCTTGAACGATGAAGAATCGCATGCCAATCTCGCCGACGCTGCGGAGACTCACGAAATCTGCTTCGCTTCACAGATTTCAGCCCGCGAACACCGACCCGTAACTCTTCCCTTGTAAAACCGATCCGCAGATTACACAGATTACGCAGAGAGAACTCACGGCGACGGCGCGCCGGTTTCTGCGTAATCTGCATTGCAATACCGTAAAATCTTGTTTTTTAGCAAGCTTTTTCTGACCTGACTGCGCACCTTTCAGGGGTCGCAGCAAGTACACGCGGCATCTGTGGGGTGTGCGACATAAAAGTGAGAGTCAGGCCACCCGGCGCCCCTCCCAGTAATCCTCGAACCGGCCATTGAGATGGCAGGCACGCAGCGCAAGGATGGCGTTGGCTCCCCAAACCGTCCAGAACATTCCGGACCGTTTGAGACGGGAAGCGATCACCGTCTTGCAGCCCGCTTCGATGACACCGGAGCCGACAAAAAGGTGCTGGCGGCGAAACTGGGGGTAGCGCATCCGCTCGGCGTTTCTCTCGAAGTAGTCCGCCTCGGTGCGAATCTTCCCCGCGACTTCAGGGTTATCCGATGGGAT
>JASHOS010000017.1 GCA_030040995.1 Terriglobia bacterium | reverse complement strand
ACCTAACTCCAATGTTATCTAAAGCTTTTATCGAGTTCCGGAGATAAAAGCCGCAGAGTCTCAAAGACAGAGACTCTGCGCTACCCGCTCTCTGCGGCAGCTTTTGGCAGCGCGTGCAGCAGCCGGAGGTTTTGATCGCTCTGGCGGCGAAGCAGGCTATTCATGCGTAAGTGAAAGAATAGCAGTTTCGATTGAGACGGTGGGGACGGGTGAGATGGGCGGGGCGATTTTTTTGCACGGTGCGGCGGGGTCGCAACCAAATCGTCACAAGACGATGTCTGCGCCACGCGGCCAGACATTCACATGTCAACGACACGCCACGCTTGCCGGGGCGGAAAAATCGCTGGACAGGGGGGCAAAGGCCGGTATAAATCTTGGTCGACTTTCGAGCAGGAGGGAAGATGGTAAGTAAGGCTCGGCACCTGGCAGGAGCTTCACGACGCGATTGCGCAAATTCAGGCCAAAGGAGTCAAAGTCGTCCTATTTGGAAAATTCAACTGGGCTCACATGACGACGGCGTGGTACAATCGCCAGCCTTACAGGTACGAGGCCAAAGACCCCTACGGAGTTCCGTACCAGCATGGCGGGTACAGCTATGACACTCCAGTCCAATTAGCGGCCATCAATAACCGCCGCTTTGCCGTTATGTGTTTCGTCGATCTTGCTTATCGCCGGGCCGCCGCGAATGAGTTCAAGAAAGTTGTGGTGCTTGGCCCTGCTGGATTCCTTTACGACGTGGAGGTTCCTAATCCTTGCCACCTCGTGCTGGTCACGCCGGAAGAGCCTGACAGCCGGCCCACCTCCGGCGCGTTGCGGATTCCGCCGCGCTCGGCGGCCGTAGTTCTCGAGCAAGCTGTAGACGGGGGAGAACAATGAGCGATCCACGCCAGGAGTTCGACGTTTGCGTCATTGGCTCGGGAGCGGCCGGGGGCGTAATGGCGAAGGAATTGTGCGAGGGGGGCGCCAAAGTTATTATGCTCGAAGCGGGACCAAAGGTTGATCCTTCCCAGTTCTTGTCCCATAAATGGCCCTACGAACTGCCTTACCGGGGATTACGAGGCGAAAAACAGGCGCCCTTCCACCAGGTGTCCACGGCAATTCGCTACGAAAACAGTGACCAGATTGGGGTCTCCGAGGTCCGGGTTGTGGGTGGCCGGACGTTGCACTGGAACGCGGTCGCGCTGCGATACGCCGCGCGCGATTTCAGGCAGTGGTCCGTGGATGGCATAGAGGAAGACTGGCCGCTCACATATGAGGAGCTCGCGCCATATTACGAGCGCATCGAGCAGCTCATCGGCGTTTGCGGAAGCGATGACCACCTCGAAATTCTGCCGGCCGGGAAGCACTATCTCCCGCCAATTCCCTGGAGGTGCAGCGAGCACATCCTCCACCGCGCCGCCGTGAAGATGGGCATTCCGGTGATCAACGTGCGCAAGGCGATACTGACCGTCCCCTACGACAATCGCCCCCCTTGCCACTATTGCGGCCACTGCATGGACGGCTGTGACGTTTCCGCCGTTTTCACCACGCCGGATTGTTTGCTGCCCAAGGCGGAAATCACGGGCAATTTCACCTTGCGTCCAAACACCATCGCCCGCGAGCTGCTCGTCGACCGCGAAGGGCTGGTACGAGCGGTCTCGGTGGTGGACCGGCTGACGAAAAAGGAAGAAGAAGTGAAGGCGAAGCTTTTCGCGGTATGCTGCGCGACGACGGAATCGGCCCGGCTCCTGCTGAACTCGCAATCGCCACAATATCCCAGCGGCTTGGCTAACTCCAATGGCGTCGTAGGCCGTTACCTGCACGGCCATCTGAACGATGGAATGGACGCTTATCTCAAGGATTTCGCTGGCGTCAAGCCGTTCAACCAGGATGGCGCGACGGACCACGTTTACGTTCCCCGGTACAATCATCTGGCAGGAAAGAAGGACTATGCGGGCGGCTGGGGTTTTCAGGTCAACTATGCCAGCTATATGTTCCCCAACCAGGCTTGGCGGATCAAGGGTTATGGCGCAGCTTATAAAGCCTACGTCCGGAGGGTGCAGCCCGGTTATCTGATGCTCGGCACCTTCGGGAAAGTGGTGGCCCGTCCCGAAAATCGCATTACC
Source organism: Terriglobia bacterium (assembly GCA_030040995.1). Lineage (GTDB taxonomy): Bacteria > Acidobacteriota > Terriglobia > UBA7540 > UBA7540 > JASHON01. The sequence goes on along the minus strand of JASHOS010000017.1, from coordinate 32,821 downwards.
ACCGATCCTGGCCATCTGGATGAATACGGAACTCCGGTTCCCGTAGTGCATTTCCGGTTTGGCGAAAACGATTTCGCTCTGTGGCGCGATAGCATTCGAAGCCTGTCAGAGATTGGCGCGAATTTGAATGCAGAAGTCTTTCTTGACTTCGGCCAGGCTCCAACTGGGTTTGCCAGCCATGAGGTGGGGACAGTCCGGATGGGCAAAAATCCCAAAACTTCCGTGCTGAATGGCTTTTGCCAGTCGCGAGACGTAAAGAATCTATTTGTGACCGATGGAAGTTGCTTCACCACCTCGAGCGAGAAAAATCCTACCCTTACTATCATGGCGCTTTCGCTGCGGGCGGCAGACTACATCAAGCAGCAACGCCGGCGAGGCGAGCTGTGAGGGAAGTCCGGAGTGCGAAGTCCGAGGGCCGGAGTCGGAGATCAAAAACGGCATGGCAGCGATTACGCGATTTGGATTCACGTCGTACTTGCGAAGAAAATCATAGCTCGCGAGACGGAGTTCGGAGTGCGAAGTCCGGGGTCGCGGCATTCCGGACTTGGCACTCGAGACTCCGGACTGTGCACTCCGGACTCCGGACGAGGTATTCATATGAGACGACGAAAGGCTCTCAAGATTGTTGCGCTCGCGGCCTTGGCGCCAAAACTTGATGCCTGGGGCACCTCTGCTTGTCCTCCAGGAGAGGCCTGGACGCCCAGCGATTACCAACTGCGATTTTTCACCGCGGAGGAAAATGAACTCGTCGACCAGCTCACGGAAATGATCATTCCCGCGGACCCACACTCGCCCGGCGCGCATGCCGCACGCGTGAGCCTGTTTGCCGATCTGATGGTAGCGAGCAGCAATGACGCAATTCAAAAGCAGTGGCGTGCCGGCCTGAAACAGATGCAAGAGGAGGCCACCCAATCGTCGCTCGCTCAGGCTCTCGCTAAATCAGCATTGCACGAGGGCCGCCCCGCTACTGACCTCGAGCGATTCTTTGCAGTTCTCAAGGGAATGACGATAGACGGCTACTACACCTCGGCAATCGGCATCCATCAGGACTTGCAATATCAGGGAAACACTTACCTCTCCGCGTTCCCCGGCTGCACCCTCAGGGTCCGGAGTGCGCAGTCCGGAGTCCCAAGTCCGAAGTCCGAGGTCAGTTGAAGTCCGGAGTGCGCAGTCCGAGGTCTGGAGTCGGAGATCAAAAGAGGAATGGCAGCGATTACGCGATTTGAAGATATCCAGGGTTGGCAGCAAGCCCGGAAACTGGTCCGCGAAATTTATGCAGTTTGCGGCGAGGGCCGGTTGAAGAACGACGTTGGGCTAAAGAATCAGATGAGCCGCGCGGCTGTATCATCTATGAGCAATGTTGCAGAAGGCTTCGCGAGAAGGAGCGACAAGGACTTTGCTCGTTTCCTCGACATGGCTAGAGGCTCAATTGTCGAGGTTCAGTCTTTGCTGTATGTTGCCCTGGATATCGGGTACATCACGTCCGCAGAGTTCGAGCGGCTTTACGCCATGGCTCACGAGACTGCTTCGCTTATCGGTGGATTCACGTCGTACTTGCGAAGAAAAGCGTAGCTCGCGAGACGGAGTCCGGAGTTCGGAGTGCGAAGTCCGGGGTCGCGGCACTCCGGACTCCGGGCTGCGCACTCGGGACTTCTGACTCCGGACCTGAAGGACACAATGAAATACGGTGTGAATACAATGGTGTGGACTACCCGGGTGAGCGCCCGAGAGGAGCCCCTGTTTGCGCGCATTCATGAGTGGGGATTCGACGGCGTGGAGCTCTTCCTTTCGCCGGAGGAGCCCGCAAGCGTTCCGGCTGTCAAGCGGACCCTCGACCGCTTGGGACTAGAGCGGACCACATGCAGCGTATTGCCACGATCTGCGAATCTTATAGGCCCGGATCGCGAAGAACGCGCGCGTGGAATAGAATTCCTGAAGCGCTGCATCGAGCGGACGGCAGAGCTTGGCGCGAAGATTATTTGTGGTCCGCTTTACGCGGGTTTGGGAGTGATGACGGGCCGCCGCAGGACTGAGCAAGAGTGGAAATGGGCGGCTGAGGGACTTCGAGCGGCAGCGCGGCGGGGCGAGGATCTGGGCGTCACTCTCTGCATTGAGCCGCTCAACCGGTTTGAGACGTATTTCCTCAACACTCAGGAGGACGCGGCGCGGCTGGTTGAGGCAGCCGGCGCGCCCAACATCCGCATTCATTTCGATACCTTCCACGCCAACATCGAGGAAAAGCATCCTGCCGATTCCCTTCGCCGAATCGCCAAACACCTTGGACACGTACACATCTCCGAAAATGATCGGGGCATTCCGGGCACAGGCCATAACGATTGGCGAAGCGTGCTTTTAGCTTTGAAGGAGATCGGATACGGCGGCTGGATGACGATCGAATCCTTTGCGCAGCCTGAGCCGGAGCTCGCGGCGGCCGCGGCGATATGGCGCGACTTGGCACCCTCCGGTGAGGATTTGGCCCGCCAGGGGCTTCATTTTATCAAATCTCTCAGCCAGGAAGTGGGGATCGAGTGAACAGAGGCAGGTGACATGAAAGGGCAGAATGGCGCTCGAAGACAATTCCTGAAGTCCTTAGCCGCGAGTCTGCCCGCGGCCGCAGTGGGCTGCCCCGGAAACGCCGCAACCAGCGACGCGTTTCCGCCGTCCGCCCCGGCGCCACCAGAGCGCGCGAGCGCCCGCGGGGCCCTACCCATCGAGACGGTCGCGGCGGGAGACGATGCAATCCCGTTTCGCAAACACACCCTGGACCTGGGCGTCAGCGAAGCCGTTACCGTGGTTGACATGAACCGCGACGGCAGGCTTGACATCGTCTCCGGAGAGAACTGGTACGAACAGCTTCCGCCGCGGCCGCGTTCAGGCCCTCGCTTCGTCAAGCATAAGTTTCGCCAACTTCCCTACACAGACTATTACCTGGAGGATTTGAGCGACCTCGCCATTGACGTCAACGGTGACGGCTACCCGGACGTGGTGAGCTGTTCTTACTGGTCACATCCGCTCGCTTGGTGGGAGAATCCGCGCCAGCCGGGCAAGCTGTGGCAGGAGCACGTTATGGAGACAGGGTCCCCGGTGGAATTTGCGTTTCTCGTGGACATTCTCAACACCGGAAAGCCCCGGCAGTTGCTTCCCCAATTCGGCCGCCGCGACTTCCCGCTGACTTGGTATGAGCTGGCGGGCAAGGAGGCCCGAGACCCTTGGATCAGCCACGAAATCAGCCCCGAGAGCTATGGGCACGGAATCGGCGCCGGGGATGTCAATGGCGATGGAAGGACGGATATCATCACTCCCAAGGGCTGGTTCGAAGCCCCTCCTGACCCACGAAACGGCCACTGGATTTTTCATGCGGAGTTCGATTTGGGGGCCACCGGGTTCATCTACGCGATGGACGTGAACGGCGACGGCGTGCCGGACTTGGTCACCAGCTTGGGCCATGACTACGGAATCTTCTGGTACGAGCAGAAAAGGGACCGAACAGGAAAGCGTACCTGGGTGAAACACCTCATCGACAATGGCTGGTCCCAGGCGCACGCCATGACCATTGCCGACCTGAATGGCGACGGCCGCCCCGAACTCATAACGGGCAAGCGGTATTATGCTCACGAGCACGACCCCGGCGCGAATGAGCCGCTTGGCGTCTACTGGTACGAAGCGATTGACGCCGGTGGATCGGAATGGAGGAGACATCTCCTCGATTACAGCACCCGTACCGGAGGCGGCATGCAGATTCCCGTGGTCGATATCGATGGTGACGGCGACCTGGATGTCATCGTCGCAGGAAAGTCGGGCTTGTTTCTTTTTGAGAATCTGACGAAATGAACGCGGCCGGCCTCTGTCCCAGAGGCTGGGGGCGAAGATGGCGAGCGGCGCAACCCGGGTGGTGGGTCTTGAACCGGCAGCGTTATGGGCCGCCGGTTTTGGCGGTTCGCGCCGGTTCGTAGGGCCACTCGCGCCGCTTGGAGGCCAGCACAAAATATAGGACGATGCCGGATCCGATTGTGCTGAAGGCGTAAACCAGGTATCTCCATCCCTCCGGGCCCAAAATCGGGCTGAAAAAGACATAGATCCAGCCAATAAGCGCGAGGATTGCCGGAAGAGGATAAAGCCACATCTTGAAGGGCAACCGGACAGCCGGCTTGCGGCGGCGCAGCACGAACAGACCGATAGTGTGTCCTATAAACTGCACAAGGACCCGCGCCACAACCAGTCCCGTGATGATTTCGCCGAGATTGAAGAAGCTGGCGCATGCCGCGAGGACGCCCACCAGTACCAGCGAACGGTTGGGAAATTCGCCCTGAGGGTGAAGCTTATCGAACCACCGGAAGAAAAGCCCATCGCGCGCCGCCGCGAATGGGATACGCGAATAACCCAGCATCAATGCAAAAATCGAGGCGAAAGCGGTGAACAAAATCATCGCGGTGAACAGAATCGCTGCCCAGTTGCCGTAGATCCGGCTCATAAACACAGAGGCCACGGCAAGGTTCGCGGGGGTGCCGGGACGGATCATCTCCCGCCAGGGAACCACGGAGATGAGGCCAAAGGAGATAAGAAAATCGATCACCGTTACGGCGAGGATGGACAGGATGACCGCGTAAGGAATGGTTCTTTCCGGCTGTTTGACTTCGTCCCCTAGGTAGCAGACCTGGTAATATCCCAGAAAATTGTAAATTACCACCACGGTTCCGTTGCCAAGGCCGATCAGGAAGGAGAGGCTGAGGCTAAACGCGCCGTGAGGAAAACTCAGCGCCAGATGCAGGTTCATCTTGACCAGCCCGCTGACGATGACCCAGCCGGTAGTCGCGAGCATGGTAATCCAGAGGACGATCATGAGCTTGGCAATGTCGTGGATCCGCCGGTAAAGAGACAGCATCGCGGTAATGGCAATTCCTGCCGCGATCAGTTTCATTGCCCAGGGATGCAGGGCCAACCCCTTCCACAAAAAGGTAAGGTACTGAGTCATTCCGATCGTCCCCGAGGCGATCTCCAGGGTGCCGAAAAAGAGGAACTCCCACGCGAATAGCCACGCCATAAGCCGTCCCCAGCGTTCGCGGCCGTAACTATCGCGCAAGAAGACGTAAGTGCCGCCCGACCCCGGCAGCGCCGCTCCGAGCTCGGAGATGACCAGGCCATCGACGATGGCCAGGATCGCCCCGGCAAACCAACTGATGAGCGACTGTGGGCCGCCCATCGTAGCAATAATGATCGGAACGGTGATGAACGGACCAATCCCAATCATGTTCGACATATTGATAGAAACGGCATTTAAGACGCCTAGTCTTCGGCGTAGCTGGGGCTGGCCCTCCCCGGCATTGGATACGTCCTTTTCGACTCGATGTTCCTCCATCTTCACCTCACCGTCTGATCGCGTGCGCCTCTTGGGAGGCAATCGGCGCGTCTGCGTATTCTACTAGAATTTATTAGCTTCGAGGCGACTTCCGTAATTCTTTCATACCGTTGACACACCGCCCGCCCCGCGTTACCATCGGGCCGAATCTGGCATCGTGCGCGGCTGGGCGCGCGCGCCAAGCCAAATGCGGGAGGTAAAAATGAAGGGCAATTTGTTTCGGGTTCCAATCCTTGTGGCGGCACTGGCTGTCGCGTGTTTGGGTTTCGGCGCAGGAACGGCGCGGGCCGACACAATTACGCTCAATGTCTCTGGAACGCTCTCGCCGTTCGACGGAGCGTCGTGCGGGTCAGCAGGGTGCATGTTTGGTGGGACGCTGGTCATTAACAATTCGCCGGGCGCAGCGAACTCCGGTTTGGTCTCTGTAGACATCACGATGAGCGGAGAGTCGCCGACCGTGGGGCCGTTTACATCGTTACCCCTTGTCCAAACGGCCGGGTCAACCGCGACGTCCGTTAATGCATACGACGCCTCGTTTAACAACGTGGCACTCATCTTCGCGACGCCGACGGCGGGTTCTCTGGTCGGCTATACCGGCGGTGCCCTGAGCACTTCCACGCTCGTACTCACCTCCGAGGGGTGCTGCGGGTATTGGGAGCTGATCTCGGGTTCGCTTACGGAGGCAGCGCCCGTGTCTGTGGCGGAGCCCCCGACGCTGGTGCTTTTAACCGTTGGCCTAGCCGGTGTGGGAGCGCTTTTGCTGCTTGACAAGCGCCGTGGGCTCGCCGGGTATAAGGTCCGCGGCTTGTGACCGGTGTCGTGGCAGCAAAGGCCTGGACATCCCGAGGGGCACGGCACCCCGCAGGGTGGCGCATGGACGGCGTAGTGTGCCATGTATGCGGATCGTGAACAGCGCGGCCCGGCGAAAGGCCGCAGACCCAGATCCGGAGTCTGCGACACCCGGGTTCCAAGCAGGCATTTCGGATCTTCATTCTGAGCGCAGCGAAGAATCCCCGCACTTCGCTCAACGTACAAATGCAGGTATTTTTCGCTCGGTCGCCGCGGCGACCTCACTCAGAATGGCATTCGATTGGATCGCGGCCGAGGGACGCGCTGCGCTACAACCGACAGGCGGCGTTTCGCCGTTTTGCGTGCGGCGCACGGCCCCGATGCGTTAACCATCCCGACAGTATCCACGAAATTCCCCCAACACGCCTTCGAAGCCTGACACTACTGAATCAAATCTTGGCGGTAATGCCTCAGAAGCTGTGAATGAATCGTTTGCACCACAAAGGCACCAAGGCACAGAGGTTGAAAACGAAACGCTTTTCTCCGTGTCTTAGTGTCTTTGTGGTGGAATGTGCAGATTCTTTCACAGCTTCTCAGTTTGAGTCTTGTAGCGCGGTGCTTCACGGGCTGCGGAAAAACTCCCCTGAGAGCCCCAAATAGCGCTCCTCAAGATTTGTAAGTTATTGATTCTCCGTTCGAGCGACCGCCATTTTCGGCCGATTTTGGCTCCGAAAAGCCGTTTTTCCGCAACCTGTTCAGCCCGGCATCTGGCCGAATGCCGACCTGAAGGTCGGCGCTACATCAACTGCCTCCCGCAACTGAAGCATTGCTGCTGGCGCAAAGATTTATCTTGACAATGTGATTAATATATGATTAATAGTTATTTAATATAGGAACGGTGCCGATGAGGCCTATAGAACGGGTGATTTGTTTTGGAACAGCTACTTTCTTTGTAAGGTACAGGACAGTATAACCAGTGACGGAGGCAATGAACAGGGGCAAGGCTCTCTCAGACAGGCATTTCATCTAGCGTTTCCTGGCAAGACTGCCGATAGTTTAACGTAAAGCGATAAATGGCGTCTAAATCAAAGCAGGGAGGATGACCATGGAGTACGCGATGTCTACGGGCGGTTTGATGGTGCATTCTCGGGCGGACTGGCCGTGCGCATGCTGCAGGTCCCGCGAGCTAGTGGACGGCAAGAGCTTCTGCCTGTGTCTGAAATGCGCGCGACGCGTGATCCGGGCGGCCGAGGCCGGTATAGAGGGAATGCGGGCTTTGCTGGATGACATTACCGACGCATTGACGATCTTACAGGGCGAAGACCTGATGCCCGGCTTGGCTGTGAATTAGAGAATCTCAGCCATTACATCCCGCAGAATTCTGCCCTTATGAAGCGATTGCTTTTCTTCTTTCGTCGCATATCCAATCTTGCGGATCAGAATCCGGTGGTTTCGGAATTCGCATTCGTCGGGAAGTATAAGGTAATCGCTGCCGTAAACTTCACCGAAATGAATCCGCTTCGACTCTGCGCTGATTTCGGGATCTAACACGTGCGCCACAACCTGGCCATTCTGATAAATGGCGTCCTCTTCTCGAGTGGCCGAAGAAGGCGCCGGCACCGGTTGATCCTGAGCATTGATCGCCATTAAGCCTCCGACCTGTCCCTCACCCGGCTCGCGCCGACTGGAGAAAGCGCCGGCCGCTCGCCACCCTCTCCCGCAAGCAGGAGAGGGAATGGTGGTTGGGGTTATTTTCATGCTTCGCGGGTGTCGCAAAGCGACATGACCGACTGATACAAAGCCGTCGGCCCCAACTTCCCCCCCGAAGCTTGCGAAATTCTACCACTCACGAAATGCGCCGCCAAGGGGCCAAAAGCTACTCCGTCAGCACCTGGTCAAGGAGCTGGTTGACCGCCCGGTCCGCCTCCGCGATCGAGGTTCGATGATCGGGTGCGCCGGAGAGGTCGGTATTGGCGAAGGCAATTCTTCCGAAGGGAGCGGCGCGGAGCGTCTCCCGCGGGGCGGGTTTTCCATCCTTGCCGAAGAAGAAACCCGGTTGTGGGCTGACGTACGCATGCCCCCAGCGATTAAGCACGATCCCAGCGATGTCCCGTTGCGGGTCGAAACCAGATCGGGAAAACATTGCGGTCAGTTGCTCGCGAATCCTGCGCTCGTATTCCCGGAACGACGTCGAAAAAAGCTCCGCCCGGCCCAGGTTTCCCTGCTCCTGCAGTGGCAGGCCAGGATGGGGAAAAATAACCTTAAGAGTGAGGACGACGGGGGAATCCGGACCGATGGTCTTATTCTCCGTCGAAAACAGAGGAACTTTCCGTACCGCTGTAAAACTGCCCAGCCCGTCGAACCACTGGCACCCCGAGATGCCGAGCTTATAGAGAAAGCGCCAATTGCGCACGGCGACATTCGCCACCAGGCAGGGTGAGCGGTAAAACTGGTCATAGGCTTGGCGTTGCGCGGAGGGCAGATCGCGCACCACGTGCTTCGACGTCCAGCACCCTCCCGCCATCACCACGGACCGCGCCTTGAGACGATAGACTTTTCCCCCGCGCGTATACGCTACCGTAACGAATTTCGACTTGCCAGGATCGCCCTCGTGCTCCACCCAAACCACGGTGCTATCCAGGCGGATTCTGGCGGATTGGCCTGGCCGGTCGAGCGCGGAAAAATTGATCTTATTGCGGCAAACCGCCTCAAGCGTGCGCGGCCCGGAAATCGACTGGGGAATCAGCGTCTTCACAATCTGGCGCCCAACGCCGCCGTTGCCTCCTGGAAATGAATGCGTGCGGTCGTTTAAGGGATGCAGGGTGTCAAAAGCGTACATGCAGTACGCAGAGAGGCCGTCGGGGCCGGCTCCGAAACCGCTGCCCTCATCTGCCATGAACGTTTCAATGGTCCCGCTACTCAAACCGTACGTCTCCATGAGGTACTGCTTGATGGTCATGCTGTCGAGATGCCGCGACTTTTCATCACCCGGATAATCGAAGGGAAGGCCGCCCTTTTGTTCTTGGCGGTACTTGAGAAGCTCAGATCGCATCGAGGCCGGAATCGGCGCGCCCTTCAGTTTCTTCTTCCACGGGTCGATCAGCCACATCCCAGCCCGCTGGCCGAACTTGGCTCCGAAGTAGAACCCATAGGGCGATCGCATGTCTTCGAAGCTCGTGCCCAGCGGAATCTCCGGAGAGGAACTGCCCCACGTCTGGTACTTGAATTCACGCCAGTCTAATCCGATCAGCTCGTAAAACCTGGCGATGAAACTATACGGATAGGGAATCGAGAAATGGTCCGACCCTTGCGGTCCCATAATGCGCTGGCCATCGACGATGAATTCATTTCGCTTGGCTTCACCGCCGAAGATAGGGTGATTTTCGAGCACCAGCGACGTGAGGCGGGAGCCACCGTACTTCTTCAGACAGAGCGCCGCCGCGAGCCCGCTGATTCCTCCGCCCGCAATGACGCAATCGAATACTTCACCGGTATCCACCGCATCCGTCGGGAGCGAATTGAAGACGTGGTAGCGAATTTGATGGCCGGCGGTCATCACTTCGAAAGTGTTCCCATTGGAACTGGCGTAGTCCCCTACGCCGCCATATCCGGTCCAGTCATCTCGCGCCAAAAGCTGACGGGGGCTCAAGGAGCTCAGCAGCATGCTGCCCGACGCCAGCAAAGTTGAATTCAAAAAATCACGGCGGCAAATTCGCTGATTCATTCCGAGCGCCGGATCGGACCGGCCACTATCTTCCGATGATGACATCCCGTAGACCTCCTTTTGCCCTACGTATTCTAGCAGCGATCCATTAGAATACAATGGAAGAGCGGGCGATTAATACCTCAGTTTGGGGCGCAGCCGGTGCGGCGGGCGCAATTATAGCGGCGGGTTTATCCCACCACACAAGGTGGCGGCATAAAGCCGCCGCTACGCGCCCGAGACTAACATCCCGGCTTGGTCAATGACGAAGCAAAGAAGAGGCGGTCCGGCGAATAGCTTTGCGGATGAGACGGAGATCCGCTTTGGCCGCCCGGAGCTGCTTCGCGAAGTAAACGCGCGCCAACTCCTCCGCCTGCTGCGCCTCCACGGGCCGTGTTCGCGGGCCGACCTGGTGAGGCGTTCGGGGCTGAGCGCGCCGACGGTGTCGAGCGCCGTCCTGTACCTTCACGGAAAAGGTTTGGTCGAGGCCATGGGCCCGGGACAATCCAATGGAGGGCGCCGCCCCAGCTTGCTCCGCTTCAACTCCAAGCTGGGATACGTTGCTGGCACCGACATCGGAAGGTCCGTGGTGCGTGTGGCCCTGGCCGATCTATCCGGCGCGCTTATCGAGAGGTGGATTGCGGAAACGGACCCCCGCAACACTCCGGCCCAGGTCGCCGCTCTGGTTATGACGGGCGTGCGGGAGCTCCGGGAGCGTCACTCGATCCCCAAGGCGAAAGTTCTGGCGCTGGCTGCAAGCGTGCCCGGCATTACCGACCCGCACGCCGGAGTGGTTGTTTCAGTCCCCAACTTCTCTTCCCGCTGGGATTCGGCGCCGCTGCGGGAGCTTCTTGAGGCGCAAACCGGCTTTACCGCGGCTGTCGAGAACGACGTCAACCTGGCGGCCCTCGGAGAAAACTGGTGCGGTACGGCTCGCGGTGTGAAGGATTTCGTGTTTTTGAGCATCGGCACAGGTGTGGGCGCGGGCATTTTCGTGAACGGCCGCCTTTACCACGGCGCCGAATGGACGGCCGGGGAAATTGCATACCTCTACGTTCCGGGAACGGAGGAAACACCGCTGGCCCTTCGCCGGCGGGGACCGTTGGAGAGCGTGATTGGCAGCAAAGGCATCGAGCGATTCTGGAGCACGCTTTGCCGCACAAATCCGTCCGACGCTTCCGGCTTGCCATCGAGGCTTGAAGCGGTTGAAATTCTCGACTTTGCCGGGAAAGGAACGGCTGAGGCCCGCCTGGTGCTCAACCAGACTGCCCGAATTTTAGCTGACGCCATCACGAATGTCTGCGTCATATTGAACTCTTCGCTGGTGGTGCTGGGCGGGCGGATTGGAACCCATCCCGTGCTTTTTGAGGCGACGCGTCGGATCGTTGAGCGCAACGAATTTTCCAGACCGCGGCTGGCGGTGAGCAGTCTGGGCCGCGAAGCTCAGCTCTACGGAGCCATCTGGCTCGCTCTCAGCATTGCGGACGCCAAGGTGCTCCCTCCGGCAGTCGAGCGCGCAAACCCTTTCACGCCGGCAGAGACCAGGTTTTCCCTGCCAGTACTTGGTTTCATTCCTCCGGCCGGAACGAGCCAGGAAGCAAAAAGCAGCGATCGAGAGCGCGAGAACTAGTGTAGTGCGTCAGACATCGCTTTACATAATTCGGACGCTGAGATTCGGTCTGCCCATGAAAATACAGCGTTTGGCGAAGATCCCAAATGTAAAGAAGCGTTGGACGCACTACACTAGAAAGCAGAAAGCACACAGACCCTTTGGGTCTGCGCCGTGGAGTTTCTACGCTTAGGAGGCGGTGGACGCGCTCTTGTGTCCGGGGACGACTTGGGTTGCGCCCTGGAACTGGCAGACTGGGAGGCCCGAAGGGCCGCTCTATCAGAGCCCTGGGCAACGCCCAGGGAATCGAGCTTGCTTGCGAGAAAGAGCCCTGAACACATTGGAAATCAGAAATTACAAATGGCTTCTGAACCTTGCTTTCGCGCTTCTGCTTTCCAATTTCTGCCCTTTGCCTTCCGCCTTCTGCCTTCTGCCTTCTCCCACCTTTAGAGTCTCACCCCACCTTGTAGCTCCCGCGGCAGGTGTGCAGACCGCCCCAGCAAGTCAGGGCAGCTTGCAGAGCCTCTTCGTGCAGGGACAGCAAGCCCTGATGAACGATGATCTGGACACGGCAGAAGCGGCTTTCCGGAAGATTCTCGCCACGGATCCCCATAATCCCGGAGCCTATGCGAACCTGGGCGTCATTGCTATGCGCCGGAAGCAGTGGGGCGCCGCTCTCGCGGAACTCGAGACCGCCGAGCGCCTCGCTCCGAATGTTCCCGGCATACGGCTGAACATTGGTCTCGCCTACTACCGGCAGGCAAACTACCAGGAAGCGATTGCACCATTTCGCTCCGTGGTTCGCGACCAGCCGCAGTCCGTGCAGGCGCGTTTTCTCCTGGGCCTCTGTTACTTCCTCACCGAACGTTACCCGCAGGCGCTGGACGCGCTGAGGCCACTCTGGGGTGAAGAATCCAACAATCTGAGCTATCTCTACCTCGTCGGCGTCGCGGCAGATGAGATGGGCGAGCACGATCTGGAAGACCGGGCCGCCGCTCGCCTGCTGCAGGTGGGAGGGAATTCGCCGCAAGTCCATTTGCTCATGGGCAAAGCCGATCTGGCGCGCCAGGCCAACGACGCCGGCATCAAGGAGCTCGAGAGCGCCGCGCAGTCCGACCCTCGCCTGCCGTTTGTGCACTTTTATCTCGGGGTAGCTTATCGCCGGCTCCACAACTTTGCGCGGGCTGAGCAGGAGTTCCAGCGAGACCTGACGGTCGACCCCAACGTTGCCTACACCTATGATGAGCTTGGAGCGGTTGCTTCTTATCTGGGAAACGATCGAGAGGCGGAAAGTTATTATCGTGAAGCCTTGCGGCTGGACGCGCGCCTGGCCAGCTCCTATTACGGGCTGGCCAAGATCGCCTCTCAGGAGAAGCACTATGCCGGCGCGTTGGATGACCTCGCCCAGGCGGCCAGGCTCGATCCCCATAGCGCCAGCGTCCACTATCTAAGAGGCAAGGTTCTGCTGAGCATGGGGCGGCGAGCTGAGTCGCAGTCCGAATTCGAGACCGCCTCGCGGATGCATCAGGCGGTGCGCGACGAGCTGCTCCGTGAAATCAGCGGTGCGAAACTCCCCAATCCCGAACTGGGAAAGTAGCGCGGCGCGCCCGAAGCTGAGAAGCGGTGAATTACTCGAATCTGTCATGCTGAGCCGATTCGCTCCTCTTCGAATCGCTCTGAGCGAAATACGGGGATTCTTCGCTTCGCTCAGAACGACAAGCAAAGGGCTCAGGATGACAGGGTCGTCGTAATAAATTCACACCTTCTGAGCATTGCATTCTCTGCGCTTTATCTTCTTGCTTACCTGCCCAAGCCCGGTTATCTTAGATGGTTCGTAAGGTATCCTAATAAAGTCGCTCCTGTGGAGGATGGGAAACTGATGAAGATCTTGGCTTGCGTCTTAGCGCTGTTGGCACTGTGCACCGGAGGAGTCAGCCGTTTAAGAGCGGAGATGGGTGGTCGAGAACGCGTGGCCGGCTTCGTTCCCGCTGAGCAAGGGCAATCATCGGAAGCAGGGCAGGATCAAATGCTGCAACCCGGGTCGCGGATGGTTCTCGGCCAGGGATGGATAGTGCAGTCTTCTGCTAAGGTTCCGGAGAGCGGTGACGTAATCTCGACGGCGGCCTTTCACCCTGAAGGCTGGTATCCCACGGCCGTTCCTTCTACGGTGCTCGCCGCCCTCGTTCGTAACAGCGTCTATCCCAATCCCGATTACGGGATGAATCTGCGATCGATCCCCGGAACCGCCTACCCGATTGGCAGAAACTTTTCACAGATTCCGATGCCGCAGAACAGCCCGTTTCGCTGCGGATGGTGGTACCGCACCCAATTCCAGCTTCCATCCCGGACGAAAGGAAAGCAGCTTTGGCTGCACTTTCATGGTATCAACAACAGCGCCAACGTCTGGCTGAATGGGCGCGAAGTGGCAAGTTCGGATCAGATTTCGGGAATGTACCGGGAGTACAGCTTTAACGTCACGCAAGAGGCCTTGCCGGGCGCAACAAATACGCTGGCGGTTGAGGTCTTCCCGCCAACTCCGCGCGACCTTTCGATCACTTTTGTTGACTGGATGCCTCTTCCTCCGGATAAGGATATGGGCATTTACCGCAAAGTGTTCTTAACGGCCAGCGGCCCAGTTGATCTGCGCCACGCCCAGGTGAACGCCCACCCCGATTTACCGTCGCTTGACGAGGCACATCTCACCCTCGCCGCTGATGTTGCGAACGCCACGGACCGGCCTATCGATGGAGTTCTGAAGGTTCGCATCGGGTTCATCGCGGTCTCACAAAGCCTGCGTTTGGCGGGCGGCGAATCGAGGCGTGTGGTCTTTGATCCGCAACATTTTCCTCAGCTCAATATCTCCCATCCGCGCATTTGGTGGCCATACCTCTATGGACCGCAGAATCTCTACCACGCGGAAATGGAGTTGGACGTGAGCGGCCAGGTTTCCGCCCGCGCCAGCGTGCAGTTTGGCATCCGGGAAATCACCTCGAGTTTAGATTCTCAAAATCATCGGATTTTCTACGTCAACGGACGCAAGATTCTCATTCGCGGCGCCGGCTGGGCGCCGGACATGCTGCTCCGCTGGTCGGCGCAGAAGCAGGAGGCTGAACTTCAGTACGTCCGCGACATGCACCTGAATACCGTTCGCCTGGAAGGCAAGTTGCTCACCGATCGCTTCTACAATTTGTGCGATCGTTACGGAATCCTGGTGATGGCTGGCTGGTGCTGCTGCTCGCACTGGGAGCGCTGGAGATCGTGGGAGGCGGCGGATTACACGATTGCCGGCGAGTCGCTGCGCGACCAGATCCGGCGGCTCCGCAATCATCCCTGCATGCTGGTATGGCTCTACGGAAGCGACAATGCGCCGCCGCCGCAGGCCGAAGCAGTATATCTCGAGGGGTTAAAGAAGTACCACTGGCCCAATCCCTCTATCGCCTCCGCTTCCTCGCAGAATACCGTGGGCGCGGGCTGGACCGGAGTGAAGATGACTGGTCCCTATGGGTACGTCGGCCCGTCTTACTGGGAGCTGGATCAGCGGCACGGCGGGGCCTTCGGGTTTAATACCGAGACCAGCCCGGGACCGGCGATTCCCGAGCTGGCCAGCCTTAAGGAAATGTTTCCGCCCAGCCGTCTCTGGCCTATCAATGACTTCTGGAACGATCATACCGGTGGCGGAGTTTTCGGCAATCTGAACGTTTACAACCAGGCTCTCGATGGCCGCTACGGCAAAGCAACAAGTCTTGAGGATTACGTAGAAAAAGCTCAAGTGATGGACTATGAGGGTGAGCGCGCCATGTTTGAAGCGTACGGCCGCAACAAGTACACTTCGACGGGCGTGATCCAGTGGATGTTGAATAGCGGCTGGCCTTCGCTGATTTGGAACCTTTACGACTATTATTTGAGGCCGGGCGGCGGCTATTATGGAACGAAAGAGGCCTGCGAGCCGCTGCACGTTCAGTATTCCTACGACGATCATTCGATCGTTGTGGTGAATTCCTACGATAAGCTTTTCCAGAATTACCAGGTCACGGCGGAGGTTTTGAACCTGGACATGGCGCGGAAATTCGCCAGAAAGGCAGCGCTTGACATTTCTCCAGACAGCGCCACCCGCGTGTTTAACATTCCCGGTCTGCCAGGACTCTCGGCAACTTATTTCGTCCGCTTGGCTCTCAAGGCTCCCTCCGGTAGAATCGTCAGCCGTAATTTCTATTGGCTCTCAACCCATCCTGACGAATTCGATTGGCACGATTCCCGGTGGTACGACACTCCCTTGAAGTCCTACGCTGATCTGACAGGCCTCGAAAAACTTCCCAAAGTAAAGCTCAAGGTCTCTTCGCGCCACCAAACTCAAGGTAGTGAAGGGGGGGAGATCGTCTCTGTAAAAAATCCCTCATCGAGTTTGGCGTTCTTCGTTCATCTGGAGGTCCTCAAGGGAAAAGGCGGAGAAGACGTCCATCCCATTCTCTGGCAGGACAACGATTTCGAGCTGGTGCCGGGCGAAACGAGGAAGGTCGCCGCCACCTATAGGCAGTTGGAGCTGGGCGGCGCGCAGCCGGTTGTCTCCGTTACCGGATGGAATGTCGAGCCAACCGACTAGCGGCCTGCATTGCAAGGTCGTGACTTCTTGTTTTTTGGGTTTTTGGGGCAAGGTTTTTGGCGACCCCCTCACCCGCCTGCGGGCAGGAGCCGCTCCGTCGCTGAAGCTCTGGAGCGTAAGCGACCTTCGGTGGGCGCAGGCCCGGCGCTGCGCTATGCGGTCGCAAAATCTTGTTTTTTTGGATAGCCGTGGCCCCGAAGGGGCCTGCCGTGAATAGCCGCAGGTGCAACCTGCGGAAAACTTCCGGCCCCTTATGGATTCTGAAATTTCCATTCAATCTGAGCGAGAATTCCGCCCAGGATTCTCGCATCATAGCTCGAAATCCTCCGCTCGATCAGTATTCGCCGCAGCTTGATGAGCGTCGCCTGGCGAGCCTCGGGTTTAAGGTAGCCTGCCTGGTCCAAAACTCGCGTAGCGCGCTCGAAAATCTGCTCCAGGGATTGCACGCTGGCTGGCGGGCTTGTCGGAATTCCCCTGTCCCGCCCGGCGGACTGCCCGCGCCCAACGTTTGGAGCGGATTCCTCATTCCCCGATCGGCGAGCCAACTCGAAGCAGCACACCGCTACCGCTTGTCCCAGGTTCATGGAGGGACAGCGCGCGGACGTGGGAATGCGAACCAAAGCGTGACAGTAGCTGAAGTGCTCGTTCGAGAGTCCGGTTTTTTCCGACCCAAAGAGCAGAGCTCTCCTTCCGGCCCTGGGGCGGTCCCGAAGCCATTCAGATAACTGTTCCAGACTGATGAGCTCGCGGTTGAGCGTCCTTCGCTGGCCGGACGTGGTTCCGATCACGAGATCAACCTTGTCAAGGGCGCCGGAAAGAGAGGAAGCCGCCTGCGCAGAACAGATGATATCCTCTGCTCCTACGGCGGAACGCGTCTCCTGCCACGCAGCCTCATAAGGTTCGACCACGGTCAAATCCGTGAACCCAAAATTGGCCATAGCACGAGCCGCCGCGCCGATATTCAGAGGGTTACGAGGGCGCACCAGAACGATTCGCCAGGCAGGTAGGCGTTGAGCCATGCAGTCCGATTCTGGCCGAGGAGCGCCAAAATCTCAAGCGCCAATAACATTCGCGGTGGCGATATACTAACTCTCGGAGAATACCGACCGGTCTGAAGGAAGAAAACCGGATGAATAAAATATTTCCGGCTACTGAGGCAGCGGTGGCTGATGTGCCGGACGGTGCAACGGTCATGGTGGGCGGATTTGGGCTGTGCGGCATTCCGGAAAACCTCATCCAGGCGCTGCTTCATAAAGGCGCGAAGAACCTCACCGTGATCAGTAATAATGCAGGCGTGGACGGATTTGGGCTCGGGCTTCTCCTCGAGGCGGGACAGATCAAGAAACTCATAGGGACTTACGTCGGCGAAAACAAGCGCCTGGAAGAACTTGTTTTGCGGGGCGAACTCGAAATGGAGCTTAACCCGCAAGGGACTTTTGCGGAGCGCATCCGGGCAGGGGGCGCTGGCATTCCTGCGTTCTATACGCCAACTGGCGTGGGAACCGTGGTGGCAGCGAACAAAGAAGTCCGCGAGTTCGATGGCCGGTCTTATCTGCTCGAGCGCGGTCTGAACGCGGACTTTGCTTTGGTCAAAGCATGGAAAGGTGACCGCTGGGGTAACCTTATTTACCGCAAAACAGCGCAGAACTTCAATCCCCTTATGGCGACGGCAGCGAAAACGACGATCGCCGAGGTTGAAGAAATCGTTGAACTCGGCGGCCTCGATCCGAACGGCATCGTGACTCCGGGAATTTATGTGAGCCGCATCATCCAGGGCGCCGGATACATAAAAAAAATCGAAAAGAGGACCGTGCGGGCCCGATGACCGGTTTCTTTGCGGAGAACTGGGACAATGGACAAACGTGAAATCATCGCGCGCCGCGTGGCGCAGGAGCTCAAAGACGGCTACTACGTGAATCTGGGGATTGGCATTCCTACGCTTGTAGCCAACTTCATTCCTCCCGGCATCGAAGTAATTTTGCAGTCAGAAAATGGCATGCTGGGCATCGGCCCGTATCCCTGGGAGGGAGAAGAAGACCCCGACCTTATTAATGCCGGGAAAGAAACCATAACGGAAGTGCCCGGGACGGCGTACTTCTCGAGCGCCGAGTCTTTCGCCATGATTCGCGGCGGACACATTGACCTGACCGTGCTGGGCGCGATGCAGGTGGACGAGCGGGGCAGCTTGGCGAGCTGGATGATTCCCGGAAAAATAGTGAAGGGAATGGGTGGAAGCATGGATCTGGTCGCGGGCGCCAAACGAGTGATTGTGGCTATGGAGCATTCGACAAAAGACGGGTGCCCCAAAATTCTGAACCGCTGCTCGCTTCCCCTGACCGGCGAGAGGGTTGTGCATTCGATTGTCACCGAACACGCGGTTATTGACGTCCAGAACGACGGGTTGGTGCTGAAAGAGATTGCCGCAGGCGCCACCGTTGAAGAAGTGCAAAGAACGGTTGAGCCACGATTGCGGGTTGCTCCCAACCTCAAGACTTTCGTCTAGTCCGGATTTCTCACGGGTGCGAGGTTGTGGCGCAGCGTTCGCTTTATAACGCTGCTGCTTTCATCGGTGACCAGGCCAAGAACCGCAGGGTCACAGTACGGACCCTGCGCTACAAACTCGTTGATTTCCGGGACGGCAAGTCGTCCCCCTACATGGCCTTCGGCTATCGACCGATTGGGACGCGCCTCGAATTGCTTGCTGCCCGCTGATAACTCGTAGGAGGTGGATTATCGAAGCCGGAGCGATTGTTATTGCGACCTTTATGAATCCGAGGGAACGAATCTGGGGGCAATTGCTAAGCGTCCGGCCAGAAGGCGTTACGCTGCGTGGCATTACCCTGGAATCGTTTGATGATTTCCTTCGCCAGGTCACTCACGAAGCGGATGAACAGGTAACGATGATGACCGCTTTTTATCCGATGCACCGGGTGGAGCGCATTGCATACGACGAAGCCGCCGGGGGTGTTCCCTCGCTCTCCGACCGGTTTATGGAAAAGGTCGGAGTGACCTTAGCCGAGTACATGAGGGTTGAAAACGTCCGCCCCTAATCGCCATTCCTCGCCACCACGATCCAATTTGCCGGCAAAGTTCGAGGAGCGGGCACGGGATGACGCATTAGGGACTGGAGTTCCGCTCCGGGTGCCTAACCCCTCCCAGTGGCCGGAGATCTCCCCAGACCGGATCGCCCAGATTCCCCAAGCAAACCTTTACCCTGTCAAATCGTGCCAGGATTCAGCCCGGCATCTGGCCAAATGCCGACGCCGCTTGGCGGGGTCGGCGCTACACGGCGGGCGAGCTGGGTAGCGCCGACTTCATGTTTCTCGAAGTCTGCGGCTTGTCGGGAGTTGGCGAAGATCGGCCCGAGGAGGAGCAAATTTGAAATGGGGAGATTTGCGACAACAGTTCAGTACTACGCCCGCTATCGGGAGCCGTATCCCAAAGCCTTCTTTGCGCAGGTTGCAGCCCGGCTTGGGCTGACGGGCGAAGAGGAGCTTATCGATGTGGGATGCGGACCGGCACCTCTCGCCATCGGCTTTGCGCCCTTTGTGGCCGAATGCACCGGCGTTGACCCGGAATCCGGAATGATTGCCGCTGCCCGATCAGCGGCGCGCGAGGCAGGAATTCGATTGAAGTTGATTCAGGCACGCGTCGAGGAGCTACCTGAGACAACCGGGACTTTCGACGTTGCCGTCATTGGCCGGGCGCTCCACTGGATGCAGCCCGGTCCGGCCCTCCGCGTGGTCGAACGGCTGGTGAAGAAAGATGGCGCTGTCGCCATTTGCGGCTCCTCCGTAGCCAGCTCGCCGGTGAATCCCTGGGCTGAGCCGTACGATGAAATTAGGCGCCGTTGGTCCTTGGAAAAGGACGAGCGACGATACCGCATGAATCTCGATTCCTGGTTTGCGCCCTCGCGATTTCACCTGGCTGACCAAGTCACCGTGAACGAGCGGCACGAGCTTTCTATCGACGATCTGATCGGCAGGGCTTACTCCAGATCCACCACCTCTCCGGCGGTGATTGGTGACCGGCGAGCGGCCTTTGAGGCAGAAATCACCGCAGCCGTGAAACCGTTCGCGCAAAACGGCGTCCTCCAGGAAGAAATCCGCGCGCACGCGATGATTTTCCGGGAAAAAGACCTCCAAGTGAGGCTGTAGGAGAGGGTCTTAATGGCAACACCGGTCGAACAAAGAAGGTCGCAGCAACCTTGCTGGATTCGAAAGCGGGCTGCCGCAGAGTCTCTGCTTCTAAGACTCTGCGGCTTTCGCCATGGAATCGACGGACTTCCTGCCTCAGCTTGGCCTGGCAAGGTACCCGCCGCGAGATAGTTCCGCCAATCGCCGGTTGTCCAGGACTGCTCCCAAAGTTGCGTATCCAGCGATACGTCTGGCCGCGCTGTGTCACATGGTGCCGGGTATCCAGAGCGATGACGCGTGCGAATCGAGCCACGAGCAAAAAATACTACAATCGCAAGAAACCGGAAAACGTCCCGTTTGTCCCCGGTTTTCGATTGCGATACTGCTTTTCGATTTCTGCGATCATTTGATCGCGGTCCCATTGCCAGTAGGCAGAAAGCAGTAGGCAGTGGGCTTGCGTTGGTTGATTGCGGGCCGGCGGATGACGTGATGGTATAATCGCGACTTGGCTTTTGCGGAGACAGAAGCGAAAGGGGTGGCGGATGTCTCGATTTATTCGATGGATGGCAGCGGGCGCGCTGACAGCCACCTTACTGGCGCTGATTTCTGGACGCTCAGCCTGCTTCGCACAGCCGCCCGAGGGCCGGCTGATGCGGTTCCCGGACGTTTCTAAGGATCAGATCGTTTTCAGCTATGCCGGCGACCTGTGGCTGGTGGGGCGTGAAGGAGGCCTTGCTCGCCGCATTACGTCGCATCCGGGCCTGGAGCTCTTTCCCAAGTTCTCGCCTGACGGCCGCTGGATCGCCTTCACCGGCCAGTACGACGGCAACTTCAATGTGTACGTGATTCCGGCCGAAGGCGGCGATCCCAAGCAACTGACGTTTCACCCCGGCGGCGGGCCGCTTCCCGAGCGCATGGGCATCCACAATGAAGTGCTCACTTGGTTTCCGGACAGCCGGCGAATTGTATTCCTGTCGCGGCGCGACACATTCAACGACTGGTTCGGGCGGCCTTTCGTGGTGAGCATCGAGGGTGGCCTACCGGCGCGCCTGCCCATTAACAAAGGCGGCCTGATGTCGTTCTCTCCGGACGGCACCCGGATGGCCTACAACCGCATCTTTCGCAACTTCCGTACCTGGAAGCGCTATACCGGCGGAATGGCGCAGGATATCTCGATCTACGACTTCCGGCACAACACTATCGCGCAAATTCCGCACACCGAGTGGACCGACACCTTCCCCATGTGGCATCTCGACACGATCTATTTTGACTCCGACCGCGGGCCCGAGCATCGCCTGAACCTTTACAGCTACAGTCTGAAGAGCCGTGAAATCCGCCAACTGACTCGCTTTAAGGACTTCGACGTGGAGTGGCCAAGCCTCGGGCCGGATGCCATCGTTTTCGAGAACGGTGGCTATCTGTATCTCTTCGACCTCAAGAGCGAAAAAGCGCAGAAGCTGACGATTGAAGTCCCGGGCGATCGCCCCCTGGCGCGTCCGCACTGGGCCAACGTGGCGCGGCTGGTCACGTCCTTTGACCTCGCACCCGATGGCAAACGGGCGCTGCTGACCGCGCGAGGCGATGTCTTCACCGTGCCTGCTAAGGAAGGCAGTATCCGCAACCTCACGCGCACGCCCGGTATCCGCGAACAATACGCCACGTGGTCGCCGAATGGCCGTTGGGTAGCCTACGTTTCCGACCGTACTGGCGAAGAAGAGTTGTACGTGCGGCCCCAGGACGGACAGGGCGCGGAAACCCGCATCACCTTCGACGGGTCCATGCACCGCCTGGCGCCTCAGTGGTCGCCGGACAGCCGTAAGCTGCTTTACGCGGACAAGAGTTTGCGCCTGTTTTACGTGGACGTGCAAGAAAAGAAGCCGGTGCTCATTGACCGGGGACACTACGCCGACCTTGATGAATATGTCTGGTCGCCCGACAGCCGCTGGGTGGCTTACGCTAAGACGGCCGAAAACGACAACGGCGTGATTTACCTATACTCGCTCGCCGACCGGAAAATCACTCCTGTTACCACTAGCTTTTTTTCCAGCCATACGCCGGCTTTCGATCCGGAGGGATGCTATCTGTATTTCCTCTCCGAGCGCGATTACAACGAGGTGCCGGGCGCTTACGACTTCGAATTCTCCAATCCAAAGGCTACGCGAGTTTTCGCCGTTACCCTACGCGCCGATGAGCCCTCGCCTTTCGCTCCGGAGAGCGATGAGGTGACGCTGAAGCCGCCCGAGACTCCCACTCCAGTGCCCGGCGCCCAAGGAGGCATGGTGGAGGCCACAAAACAGAAGGTAGCTGCCGCGCCCACGACTCCGGCGAAGCAACCGTTCCGCATTGACCTTGCCGGTATCGACCAGCGCATTGTGGCCCTGCCGATTCCGCCAGGAGCGTATCAAGGTCTTCAAGCCGCCAGCGGTCGAGTGGTTTACGGCAGCTCTTCCATCGAGGGGCTCTC
The DNA here is from genome assembly GCA_030040995.1 of Terriglobia bacterium. Lineage (GTDB taxonomy): Bacteria > Acidobacteriota > Terriglobia > UBA7540 > UBA7540 > JASHON01. The sequence continues at coordinate 10,164 of JASHOS010000017.1, read as the reverse complement.
CGGCCCGGTGCCAGGGGAGGCGCCCGCCGTCCACCTCTTCGACCTGAAGGAGCGCAAGGATCACGTGCTGCTGGAGGGAACGGAATTGTTCACGCTCTCCTTTGACGGCGGCAAGCTGCTTTACTCCGCTCCTGCGGCGCCAGCAGGCGGCACAGGCGAAGAAGCAGCCCAGCCGCCGCGTGTCTACGGTATTGTGGACGCCGTGGTTCCGGGAGCCTCCGCTCTGCCTCACAAGGTGGGTGACGGGGCACTGAATCTCGCTGAACTGCAGACGGAGGTTGATCCGCACGCCGAGTGGAAAGAGATCTTCAACGACGTCTGGCGCCAGGAACGCGACTATTTCTACGAGCCTGCGATGAACGGCGTTGACTGGGCCGCACAGCGTCAGAAGTATTCCCAACTTCTGCCTTACGTGGCCGACCGCTACGATCTCACTTACGTCCTTGGCGAGATGATCGGGGAACTCTCGAACTCCCACACCTACGTGGGCGGCGGCGACTACCCGGACCTGCATCCCGTCAACATCGGGCTGCTGGGCGCTGACTTTGAAGCCGATTCCCAGCACGGGCTCTATCGCTTCAAGAAGATCTATCCGGGCGAGAATTGGAACGCCGCGCTCCGCTCGCCGCTTACCGAGCCGGGAGTGGCCGCGCACGAAGGCGACTACCTGCTGGCGGTGAACGGTCACCCTCTGCGCGTGCCTCAGAACCCTTACGAACTCTTTGTGAACACCGCGAACCAGAACGTCACCCTCACCATGAACGGCCGGCCGGCGGAAGACGGTGCTCACGAGGTAGTGGTGAGGCCGCTCTTGAGTGACCTCGGGTTGCACGAGCTCGACTGGATCGAGAGCAATCGCCGGCGGGTGGACCACGCCACAGGCGGCCGTGTGGGTTACGTCTACCTTGCCGATATGGAGGCGCACGGGCTGAATCAGTTTATGGGGCAATTCTTTCCGCAGATTCGCAAGCAGGGAATCATAATCGACGTGCGCTACAACCAAGGCGGCTTTGTGGATCAGCTCATCTTCGAGCGTCTGCGCCGCGTGCTGGCCGGCATGGAAGTAGCGCGCAATTTCTCGAGCGGCACCGATCTACCTGTCTTTCATGGCTACATGGCTTGCGTCACCAACCATTACGCCGCCTCGGACGGCGACTATTTCAGCTACTTCTTCAAGCAGTACAAGCTTGGTCCGCTCATCGGGACGCGCACGTGGGGCGGAGTGCGTGGTAACCGCGGTGAAATCCCTTTGATGGACGGCGGCTATATCACCCGGCCGGAGTTTTCCCTCTATGGTCTGGATAGCCACTGGGTGATTGAGAACCACGGCGTGGAGCCGAACATTGTGGTCGATAACCGGCCGGACCTTGTGATGGCCGGCCACGATCCTCAGCTTGAAAAGGCAATTGACGTACTGATGCAGGAAATCCGCAAGCACCCGAAGACGCTGCCGCCTCGTCCGCCCGATCTGCCGGCGTATCCTGCCGGGCCGGGAATGTGAAGGCTCGCCGCCGCCGAGGGAGTAGGCAGAAAGCAGTAAGGGTGAGGGTAGGCTGCCGGACTGAGGCTGTTACGGATTTCCAGATTCCGGATTCCGAATTCAGCATAAACCGAAAACCGGGGACAGGCGGGACGTTTCCACTAAAAATTGAGACTTGATTGCCGTGAGTCGCCGGCAGCTTTGCGCGCCGACCGCCTCTCTGGACCGTCTTTCTGAGCAAAGAGGGGGCGGCCGGAGTCGCGTTCCAGTCTTTGGATAAATTCGGGATAAATTCCGGTGTGCCGAGCGGCCGTCCGGTATGGGTGCTCTCGCGAATGGCATCGGCCTCGGCTGGCAAGGCACCCGCCGCGAGATGGTTCCGCCAATCCCCGGCTGTCCAAGATTGCTCCCAAAGTCGCGTATCCAGCCATACGTCTGGCGGCGCCGTCCCGCAGGTCGAGCTGGTAGCGCGGACCGCCGGTTTTGTGGTCCGCGTCCTTTCTGTGTCACACGGTGCGGGGTGCCCAGAGCGATGACGCGTGCGAATCGAGTTACGAGCAAAAAGTACCACAATCGCACGAAACCGGAAAACGTCTCGTCTGTCCCCAGTTGTCGCGCAAAAAAGAAAGGCCCCGGAGTTTCGTCCACGGGCGCCATTGTGCTTCTCCGCCGCGTCAGTTCTGGGGCGCCGCCTGCTCCGGCACCGCGTCCGGGAGCAGGTTCTTCACCGGCGCGTTCTCCCGTTGGAGCAGCTCCGGATGCGGCAGCGGCTTGCGCGGCAGCATCTGGTCGCGCATCGCCGCGTTGTAGACGAAGATCGCTTCTACCACGGCCGCCTGCTCCAGGTCCGCCGGCCGCAACTCCTCATACACGTCCATATTGGAGTGGTGCGTCCGCGTCAGGTAATCCAGCCAATCCTGGATGAACTGGAAGCCCGGAATCCCGACTGCGTCGAACGACAGGTGATCCGTGCCTCCGGTGTTGCGCATCGTCAGCGTGGTCACTCCCAGATCCTTCAGCGGCTTGATCCACTGCGCAAAGATCGGTGCGATCGCCGCGTTCCCCTGCAGATACACGCCGCGGATCTTGCCCGACCCGTTGTCGAGGTTGAAGTACGCCGAGATTAGCCGCTGCTCAGGCTTCAGCTCCAGCGGCCCCGCCGCGCGCCGCAGGAATTCCGGCAGCGCCGCCTGGTCCGGCGCCGTCGACAGCGGCGCGAACCCGAAGTGCTCCTTCACGTAGCCGCGCGACCCGAACAGCCCTTCCTCCTCGCCGCTCCACAGCGCCACGCGGATCGTCCGCCGCGGCTGGACGTGCAGGGCCGTCAGGATGCGCATCACTTCCATGGCGACGAGCGAGCCCGCACCGTTGTCCGTCGCCCCCGTGCCGGCGATCCAGCTGTCGAGATGTCCGCCCACCATCACCACCTGGTCCTTCAGTTGCGGATCGGTCCCCGGAATCTCCGCGATCGTGTCATACCCGTGCTTGTGGTCGCCCGTGAACTTCGTCTCCACTTCCATCTGGATCGACACCGGCACGTGCGCCTCGAGCAGCCGATAGACGCGGCCATAGCTCTCAATAGCCATCACCACCGTGGGCACCTTCATTTCGTGCCCGCGGATGTACGGCGTCCGCCCCATCGCGGCACCGTTGTCGTCGAAAATGGTCCCACCCGATCCGCCGCCGTCGGGCGCATCGCGGCTCGGCCGGATCACCGCCACCACCTTCTCATCCCCCAGGAACGGGACCAGTTTGTCCATCAGCTTCATGCGCCGCACGTAGGCGGTCAGCCGTGCTCGCATCTCAGGGCTCATGCTGCCATCTGCGCCCACCGGATAGCTGGCGATCTCCTCAAGGTCTTTGTCGGTGTACCGCGTCAGCAGCGCCTCATCCACCGGCGGAACCGGACGCATCTCGCCCAGCAACACTATCTTGCCCGCGAGCTTCCCGCGGTATTTGTTGAAATCGCTTTCGTTCTGGATGTTGACGTAGGCCACCGGGGCGGTCACCGGGCCGTCGGTCGCGGGCGACCACGGCGTCGCCTGCGCGATGAAGACCGCCGTATCCGGCGAGGTCATGCGCACCCACGTATTCATCTGCTGCCATCCCATCCCGAACTCGCCCCAGTCGTCCAGGTGCACGTCTGCACAGCCCATCTCCGTGAACTGATCCCGCGTCCACGCGTTGGCCTTCGCCATGTTCGGCGATCCCGTCAGCCGCGGGCCGATGTCGTCTGTCAGTGCCGAGGCGTACTGCATGATGTGCGAGTGCTGGAACTCCTCTTCGCGGACCCGCTGGTACATGGTCAGGTCCAGCTTTTCCACCGCCGGCTGCGGCTCCGACCACGGACCCTGGTCGGGATCGGGCGCGGCCTGTGTAGCCTGAGCGGATTTGTCTGCGGGTTTATGTTTTTTTTCGGCCGCGTACAGCGGCAGGGTCATCACCAGCAGCAGAACAGTCAAACAGCGCGAGCGTGCGAACATGCGTTTCGAAAAGATCCTTTCCATGGTCTTGACCTCCCCTGGCTTTTTGTGGGCGTGAAAATTTTTAATATTCGTTGCGGCGATGTTTACCACCTACGTACTCGAAAGTCAAGCGCCAAATGCTAGGACGGCATGTCGAGCCAAAATGACTCTTCTTGAAGAGTGGACAGGTGATTTTATTCATGCGAATCAAATTCGCTTCATACGACCGTGCCCGCGTGGAGAGCGGCCAGAGTTGGATGAGCTGCAGCCGATACTCCGTGGTCTGCTTACACGAATCTTTCGGGAGGGGAAGCTATGGAACTCAAAGCCAGGAACGAGCAAAATGCGGAAACCGGGGACAGGCGGGACGTTTCCCCTAAAAATTAAGCGTTGATTGCCGCGAGTCGCTGGCAGCTTTGCGCGCCGACTGGCCTTCTGGACCGTCTTTCTGAGCAACGAGCGGGCGGCCGGAGTCGCGTTCCAGCCCTTGGAAAAATTCCGATGTGCCGAGCGGCCGTCCGGTATGGGTGCTCTCGCGAATGGCATCGGCCTCGGCTGGCAAGGTACCCGCCGCGAGATGGTTCCGCCAATCCCCGGTTGTCCGGGGCTGCTCCCAAAGTTGCGTATCCAGCCATACGTCTGGCGACGCCGTTCCGCAGGTCGAGATAGACGAGGCGTTCAGCATCCGTCGCGAGAATGAATTGCCGCATGTTGCCGCGATGGTTCACATGGTGCGGGCGTCCAGAGCGATGACGCGTGCGAATCGAGCCACGAGCAAAAAGTACGACAATCGCACGAAACCGGAAACGCCCCGTCTGTCCCCGGGTTTCATGCCTCCAATCGACTGGATGTGTGAGCGTGTAGCCAGGTAGCGCGCCCCTCCGCCTCCGATCCGCTGCTTTCCCACATCTCCGCGTATGATGCCGAAGCAGGTAGCGCCTCTCGCCTTTGGAGACTCTGCGGTTTGTCCGCATCCCTTCCCGGCGCGGCGGCATCGCGCCTTGCGCCGATCCCAGGCCCCTACCCCCGTCTTCAGTGAAGCGAAGATTCCCTGCGTTTGCCTGAAGCGTAAACTCCCCGAACGACCGACTCGCTTTCAAGGGAATTAGGAGATGCCTCGCTCGGCGCTAGCGTTCAGGGATGTTAATTGAATGGAAAAAATTTCTTGACACCTGACTTACTGAAGTGTTATACAACCTCCATCCAGGTATGCATTTCGTTGAATCGGTAGTCGTTTCCCTCTAAGAAGTTGACGGGAGAGTGAACCGGAACGGCAGTCGTTGCGCTCGAGTTCCCCTTAGACACAACCGAGCGGAGAACAGTGGCTCCCCACCTGAGCGGCGAGCAATGCTGTCGCGCCTACAGCGCCGATCTCGGGCCCTCGGCCCGTCGTCGCTCGCAGGCGCGGACGACGCACACGAGTCGGCGTCAAAATACGGACTAAATCGGCAGTTCCAGATAACGATTACAACAGGAGGCTGAGATGCACGATATCAAGGACCCCTTGGTTTACAATTATCACCCTTGGTGGGATCCCATCGGACCCCCTTATGATACGAATCTTGATGAAGCCAGTAAGACTCAGCTCGCGCATATCAGGCTCAGCCTATTAAAGGACGTGCTGGCCGCTCACGCGAAGGCCGTTGACGCTGCCATCACCCTTCACTCGAAGTCGAAACGATAGCCGCTGAGTAACAGACGGGCTTGTTGGGCGCCGCAACCGGTTTTTCGCGCCGGCGCGCATCTGTGTCCGAAACAGGAGGACTGCCATGCCAGAACTCTCTCCGTTCACCGTCTTGAGTGGCGCCGGAGCGGAACAACGGCAGCGCGATACTTCCCGGCCGGTCGTGCTGGTCGGATTTCAGCGCCAGGGAAACCTGGGGCTGGGGTATCTTGCATCTACGCTACGCTCCCACGGATATGGAGTGTTGGTTTTTGACGTGGAAGCCGGCGGAGACGAAATCCTGGAAGCGGTCAAGGCTGCGGACCCGCTTCTGGTGGGATTCTCGCTGATCTTTCAATTCTACATCCGGCGCTTCGGCGCGCTTTTGCGCTATCTCCGCGAGAACGGCATCGCTTGCCATTTCACCATGGGCGGACACTTTCCCAGCCTTAACTATAAAGACACCCTGGAACTGGTCCCGGAGCTCGATAGCGTCGTGAGGTTCGAAGGCGAGTTGACGCTCCTGGAACTCGTCGACCTCCTCAGTACACAGGGAGACTGGCGCCAGATCAAGGGCGTTGCCTACCGTCAGGGCATCGAGGTGATCGCCACACCCCTGCGACCGCTCGTAGCCGATCTCGACGTCCTGCCTTATCCGGAGCGGAATTACCGGCCGGAAGCCTTGCTCGGCCGCAACGCCATGCCGCTGCTCGCCAGCCGCGGCTGCGCGCGCACCTGCTCGTTCTGCTCGATTCACATGTTCTACCGCACGGCTCCGGGCAAGGTCGTACGCACCCGAAAACCTGCCGAGGTGATTCGGGAGATGCAGGCTCTGCACGAAGAGCGGGGCATCACCATCTTTTTGTTCCAGGACGACGATTTTCCGCTCTTTGGCCCGGCCTGGCATCGCTGGGCGGGAGATTTTGTTGGCGAGCTGCACAAGAGCGGCTTGGCCGAACGCGTGATCTGGAAAGTGAACTGCCGCGCGGACGTTGTCGAGCCCGCCATGTTCAGCTCGATGCGCGACGCCGGGCTTTATCTTGTTTACATGGGCTTGGAATCGGGCAGCGAAGAAGGATTGAAGACCCTGCACAAGCAAATCACGGTCGAACAAAACATTCGGGCCGTCGAGACTCTCAAGCAGTTGGGTCTCATGTTTGAATTTGGCTTCATGCTTTTCGACCCATCCAGCACGTTCGAATCGGTACGGGAAAACGTGCGTTTTCTCCGCACTATTGTGGGTGATGGCAGCGCCGGAGCCGTTTTTTGCCGTATGTTGCCCTACGACGGCACGCCGATCAAGGAGGAGTTGGAGCGTACCGGCCGGCTTCGCGGAGACGTGTGCAATCCCACCTACAACTTTCTGGATCCCAGGCTCGACGCGTTCTACGATGAACTGGCTCGCGTCGTCAACGTCGCCGGATGGGTGCACGGCTACCGGGCGCTCTCTCCGCAGTTGAACTGGGTTTGGAACGAGGTGGCGATCATCGAGCATCTCTTCCCGCGCCTTTCCAGAATGGACGCTTACAAGGAGAAGGTGCGTGAAATCACCTGGGCCAGCAATGAACTGCTCTTCCGCGTCGTCGAGGATCTCTCTTATGTCTTTTCGGACGGCGCCGCCAATCTCTGGTCCGCTGCCGACCTCGAATCCCGGTGCCGCCGCTGGATCGAGGATCTATTGCGAGAACGCAACGAATTTATCTTCGCACATCAGGAAACGCTCCTCGGCGCGTTGGAGGCAGACGCGCGCGAGCAAACGGTCTGTGCTTGACTGCACCGGTGATCTACCTGGCTTTCGAGGAAAGCGCGATGCGACTCAAACTTTCAGCTCTGATCCTGTTCTTGATTTCCCTTCAGCCATCCTTGTGCGCGCAGACCACTGCGCCTGCGGCGGAACACTCCGAGGCGCAAGTTGACAAGCTGTTCGAGAGAATGGACAAAACGGTGTCACCTGGGTGCGCGCTCTCGGTGATGAGAGACGGCAAGATCATCTACGAGCGCGGTTATGGCATGGCTGACCTCGACCACAACGTCCCCATTACGCCCACCACGGTTTTTCACGTGGCCTCCATGTCGAAGCAGTTTACTGATGCCTCGATCGTGATGCTGGCGCAGGAGGGCAAGCTATCGCTCGACGACCCGGTTCGCAAGTACGTCCCGGAATTGCCCGACTTTGGCACGCCCATTACCATCCGCGAACTCGTGCACCACACCAGCGGCCTGCGCGACCAATGGGATCTTCTGGACCTCGCGGGCTGGAGATATTCGCTTGATCTCATCACTGATGACGACGTCCTCTCCGTGATCTCCCGCCAGAAGGATTTGAACTTCCCGCCGGGCTCACGATACCTCTACTGTAATACCGGTTACACCCTGCTGGCCCAGATCGTGAAGCGGGTGAGTGGTGAATCGTTCCGCGAGTTCACGACTGCTCGCATCTTCTGGCCGCTAGGTATGACTCACACCCACTTTCGTGATGACCATGCCGAGATTGTCAAGAACATGGCCTACGGATACGAGCCGTCGGGCCAGACATATCGTATCAGCATCACTAACTTCGATACTGTGGGCGCGACCAGCCTGCTGACCACGGTCGAGGACCTGGCGCTCTGGGACGAGAATTTCTACGACCCGCGGGTGGGCGGACCAGCCATGATCAAGCAGTTGCTGGAGCGCGGAAAGCTCAACAGTGGAGAACAACTGGACTATGCTTTTGGGCTAGTACTCGGCCACTATCGCGGCCTGGCGACCGTCGATCACGACGGTGCTGACGCCGGCTATCGCTCCGACATGATTCGCTTCCCGGACCAGCATTTCTCAGTCGCCTGCCTGTGCAATCTGGCCACCAGCAATCCTTCCCAACTAGCGAAGAAGGTGGCGGAGGTGTACCTCACCAAAGAGATGAAGCCCGCCGAAACAGCCGGTGGCGACGAGAAAGCCGTGCAGCTTTCCGAACAGCAACTCAACACCAAGGTTGGAGTCTACCTCAATCCCGATGGCGACCAGATCCGCAGGATTATTCTGAAAGACGGCAAGCTGCGCATAGCCATGGGCGGGTCTGATGAGAGTTACGAGATGAAGCCCCTTGGTGAGAACCACTTCCGCCTGCGGATTGCGCCGTTCGACTTCAAGTTCGAACTCTCGAAGCCCCGCGGACCGTCGCGGCTGATAGAAACGCCCCCGGAAGGCGGCAAGCCCAAGGTATTCGAGGCCGTGCCCGAGTTTACTCCCTCAGCTCTGGAACTAAAGGAGTATGCTGCGGTCTACCACAGTGAGGAGATCGAACCGCTTTATGAAATCAAGCTCGAGGCCGGCAAGCTCGTTTTACATCGCCTCAAAAACAAGCCGGACACTCTGCGCCCGGTCACCCATGACCTCTTCAGTGCAAGCGTTGGAAGCATCCGTTTTAAGCGAAACCCCCAGGGCAAGGTCTCCGGATTCGTTTTGAACACCGGCAGGGTCATCAACTTTCGATTCGACAAAGGGGCGTGCCGAGCTGAAGGCAAATGAAAACTTTTTTCGGAGCGGACGCCTTCAGCAGCACGTAGTTGCGTCTCGGCTTCGGCGCAGTTGCTCCCGCCCTAACGTATGACGGCTAGGAAGCCGCCCTTTCGACGGATTTCGGGAAACCTACAGGAACGTCAACCAGACATAAGCCAATTGACGGACGCTGTCGGGGGTTCTGCCCGAATCACGGGAACCCCTCCATAATTCGATCTCTCAGGCCAAATCGCGGCCGACAGCACTAAAAACCGGGGACAGACGGGACGTTTCCACTAAAAATTGAGAATTGACTGCCGTGAGTCGCCGGCAGCTTTGCGCGCCCGACTGCCTTTCTGAGCGACGAGGGGACGGCCGGAGTCGCGTTCCAGCCTCTGGATAAATTCCGGTGTGCCGAGCAGCCGTCCGGTATAGGTGTTCTCGCGAATGGCCTCGGCCTCCCCTCCAAAGTTTGGACAAATCCCCTCACCCCAACTCCCCTCCCCCTCTTCCCTCTCCCCGGGGAGAGGGAAGAGGGGCAAGGGGTGAGAGGGTAAGGGGTATTTCGCGCGCTGGGGGCGGCGCGCTATCCGTCGCGAGAATGAATTGCTGCGCGTTGCCACGCTGTGTCACATGATGCGGGGTGTCGAGAGCGGTGACGCCTGCGAATCGAGCCACGAGCAAAAAGGCCTCCAATCGCACGAAACCGGAAACGTCCCGTCTGTCCCCGGTTTTCCCGTGGGTAAACTTCGACGCCGGCGGCGCGCAGTGCCTGGCAAATCCTTTTGGCCGCCCCCGCGTCCTGCGAGGCGTAGCTGAGGAATACAGCGCGCGAAGGTTCCGTCACGGGTATCTAACTCCAGATCTTATTCGTTGTCATGCACGCTGGGGGCGCCTTCTGAGAGCGTTACCTACCACTGGGCGGTCAGTGTTACCCCGTGCGCAACGCGGCAGCTAAATTGCACCTTACCGTCTGACCCAGGCTCTGCGAGAACTCCTCAAGCTTGTAGCTTGCAGGGTGAGTGGCCGCTATCAGGAAAATTGCAATCGCAGCGTGGTCGGCTGCTGTTGGCCGA
>JASHOS010000016.1 GCA_030040995.1 Terriglobia bacterium | reverse complement strand
CCCCATTTTGGCCAATTTTCCATACCGAAGCCATACCTAAGCCACAGCGAAGCCACCGTTCCTCGCAAGCTGCTGTTTTTAGATCATGTTATTCGACATTGCGCGTTATTATCAAATAAGCCATTTGTTTTGATGAGCTTAGTTGCCACCGGCACGCCCAAAATTTGGGTTCGTCTGGCTTCGTTCCTCTAATTTTCCTTTAAAATCAAGTGCTTACGAGGATCGACGTGGCATAGGGTGGCTATTTTCTGGTTGTTGCGGCTCGCTGGCGAGGACTAACTCCAGCTTTATGTGCGGCTTCGCGCAATTTACCGCTCTGGTTGCGGTTTGCGCCAGTTCGCAACGCAACATCGTGCACCAGCCTTTTCTGGGCCTCATTGGCAGGAAGGAAAGGGGTTCGCAGGCAGTATTTTCACTCATGGATGCTCCTGACGGGTGCCCGCCAGGATTGCCCCTACGACGGCCCCGGCAGCGGCGCATACGTCGCGTTCCGTGATGCGTGGCGACCTGTGAAAATCGCAGGAATGGCCAAAAGCAGCCATTTCTCCGCCACCCGCGCGACGCTATAAATTAATCCACAAGTGAAAGATTAGTGGTTTCGAGTGAGACGGTGGGCACAGGTGAGACGGTTGGGACGATTTTTTTGCACACTGCGGCGGAGATGTGTTGATTGCCCATTGCCGGTTTCTTTCATTTCAGCCCGTCTTCATCGGCGAAACTCGCTCAACTGTAGCGCCGGTCTATGACCGGCGACGCAAAGACGGCCGCGTTCAGTTAGTGCTTAGCGTGGACAACATGAACGCCAGCGTGTCCGGGTGCAAGTCCTTGAACGGCACGGCCGAACCTGGACGCGATCTCCTGGAAATCGATGTCTTCGATGTCACAGAATCCATGCGAGCGAAGAATCGCTGCCATGCCAGCCGGCTCGAAACGGCTGGCCCAACGTTCATCAATTTTCTCAAGCTCTTTGGTCCGCTCCGTTACTAATTCCCGCATCTCTTCTGAGAATGCCTCAGGAGGTTCCATGTAGTCGAACACCACCTCCGAGTTCTGGATTGACGCCATATAGTCCAGAGTGCTGCCGATAGCGTCCTGTGTCAGATAGGGCACAACCCCGAGCCAACTGAAAAACGCAGGCGAGTTCTGCTGAAAGCCGGCGGCGGCGAGCTTCTCTTCGACATCGTCCCGCTCGAAATCGACGGGCACAAAAATAAGCCGTGGCGGAAGCGCGATTTGAGCTTCAGCCAAGCGTTGGCGTTTCCATGCCTGCGTCGCGGGGTGGTCCACTTCATAGATACGGATTTGCCGTGCGCCATGCGGATTCCGGAGAGCGAAAGTGTCGAGTCCGGCGCCCAGGATGACGATCTGCCGAGTCCCTCTTTCGACAGCTCTTGACAAAGCATCTTCCGCAATCCGGCTTCGCGCGGCGGTGAACAGACGTCCGATGCTGGCCAAGGGATGTTCGTTCGCAAATTGCAGCACGTCCTTTTCATCTTCGCGCAGAATCTTCATGGCAAATGGGTCAGGGAGAATTGAGCCATGATCGAGCACCTGATGAGCAGCTCGTTGTCGTGCGGGTATCAGGGCTGTGCGGCTGGATTCATTTGGCTTCAGGTTCGAGGTCTCCGTTCTCATCGATAGCTGATCGAACAAGTTGTCGTGCGCGCGACTGGGGCCGTGCATACCGATATCTTTTCACCAGACAAATGGAATTACCGCCCACGCTCTCTTGCAGTATTCGTCATATTCCTTTCCAAAACGCTTGCAGAGAGCTTCCTCTTCGATATGAATACGCCATCCCAAACTAATCAACCCTGCGAGAAAGAGCGAGGCAAGGCTCAACCAGTTTCCTACACCGAGTCCAAGCCCAATCACAGTGACAAGTATTCCCGTGTATGCGGGGTTGCGTAAATATCGGTACGGACCGCGTTGGATGAGGTTATGACCTGACTGAATGACTACGGTCGTTTTGAAGAATCGCCCTAATGTCCAGATTGACCATATTCGAAGCAGCATGCCTCCCCAGATGAGCGCAACGCCCAAGTCGAAGGCGAGAGCGACCCGAGTTTGAATCCTGGAAAATGCAAAGATGTAGGGCTCGACGAAAACTCCAAGTAAAACGCCGACGCCGAGCCAGGCGATAATCCATCGTCTGCTTCCCTGGTCTTCGGCATTGCTCCCGACCGTCCCTCGTTCCCTGATGAAAAGCCAGACTTCGAGAAGAATCCAGCACCAGTAACTGACGGTAAGAATTATGGTGGAGAAAATGAATGGATAACTCGGTGAAGTAACCAAAGTGACGCGCTCCTTGATAACCTAAGTCTCAAGAACAGTCATGCAGGTTGACTACCGATGGATATGTTAGCTCTTACTGATCTGTTCCGCACTGAGCAACGACAGCGAACTCAAGGCCCAGTTGAAAGGCACGCTTGTCCAAATTAGCTTTCAGATCTTTGGAGGCGCTATGCGGCTTCGCCGCCTGCTGTGCGGAAGGGCTTTGCCCTTCCGGAACGCGACAGCCGGCACCAACGTCGTCCGTGCTGGGCGCGCTGGCCCAGCCTGCGCACCCAACACGGATGCACAATGTGTGCCTTTGCCCGGAAAGCCGCAGGCTTTCCGCACAGCAGGTCTTCATCGGGGAAACGTGCTCAACTCGTCGGCGTGGCGCGGCGGGACGCCCCTGGACGCTGCTCTACACTGAAAAATTGAATCCGGCACGAGTGGGCCGAAACGACCGGAAATGCTCGCTGCGGCGGATTCCTATCGTGGTCCAGCGCCGCTGTTCATTGCGGGAGGCGCCGCCAGACGTATGGTTGGATGCGCGACTTTAGGAGCAATCCTGGACAACCGGTGATTAGCGGAACTATCTCCCGGCGGGAAGCTCGCCAGCCGAGGCCATTCGCAAGAGCAACCCATAAGCGAACCGACGGGGGTCATTCCTTCTAGCCCCGCTCTGTGAGCGGGGAAGGGCGCTGGTCAGAGATCGGCGCTACAGTCGAAGTTTGCTCAGCAGTCTCCCGGGCATAAATCATATAAGACGTAACCGGCCGGGAGTCACCCTGGTGAAAGTCCCACACTCGGTCGCGGATGGCGCGGTCAGACGTTGTCATCCGTTCGCGCTGACGTAAAAATTCGACCCAGGACTCGGCGACGAATGTTTCCACGAGACGATCCGGGTATACTGCGTCACGAAATACACCCCAACGGATGGCGCCGTCTCGCATGCGCACGGGCCGCAAGGCATGGATGGAGTGAATAAACGCATCATAATCCGCGTGGCGGATGCGGTACTCTATGGTCACCAGAACAGGACCATCTTCCGGATGGGGCTCAATCACAACCTGCGGAGCGGGCCGATTGAGCTGATACGGGCTCAAGTCAGGCAACGCCCCTCGCAGAAGATGAAAGCGGCGCCCCAGGGGTACGCTGCCGAGCAGGCCGATACCTGCCACAACGAGCGCTATCGAAGTCGAGGCGTGTTCTGCCAGGAAACCCCAAATGGTGCTGCCGAGAGCCATACCCCCCCAGAAGGTCATTTGGTAGACTCCGAGGGCGCGCGCCTGAACCCAGGAAGGAACCGAAAGCTGGACGGTGACGTTAAAGGTGGAAGTTGCACTCGTCCAGGCGAATCCAGCAGCGAGCAGCCACAGCACGATGAGAGGGATGCTCCGCGCCAGACCGAGAACCACCAGAGTACAGGTGAAGGTCACGCCTGCCCCGACCACGATCATGTCCGCGGAGAGTCTTTGCCGGACTTTGGGCAGGCAGGAGGCACCGATGACGGCGCCCGCACCGATGCATCCATTTAAAATGCCGTAACCCATAGCTCCCTGGTGAAGCTCTTGCTGGGCGACCACGGCCAGCAGAGCCCACACGGCGCTGACAAAACCTGTAAACAGGAATGTCCGCAGCAGAACCGCTTGAAGCTCGGGAGCGTGACGCAGGTAGCGCAGGCCTGCGCGCATCGAGCCGAATAGGCGTTCCGCAGGGAGTGCGCTTTTGAAGGGAGGCGAGCGGCGCCACCGGTAAAGGACCGCAATGACAGCGACAAACGTAAGGGAATTGAACAAGAAGACGATCCCAGCCCCCCGCATCACAGAGACGAATGCCGCAACCGCCAGCCCGCCTAGCGCCGGTCCCACCGCGCGCGTCAAGTTGAAGCCGGCGCTGTTGATGGAAATCGCATCCGGCAGCTCGGACCGTGGAACCAATTCAGGAATGATGGCCTGCCAGCCCGGATTGTTCATAGCCGTGCCAATGTTCAGCAGGAACGTAAGCACCAGCAGCGCGAAGGGCACGATGGCGCCTGCCAGGGTCCAAACACTCAGCAACGCAACCGCGGCTAACATCCAGGCCTGCCAGAAAATCAGCAAGCGCCGCCGGTCTAAGATGTCGGCCGTTGCACCGGCGGGAAACGCGAGAAACAACGCTGGAAGGCTGGCAGCAGTCTGCATCAGAGCGATCAGCAGGGGGGAGGCGGTGAGCGCGGTCATGAGCCATGTTCCGGCGGTGTCTTGCATCCAACCGCCGAGGTTCGACACCAGCGAAGCTAGCCAGAGATTGCGGAAGACCGGGCGGCTGAGCGGCGCCCAACCGGAAGTCCTGTCAATTGGTGTTGTGGAAGTCATCCCTTGGTAAAGCCCGATGGTAGCAGATACACGCAGGGGCCGAGTGCATAATTGGTGCCGCGTTTAGCCTCGGAAAACCGGGGACAGACGGGACGCGCGGCAATTCATTCTCACGACGGTCGCTGAACGCCTCGTCTATCTCGGCCTGCTGCGGCACTATGGTACTCTGCACCGGCTTTCAGTAGTCGGCTTCTGCCTTATGTCCAATCACGTTCATCTGATTGTAATCCCAAAGCAGTTGGATTCCTTAGGGGCGACTCTGAAGAACACCCACGGACGCTATGCCGCGTATGGGAATGCGCAGCATAAGTCTTCGGGGCACGTACGGCAGGGCCGCTTCTAGGCTTGCCCATTGGCCCGTTGGGCGGGGCTCATCTGGCTCATTTTGGCCCATTTGGGGGGAGGCGTTGCGCTATACCGAATTGAATCCGGCACGAGCGGGCCGAAACGAGTGGGCATGCTCGCTGCGCCGGATTCCTATCCGTGGTCCAGCGCCGCTGTTCACTGCGGGACGGCGCCGCCAGACGTATCGCTGGATACACGACCTTGGGAGCAATCCTGGACGACCGGTGATTGGCGGAACTATCTCGCGGCGGGAACACCACCAGCCGATGCTAATCGTTGGGGAGGCTTGGTTATGAGGCAAACAGCGCTACTGGGTTTCGCTGCGGTAATCGTGGTGGTTGGAGAGCTTTCGGCGAGCATCTCGACCGCGAAGCTGCCGGAACAGACAAAGTCTTTGCGGTTTGAAGTGGCTGCCATCAGGCCGAGCAACCCGCGAGAGGTTAATTCGTGGTCTTCGATCGGCCCGCCGGGGGGTCTGGTTCGGTTGGTGAATATGCCTTTGAAGCAGTGGGTAGAGATGGCGCTTTCCGTTAGGGATTATGCTCTGAAGGCGCCGCCGTGGCTCGATAGATCCAGGTTTGACCTGGATGCAAGACGGCCTGCTGGCGAGCCGGCCAACCAAAAAGCGATATCCGAAATGATGAAAGCGCTCCTGATAGAGCGATTTGGATTGAAATGGCACGAAGAGCGCCGGATCGTGTCCGGGTATGACTTGGTTGCCGGCAAAAAGGTCTTGGTCAAGGCTTCGGGCCCAGCAGAACCTCGTGCGTCGAGCAGCGGCTCTGCGTTGATTGGTGGCACAGATATGCCGATGTCAGAACTTGTGGGCGCGCTGGGAGACGTTCTCCAAAGGCCCGTAGTAGACGCAACGCACCTTTCTGGTGGATTCGATATCAGGTTGACATGGCGTCCCTTCGAGGCGGTTAAGGTGGCCGATGCGACGCAAAGAGGGATGAAGGACCTCGATAACCTTCCCTCAATCTTTACCGCGGTCCGGGAGCAGTTGGGGCTGCAGCTTCGGAGCGCAAAAGTTCCATCGAACATCGTCGTCGTGGACCGTATTAATCGCCAACCTACCGAGAACTGATATTAAGATAATATAAGGCGTGACGAAGAGGGTTCGCGTAAATCGGCATCAGGGGTCGCGAGCCAATCCCAATTCTATAACCTCGCGATGATTCAATCCTTTGTTCTGAGCGGGTGGCTTTCAGCGTTTCGTGTGGCTTGAGAGCAAGCCGCAGTAGCAGGTACGGGAATCTCGAAAACGCCTCCTTCGCTTGCAAGACCCCTCCTCAAAGGACGTCTAGAACCTGTTCATCAAACGCGTATCGCAATCGCCTGTCCACTCTATCACTGAGAGCGAACGAGTTCAAAGGGTGGCAAACACAAGTAGTGGGTCAGTTTGGACTTGTAGCGGCGAGTTTACCTCGCCAGATGGCGGCATGAAGCCGCCTCTACATCAAGAACGAGATGCAACCGCAGATTACGCAGATTTCGCAGATGCTGGTTAAAGTCCAAAGGGTGGCAAAGGAAGGGCCTATCATCGACCCTGTCCACGGCGCGCCCCTACAGGGCTTAGGGGCCACCTAAGGGGCGCACTGTACCCAGGCCGTTGGCCTGCGCTCTGTTGGTTCGCCCCGTTGGGGTTCAAGCCGTGCGCCCCCGGTGTCCCGAATACCAATTGTATTTGCTTGCGCCAATGGTTGAAGGGGAGCATGCTAAATTCTAGGTAAATGCCCGACATCGAGATGAAGCCGCGTGTTGTGGTGACGGGGATTGGCGCCGTAAGCCCGAACGGAATCGGGCGTGAGAGCTTTTGGTCGGCAACACTCCAAGGCAAGAGCGGGGTGCGGCAAATTCGAACGTTCGATGCGGCTCCGCTCCCGGTGCGGATTGCCGGAGAGATCGCTGGTTTCGATCCGCTTCAGTACATCAGCGAGAAGGACGCTGCGAACGTCAGCCGGGTTGTCCCGATGGCCATCGCCGCGGCGTCGGAGGCAATCCACGATGCGGGCGTCAACACGGATGCGATGCCGCTCGATGAACGGCGGCGCGTGGGAGTTCTCCTGGGCTCGGGTGGTGGAGGCCAGGAATTCGTGCAGCGGCAGTTATCCTTATATCTCTCCGGCCACTCCAAGCAGTGCAGCGTCTATACCATTCCTTCCGCCACGATGGGCACCCTGGCAAGCGAGATTTCGATGCATTTCGGATTTCGCGGCTTCAGCCACGTCATTTCTACCGGTTGTACGTCGTCGACCGACGCCCTCGGCTATGCCGCGCAAAATATCCAGTGCAACATGGCGGATACGGTGATCTGCGGCGGGGCTGACGCGCCTCTGTCTTTTCTAATCATGAAGGGGTTTACTTTGATGCGGATCCTGACAGCCTCCTGGAATGAGCAGCCCGAGCGCGCGTCCCGCCCCTTCTCCGCGGATCGCGATGGTTTCGTGCTCGGCGAAGGGGCTTGGCTGTTCGTCCTGGAGAAGTACGAAAAGGCGGCCGCGCGGGGCGCCCACATCTACGGTGAGATCAACGGGTACGCTTCAACCTGTGAGGCGTTCCACCGTGTGCGCCTGGGGGAGGACGGCGAAGAGCCGGCGCGAGCGATCCGGACGGCGATAGAACAGGCGGGCATCACTTCCGAAGAAGTAGACTATGTGAACCTGCACGGCACTTCGACGGTGCTCAACGACCGCATCGAGACGCGGGCGCTGAAGCTGGCGCTCGGCAGCCGCGCCTACCGAGTGCCTTGTTCGGCGCTCAAGTCGATGATTGGGCATCCTCAGGGAGCCTGTGGAGCGGCTGGCCTGGCGGCGACGCTCCTTGCCATACGCGACCATTGCCTTCCGCCCACGATCAACCTGGACGTTCCCGATCCGGAGTGCGATCTGGATTATGTTCCGGGGCGCTGCCGCCCCGCCAACGTCGATCACGCTGTGTGCAATTGCATCGCTTTTGGCTCGAAGAACTCCGCGCTCGTCATCTCGCGCGTGGCGTGACGCCAGGCCGCGCTCTGTTCTGAAAAGTTCGGCCCGGACCCCCTCACCCGCCTGCGGGCAGGAGCCGCTCCGTCGCTGAAGCTCTGGAGCGTAAGCGACCTTCGCTGGACGCAGGCCCGGTCCCGAGGGAGAGGGCTAGGGGTTCTTTTCATGCTTCGCGGGTGTCGCGAAGCGACATGGCTGACGCGTTTTTCCGCAGCCTGTTTAGCCCCTGACCGCCAGCCGCAGCGGCTAAAGCCGGCATTTTGTTGGCTTTCGGTCGGCACGGCTTAAGCCGTGCCCTGATACAGCCCCGTGTCCAGCAAAAAATGTGGG
>JASHOS010000161.1 GCA_030040995.1 Terriglobia bacterium | reverse complement strand
TCAATCAGCATATTCAAACTCATGAGAAGTCCAAAAGCGTTTTGACACCGGCCTTCATCAATAATGCTTTCATAAACGATCAGCGCCCCTCCTTTGGGGACTGCTTCAAAGGCCTTGGCAATCAGAGCCTTCTTTTCTTCCAGATTCCAGTCGTGAAGGATATGCCCCATCATTACGACATCGGCCTTGGGCAGAGGATCCTGAAAGAAATTGCCGGTGCGAAACGCCACGCGCGACGAGAGGCCATTGGCGGCCACATACTCCTCGAAGATAGGGGCAACTTCCGCCAGATCGAAGCCGACGCCCGAAATGTGCGGATTCGCCAGCGCTACTTGCACCATCAGGTCTCCTTGAGCAGCGCCGATATCCGCAGCGGTCTTGTGGTTCTTCCAGGCAAACTTGCTGGCAATGGCGCGATTCGCTCCATTGCTGACGCCAGTCATCGCCCTGAGAAATCCCTTGAGCCTCTCGGGGTCCGCATAGAGCGCCGTGAAGGCATTCCCCCCACTCTTGGCCTCGCTCTGCGGTTCCCCTGTTCGCAAGGCCGCTGTGAGATGGCTCCAAAAAGGATACAGCCGCTGATTGGCCATCTCCAGAATTCCGCCAATGTAGGAGGGCTTCTTCTTGTCCAAAAACAAATCTGTTGAAGGTGTGTTGGCGTAATTTCCGTCGCGGCGTTCGAGAAAGCCCAGCGCCACCAGCGCGTCCAGAAAATCCCGGGCGGAGCGTGGATGCAATCCAAGCCTCCCCGAAAGGGTCGTCAGGTCTTCCGGGCGTTTCGCCAGCTCCGTGAATAACTCTATCTCGACTGCGCTCAACAGCGTTTTAGACGCCCAAAATCCCAAGCCCACCTGCATGATGTGCTCAGGGCTCACCTGTGTGTTCGCAGCTAGATCATCCACTCTAATTTCAGTTGTGCTTGCCATGAGTCTGTCGCTCCGTTTGAAGTTTCGTCTGGCGGTGCGGCAGGAAGTATACTAACGTTTCGGCGCCGTTGCAATTGCGGAGGAAGAGGTTACGATTCGCGGGAAGATGGAGAGCTTTTCGGCTCGTGCCAGGCGGCGCTGCCGGCCGTCCAAACTCAGGAAGATCCCAGCACCTAGGGCAACGGCTGCCGCGACGTGCAGCATGTCGAGCGAACGGGTGCCGTGCCGGGCACTGCGGCGGCGAGCAAGTGCGGCGGCCTTGGCAAAGACATCGACCGGAAGGGCGGTGACGGGCCAGTGGAGAAGGTCGGTTTGAAAGTCCTTCCACGCGGCATTTGCCTGGCTGCGGTTTACTTGTTTACGAAAAACAGCCAGTTCGATAGTGTTGGCCAACTCAAAATCATGGAAAGGCGAAAGAACCAAAGACGCACTAAAGTTTGCGATGAGTTGATCGGCGAGGGATGAATTGCCGTCCTGGAGATAAGCTGAAGCAAGGATACTGGTATCCGGGTAAGCCTTCATCCGCGGCTCCGGTCCCAAGCGACAAGTTCTGCCGCGGGGATGGCCATCACCTGCTCTCCGAAAATCTTGCGCCGCCGCGCCGCGAAGTCGGGAAGGTAAGGCTTCATGGGCTCTTCGGCTCTAAAAGGAACCAGTTTGGCAATAATACGCTTGCGCTTGCGAATGACAACCTCTTCGCCCTGCCGTAGCCGCGCCTCGATTTCGGAGAAGCGGAAGCGGAGGTCTCTGACCGTGGCGGTCTTCATGAATCGCAGCACATGTGATGCATCACGTGGCGTCAAGTCTTCTGCGCGTAAAGGAGGGACGGTAGCCACGGCGAGCTTGCCCACCGAAGCGGCACGAGCCGCGCAGGTAGGCACCGTCCCTCGCCGTGGGCTTTTTGCCGATTCAATTTTTACAGGAGGAAAAAGTTTTATGGCTAATACCGCTTCAACAATGCTTCCATTGGGTACTCAAGCGCCGCCGTTCCAGCTTCCCGATCCGCGCGGCAAAATAATTTCATCGGCTGATTTCAAAGACGCGCCGGCTCTCTTGATCATCTTCATGTGCAATCATTGTCCCTACGTCAAGCACATCCAGTCGCAATTTTCCGGGCTTGCCAAGGAGTATCAGGCGCGCGGAGTGGGAATCGTGGGAATCAATTCCAACGACGCCGAAAACTATCCGGATGACCGGCCCGAGAAGATGGCGGAGGAAATTGAACGTGTGGGCTACACTTTCCCGTATCTCTATGATGAGAGCCAGGAAGTGGCGAGAGCGTACCGGGCTGCCTGCACGCCGGATCTTTTCCTTTTTGACCGCAATCGCCGGCTTGTTTATCGGGGGCAGTTTGACGATAGCCGCCCGAACAACGGCCGCCCGGTCACCGGGGCCGATCTCAGGGCTGCTCTTGATTCGGTCCTGGAGGGAAGGCAGGTTTCCGTGAACCAGAAGCCGAGCATGGGCTGCAATATCAAGTGGAAGCGCGGCAACGCCCCGGAGTACTTCGCCGCCCCATGAGTCCGTAGCGGCGTGTTCTTGTAGCGCAGGACTCGCTTTTTAGCCCTGTCATGATGGGCCGTTGGCCCGCGAAACCGAATGAAAATGCTCCTTGTCGGCGGATGAACTAACGACGCCATAAGTCTTTCGTTTTCAGAAGATCCACGCTCAAACCGGGAGCATTTTCAAGGCTGCGTCTTCTCATTTGCGCGAGAAAGCCGCAGCGTTACAAGGCGAACGCTGCACCACAACCACCCCCATCCGGACTTTGACGTGACCGTGTCTACGCCTCGCTGTTTCTTGACCCGCCTTCGCCTTTAACCTACGCTAAGGATTTTGGTTTTATTCCAGCATAGAGTTGGAGTTAAGCGTGGCTATGGATCAATCGCGCCACAAGCATGAGGCAGAAGCATATCAGCCGGCGCATCCGACGGCAGAGCCGGCGAGTGCGTCTGTGGGGACGGGGAATTTAGCCGGGC
>JASHOS010000160.1 GCA_030040995.1 Terriglobia bacterium | reverse complement strand
CGTGATCACCCGGCCTATTGAGTCTTCGCCATCTGGACGCGCCACACCTCCGGCCCTTGCTCAAGGTAATTCCACGCGAACTTCCCCTTTCGGGCAAAGTCCAGCTCAAAAAGGACTGGTTTCGGGTCGTGGTCAACAACGAGGACGAATGCCTGGCCGGGGTTTAACCCGTCAAATGTTTTGAAGATTAACGGATGTCTTTGTGCGTGAGGGATTGGCCGAACATCGATGGTTGTCACGATAGCAGGTGTGGTGCCTGGGTTTAGTGTGCTCATATCTTCCTTTCTGTGAAATTGTGGAATTATTGCGGAAATTCACGGAGTCCCTGCAACTCACATTGCGGGTTGCGGTCGACTCAAAAAATCATCATCTTTTGCCGTTTTGTGCGATCAACCGATTCATCATAGCCTCAAGTTGCTCGTGTTTCCCCGGACCGATCTTCTCCCTTTCAAGCCTTTCAAAGTCCGCTGCAACTGCTACTTGCTCCTCGGGACTCAAGATGTTGTCCGCCATTCTGAAGAGAACCTCTTCCTCCTTTCCGAAGTGTTCCTGCATTAGGCCGGAGTAATCCCAAGCCGCCCGAGCCCAAGCCTTACCAGAGATTTCGCCATCGGTCCCATATGCCTCCGCCGCTTCACTCAGCTCCTGGATCAAGCCCCTTGCCCGTTCGTGTTCCATCAGCATCACACTCAGCGGACCACCAGAGGCGGAAATTCCTTTCTTCTCGAGCGTTGGAAAGAAAATGTCCTCCTCCTTGTGGTGGTGGCACTGGTCGACGAACCGGCGAAAGAAGTCGGTCACTTTGGTAAGCACCTCAGGCAGAGCCTGCTCGCCCCGCTCGATCCTGACAGAGACTCCTTCCGCAAAGTTCAGCACATCCCTGATCGCTTGGTGTTCCTGTCGCAGAAGCTTCGTTGCGGCGCCCATGATATTTCCGCCTCCTTGCCGTATCATTCCCATTGATCCTGCCTTATCGGATCGAACGTGGCGATGACTAAAGTCACGCGACAACAGGTAAGGGTTACGCAAATCTTCCCACCCCAAAATGACGCAGCGGCCGAACGTCCGAGCTGTGAAATACCTGCGGGGAGCGGCTAAAACTTGTCAGTAGGCCTTCCGTGACAAAAGTCATCGTCAGCACGGCTTCGGCTTTTCTATTCTGACCATGGTAGGTAACTCGATGAGGGAGAGAATTACTTTGCCTGTCATCGATCCGCGCATGTTACTTGGAGACATTGTCAGGCTCTACCCGCCAACCCTGGAAATCTTGACCCGGTATGATCTGGATCTCTGCTGCGAGGCGGTATATCCACTTGAGGTCGCCGCGCGAGCACACAGTCTGGACCTGAGCCGGTTTCTGGAAGAACTGAATCAAGCGATCGAAGGAAGATGAAGATAACGAAGGAATCCCCAGGCGCCCGGATTCTAACCCCGCCGTACCTGCTCCCCCCTTGCACTCGTTCCTCTTCTTCAGCGAAGAAGGCTAACGGTGCGGGGATCGTCACGGCGGGGTTAAAATCTCTCGACTCACGTGCCAAGAAGGCTTTTTTTATAGGAGACTATGAGCAAAAAAATAGAGGCATCAACCAGCGTGGCAGAGATCGTCCGCCTCTGCCCTTCGGCGAGGAAGATTTTTGACCAGCACGGCCTCAAAGGTTGTGGCGGCGAGCATGGCCCCGCCGAGCCACTGGAGTTCTTCGCCCGCGTTCACCAGGCGGACCTCGAGGCTCTCCTCGAAGACCTTAACGCCGAGATTGAAAGGCCTGCCAAAGAGCCCTACGTCTATCACGAGACCCCGGCTGACTATATTTACCGGCGCTTCTTCAAGGCGGCTATCGCCATTGTGCTCAGTCTTGGAGGCCTGTGGGGTGTTATTGCCTTGATGCAGATTTCGTTGGGGAAAGCACTCCTTCAGCCGCACCTGCTCCCTGAGATCCATGCGCACGCGCACGCTATGATTTTTGGCTGGGTGGGATTGTTTGTGATGGGCTTCGCTTACCAGTCTTTCCCTCGCTTCAAATTAACGACTCTGTGGCGGCCCGGTTTGGCGAACCTGACGCTTTACTTAATGCTCTTGGGCATTATCCTTCGGTTCGGCGGCGACCTGCTCGCGCATGGCCCTCTCGCCTTAGCTCTCGGAGCCGTTTCAGCCGCAGCCGAAATCACCGCAATCGTGCTCTTTATGGTCATTATCCTCAAGACGGCCCGGCAGTCCATGGGCCCGCACAGTCCGTACGAACTTTTCATCATGACGGCGCTTGGCTGGTTTCTGATCCAGGCAGTCTTCAGCGGATTCTTTTTCTTTGCGGAGGCCACAGCAACGAGCCTGCAGGAAACGATCCTGCGCACCGCGTTACTCGACGGTCCCCTGCGCTCGATGCAGGTGCTCGGCTTTGCCGCACTGATCATTGCCGGAGTAAGCCAGCGGTTTGTGCCGGTCGTTTATGGTCTCGGCCAGCCCAAGCATGACCGCCAAAAGTTAATCTTCTGGTTGATGAATGGCAGCCTCTTGCTCGATATCGCGAGCTACGTGGCGTTGCTCGTCATCGGCAATCCCTTCTTTGGCTTCACACTGGAACTCTCTTACCTGCTGATGGTAGTCTGGGCAGTGCTGCTGGTCGTTCAACTTCGCGTCTTCACCCGTACGACGCAACCCGACCGGAGTTGGAAGTTCATCCGGGCGGCATACGTTTGGTTGCTCATTGCCATTTTTATGATGCCGCTCCTGATGCCCTATAGCGCCTGGGCGGGCGAGGGCTTTTCTCATGCCTTTTGGGGCGCGCACCTGCATGCTTTCACCGTCGGGTTTATCAGCATGATGATTCTGGGCGTATCCTCTCGCGTCGTCCCAATCCTCGCCGGCGTCGATTCAAAACGACTCACCTCACTCTGGGGGCCATTCATTCTCCTGAACGCAGGCTGCATCGGCCGCGTTATACTGCAAATTCTCACGGACTCCGCTCCTCGTATCGCGTATCCCTTGATCGGGATCACGGGCTTCGCGGAATTAGCCGCTCTGGCCTGGTGGGGGATCGGACTGTGGCACGTGATGAATCTTTCGAAGACGCATCGGGCCAGTGTCTTAAGAATGCCCATGCCTATCGGGGCGCAGTGACCTTGCCGCAATCTAAAGCGAACTGATGGGGGTCTCTCCCACCCGTGTTTTCGTCCCTTCGAGCGGGCTGCGGGAGCGGGCAGATGAGCGGGAATCGCTATGTGAACGGGTTCGTTCTTGCCGGCGGCCGTAGCCGACGGATGGGCTGTGATAAAGCGTACCTGAAGCTCAATGGCCAGCCCCTCTTGCTTCGGGCAGTCAATCTGTTGAAAGCTCATCTTGGTTCTGTCGCCGTCCTTGGACCGCGAGGCCGGTATGAATCTTTGGGCGTGCCGGTACTTCCTGACCGATGGCCCGGGCAAGGTCCGCTGGGAGCTTTGCTGACAGGCCTCGAAAGCTCCGCGAACGGTTGGAACGTTTTTCTCGCCTGCGATCTGCCGCTGCTCAATGGCCAATTTATCGAGCTCTTACTTCGTTCCACTCTGGCCGTTAAATTTGATGCGGTGGTTCCTCACACGAGCGGGGGCTGGCATCCACTATGCGCGGCATACCGCCGGACCTGTTCTGCGAAAATGCGCCGCGCATTGGAGAAGGGAAAACCTGCGATCGTCGATATTTTGCCGCACTTGCGGGTAGACGTGATTACGAGCGACCGCTTGGCGGGCGCGGGCATTGCTGACGAGATTTTCGAAAACGTCAATTCTCCGGAAGACTGGCAACGAGTGTTAGCCAGACTGCGGGTCGATCCGTGATCAAAGACTTTCAGTATTATCTCGACGTCGCAGCAAAGAATGATCCTCCCCGGCCGGGGATTATTTTGGCGATCCGCATGTGCTTGCTTGCGCTTACAAGAGTCGAGATCAATGACCCGCTCACCCAAAAACGACGGCTTGTCGTCATTGTGGAGACGGATCGTTGCCTTCCTGACGCGGTCCAGCTTGTGACGGGGTGCCGGCTGGCAAATCGAACTCTCAAACTGAAAGACACAGGGAAGATGGCAGCGGTTTTTGTGGACGTGCAAAAAGACCGTTCGCTCCGGCTGGCGGCAAGGGAATCTGCCAACCACAAAGCGGTCGAACTGTTTCCCGGCTTGGAAAGGTTGGAGGCCCTGTCGCGAGCATATCGTACCCTTGCCGAGCACGAACTTTTTTGCGAGCAATGGGTTCGGGTCCATCTTGCTCCTGAAGACCTGCCCGGCCACCACGGCGCGCGGGTGACTTGCTGTCAGTGCGGAGAAGGCATTGCGTTCCGGCGGGAAGTCCGAACCGGCGGCCGCATTCTTTGTCGAACCTGTGCTGCCGGTGGTTACTACGAGCCGCTCTAGACGCCTCCGTTCGAAGTCGTCGCTGTCACGAGCGTCAATGGGTCTCCACCTGAGAGGGGGATTATTTCGGCTCTTCCCTTTAAAGCAGCTTGCATCGCGTTTTTCTTACTCAGACCCTGCGCGCGCTCGCGAGAATGGCAGCATCGGGCTTGGTTCCTTAATTAAAGGCCTACGTGCCTCACCTTGCGTGTATCAGATACCATATAGCGAAAAATCCCAGAGCCGCTAAGGCAAACGCCTCAATCAAATCAAACACAACAATCACTCGTTCGATACACAGGTTTCGATCTAGCGCGAAGATGTTGGTCTTGTTGATAGTTAATTCCCCCGCACCCCAGATTCCCAGATGGATGACCGCAAACAGAGCTATGATGACCCTCCATACCAAGGGCTGCCACAAAGACCAGGCTGCCAGTGCGAGGAGCCAGAACAACGCCTCAATTCGCAACGCGCGCTGGGGAGTAAACCGCCGGCTGATCCACGAATCCGACTGCTCATTCCAAGCCCTGAGAATCTTTCCGGTAGACACGTGGATGAGGAGCATCAACGGCGTATAGATTGCGATAAGAAGCGCGAGAATTTTCATCCTTCCTCTCTCTGCCCATGCTGGGGGGATCCCCGCAAAGTGCTGCCGGCCTTCATCCTTTCCGTCCCGTCCGGCGCGGCTGTCGCTGGCTGAAGAACTCGTTGAGCCGGATAAGCAATGCATTCAAATCGGCGCCGTCAGCAGTGACCGCGTCGGCAAGGCTCAGTGAGCGGGGCACTGTGCGTCTCCCGGCGAGCGTTTTCAGACCTGCTTCAACCAGTATTTGGCGTGTTTTCGGGAAGCTGGTGACGTACCAGTAGAGAGGCAGCTCAGGGCTTACGCCGCTCGCTGAAAACCATGCCGGCATTGGCTGCGCGAGCGTCGCTGCCAGGTTGATGACAAACGCGATGACCGCCGCCAACTCGAGAAAGGCTGAAAGCGGCAACACGCTCCAGAGCTGCCCTCCCGCCGAATAGGCAACGGCCTCGCTCACGACCCTTAAGATGCATCCCAGGCTCAGAAGCCAGAGGCTCATCGCCATGATGCGAGTGCTGTACAGCTCCCTGCCATTCAGAAATGAAGGAAGGATGCGTGGCGCCAGGGCAAAGATGAGTGTGGCAACGAAGCCCACCGTAATGGCATGGCGCGATGCCCCGCCCAGTCCGGTGATGCTTGGCGCAAAATCCGCCGCCACCCCAAGAGCTCCGCCAATCACAAGCCAAACGTAGGCAAGGCGTATAAAAGCAGGGTAGTGGCGGTAAACGCCTATTAGCTTTGCCGGCCTTGCGGAAGCACGGAAAATCCGCACCGCCCAGACGGCGTAAATCGTCAGCGCCAGAGCGAGCAAGTCGCTGAACAGGAATTGTTGCGCCAGGGCGGTGGTGACAAGCGCGACAATCCCGATCGAAAGCCAGCGCGCCGCGCGATGCAGTGGGGTTTTGAGGCCGAGAAAAATGGTGACAAACCTGGTGCTGTATCCCCACGCTACTGAAACCACGAATCCCCAGAGCGCGATCAGCAGGAACGTGCGGTCCAAGGGAGGAGGGAAGACGGGAGCACTGCCTCGGAGGGCCAACTCGACGCAAACACCCAAATTGACGATGAGTGCCACGCCCAAGGCTCCAAATCCACAAATGCCTAGCCAAGAACCAAGGTCGTTGGGCTTCTTTCTCGTGCTTCCGCCTGTAAAAACCAGAACGCGCTGCGTCAATACGTACGCGACTAGCTCTAAAATCGCCGAGCCAACCAGCCCCACGCGCCATTCACGCGCGCCGATTCCCACCCACCATCGCCAGGCGACGCCTGCGGTCCAAAGCACCCAGACTGCCCAGACCATTCCAAATTTCTTGAGCGCTCGTCCACGAAATTTAGGCAAGACGTATAGCGAGATGCCTAGAATGAAGCTGCCGACCCATCCAAATAACTGCGCGTGGCCGTGAGCCTGAATCCAGGCCGTGCGCGCCGCAGTCGCGGCGCGGTGCTCAGAAATGACGATGAGATTCCAAACACCGAGAAACGTCCCGGGGAGGGCGAGGAAGGCAAGGCCGGCCAGAATAAAAGCAGCCAGCGCCCTGGCCGCCTGGCGCTCAGGAGAAGGGTCCGCATAATTCACCTCGCCCGCACGGTCTCGTTGGTAAGCTAGCCGCCATGCTTCCGGCAACTGATTACAATCCACAACAGTTTCGATCGTCACCCTCAATGGTTCTCTCCACCCTGCACGTCGTGAATCCAGAGAGACCATCACAGCACGGGAACCCATTGCATTCGATGACTTTAGTCATGGCCAGAATTCGTTCGGCTTCGGTAGCCGCAGCTTTGGCCCTTCGCCGGCTAGTGTGCCCAGGTTTCGCCCGCCGCCTCTTTCATTCCCGTTCCTCGACCTCCGCTTGGAGAGCTTTGACGTCCCGCACCGTGACTCTTCTTCCTTCCAGCCGGATGATGCCAATGCCCTGAAACCGCCCAAGGTTTCGCGAGATCAATTCGCGGACTGTCCCGATCTGCGCTGCCAGTTCCTGGTTCGTAGAGGGAAGGACAAACACGATGCCACGCTCGGTTGTCTTTCCCGTGTCTTCGGCCAGGCGTAGAAGAAGCGCGGCCAGGCGATGGCGCACGCTCGAAAAAGAAAGCTCATTAATGAGATTCACCATCGTGCGCAGCCTCGATCCCACCAGCTTGACAACCTTCAGCGCCACCTGCGGATGGGCAAGGCAGAGCTCTTGAAAATCCTTCTTGCGAACATGGAGGAGAGTCGATTCGGTAAGAGCCGCAGCGGAGGCTGGATAATCACCGCCGTCAAAAACAGGCAATTCTGCTATGGAGCTGCCGGCACCCTCGATAGTAAGAATCTGTTCGCGGCCGCTGGGCGAAACCCTGAAAATCTTGACCTGACCCGACTCAATGACATATAACCCCTCGCACGGATCGCCCTCAACGAAAATAGACTGGCCGGGCGCATAATGCAGCGCCACGGCGCGATCCAGAAGGAAATTCAGCTCCGTCTCGGAGAGATCCCGAAACAGTGCTATATCCTTGAGAGAAACATTGCGGCTGGTCGCCATGGTTGAATCCTTTAAGTGCAAAGCCGTTGTGGTTTGCCGGCTCTCATAATAGTCGTGGCGCTTCTGTCGTGAAGAATTCTTTGGTCATTTCCCATGTTAGATTAACCAGCATGTCGGGCATTGGATCTTTTTCCGCCTCCTCGAAATAGGTCAGCAACTTCAAGATGTGGACTATGCTGTAGTTTACCTGCGTATACTTCGTCCTGAAGCACGCCAGGAGTTGTTCCAATCCCTAGTGCTTGGATACAGCGTAGAGGTCGATGAAATCACGCTTGGTTCCCCGTCCGGCAATAGCGCTAATCTTTATGCAAGCAATATCGCGAGGATCAGCGACTTTGACATCAAACAGCGCGACGCAAGGAAAGAGCAAGGGGTAGCGATATCCGAGAAAACTCACCTTTGTCTCTCCGAGGGTAAGGTGGAGTGTCTCGAGATCCTTAGCCAGAACCCGGAGTCCCTCAAGCGGCCCGACTTTCCCAAGGATTGCTTCCGGGTCGAACCGTTCGCGGCTGAAAAAGCCTAAATCAATGGATCGCCTGTGACCAAGGTGGAGGGCGAGACCTGTGCCACCCGCAAGATAGAAATTCGCAAGAATGGATGCCTGCCGCAAATCGCGCAGAGTCCACTCAACTGCTTCCGTGATGACTTCACGATGCCACATCGGGTTCTCTTGATCGTTGGGAGTTTACTCCACTTTTTTGAACAGTGTCGGGAGAGAATTTAGTGGGTTGCTTTCAGCGCGGCCACGTCGTGGGTTGGGATTCCGTAAGCCAGCGCCCAGAAGTTTGCAGTCCTCCGGGAAAGCCTTCGCTCTCCCGAGATGACCTGTTTGATCGCTTCTTCGGTGAAGGTTTCTCTGAGCCATGTTACGGCTTCCTTATCACCGTACTCCAGGATGCGGCCAATGGTGTACTCCGGAAAGCAGGTGGGATCGAATCCCTTCAGGTTTATATCCCAGAACAGAGAGCGTAACTTCTGTGGGATCATAGACTTATATTACCGTGCGAGGCTCCATGGGTCAAGCGCCGATACCCGTCACAGCTTATGCTCTGCGCTGGCGTATCTCGGGAATGCCTCGCATCAGTCGAACTGTGTCAGGCCCACAAGGCTCAGCAGCAGCGTGCCCAAGTAGACGGGCCGCACACTCCATGGAGCAATAGTCGTGCCGCCGTCATTCATGTGAATCGTTGATCGTGACCTTCAGCTTTCTTGAGTGCCTCCCGCCCCTCAATCTTCAAGTTTTGCGGACTGAGCTTCTCCCTGATCATCAGCCTGTCGAGGGTATGGTGCAGGAGAGCGCACGATGCCGCCGGTCAGTGGTATACAGTTTGGATTGGTTCAAAAAACTCATGAATCCGGCCCAGCGCGTCAGATTCTTCTGGGCATTGATCTAGGGGAAACCGCGGGGGTCGATCAAATCCATGGTGGTCGGCCGCTGAATGAGGATTGTTACTTCCAGTCCTCATACTTCGATGTGTCCAAGCCGACGAGCTTCTTCGGCATAGGCCGAGAGGGTCTTATCAGCAGTAAACTAAAGGTCGCGATCAACCTGCAGGCCCAAGGTGCCGCGCACAGCGCGGAGCTCACCGAGACTCATGTAGCCAAGTTCAGGGAATTCCATACCGAGGTCACTCAGGCCAAAGACAAGGTCGGGGTCGTTGGGATCAATCTCTGTCAGCAGCCATGTGATTGCCGCTCAATTAGGGCATCAGGATCTGCGAATGACGAAACGCTATGCCAGGATCGCCTGTGCTCAGGTTAGTCAAGCCTCCAATAAGCTCGATGCAATTTTTTCAGGAGGTCAAGATGCCGAAAAGTCCAATTCGGCAGAAGATCGTCACGTTAGCCGACGCCTCGCCGGACCAGAAGCCTGTAACGTATTGAAAATCATGGCGTCCCCGGCGGGATTCGAACCCGCGTTACCGCCGTGAAAGGGCGATGTCCTAGGCCGGGCTAGACGACGGGGACGATAATGAGCGGGACGCAAACAGGGCGCTAAAAACGCCATCCTAGCAATGAGTATTTGGCCCTGTCAATTTTGGCGCGATCACTTGTTCGCGCGACCGCTACGTCAACGCCGCCCCGATGCCCTCCCACCTATTCGAGCATCGCGTTCGAGGCGAACGCTCAACGTGCTGGAGTAAACTCGCCCCAGAGCCGGAATGACCCCCAGGCAATTTCGATCTTTCCATTGCCGCCAGTCCTGGAAAGGGAAATTGTAAGTTCGCCGATGGGCGCCTGGTTTTTTTCGAGGCGCATTAATACTTCGGCAATTCGGGCATCCGGCGTGTAGTTGAACGTTGACACCTTAGAAACGACCAGCGACCATATGCCGGGCTGGATAAAGCGGACCATCAGAATGTGTTTGCCCGCGGGAACTCGCGTGCCGCCAAAATTCAAGGCGACGTTTGACTCAAGGGTGGTCGCGGCATCTGCGCCGGCCCTCCAGAGCTGGCCCGGCTCGATCATCTGCCGGAGATGACGGCCGTCAAGCGAAGGGCGTCCGTACTGGATGGTGACGCTTACTTTACCGAAGCTCGCGCAGGTTGAGCCGCGCGGAGCGCTGGCCGCCCATGCACCGGCCGATGCCGTCGCGAGCGCAGATATGGCAGCGATGGAGCGGAAACTTCTCCCTCTTGTTTTCAATATGCTTTCCTCCGCGACCTAATCAGCGTCATCTGCAGAACCTCTTTCCTCAGATTGGACTCCCAAAGTAAACGACTTATCGAAGAGCGCCATTTCTTCGGGCGCCGGAACTTGAAACTTCTCGATCCATTTCAACAGCGCATCCTTTTCTATGGGTGGATCCTCGATGCCGCGGCGTTGAATTCTGTTGAGGAGAACATCCGCCGGCGCGGACAGGTAGTGCAGCTCAACAGCAGCGCCTAGCCTTTGCGCTCCGAGCCGCAATTTATCCCGTTCGGACCTTCCCCAAGTGCCCCAGTCGATAATGACGGTGAGACCGAGCGCAAGAAGTTCCTGCCCTAATTTCCACTGCAGAGTCTCAATCTCCTCCCGGCGTGCTTCGTCGTAAAGGTTCAGTGAAAGAGCACTCATCCATTCATCGGGAGAAAAGCAAATCGCGCGAAGCCTCGCTTCGAGCTGCTTGGCATGGGTTGTCTTACCTGAACCCGGCAGACCGCACACAATAATCAGCCTGGGCCCTGCGTCGGATCTTTCCACAGCAGAACCGTTCCTCATAATGGGTCTCTGGTTTCCGGGATTCCCTTATGCCCAAGGAGTGATCGGATTTCAAACTCACCCGCTACCCGGCGCCGCGTGGCTTGCCTTTCCTGGTGCCGTCGGGTAGTCTGAAGTCTCCCCCCATGGAAGATCAATCCAAGACGTTCTCCACCGTTCAATTGCTTCGTGAGCTGGTGCGGAAGTATCCCTTTGTCCTAAAAAATTTCAAGCATTATTTCCAGAACCTTTACCGGCGGGAAATTCTGCGCACGAACATCGTCGCGCCCTTTGCCGCAATATTCTACACCACCCACAAGTGCAATCTCGAATGCAGCTACTGTACGCAGAAAGAGCCCGACGTTTTCAGCCAGGAGCTGCCAACGGAGAAAACTCTGCAATTGCTGCGCGTCATCCGCAGGGAAACGGATTCCATCCTCTTTACGGGTGGCGAGCCTTTACTCCGTCCGGACATTCAAGAGCTGGCTGACGGAGCAAGGCACCGGATCAAGTTCCGTTCGGTCATGCTCGTTACCAACGGCACTCTGCTTCACAAACGGCAGAAACTCTTCGAATCGGTGCACGGACTAATTGTCAGCCTCGATTCCCTCGCCCCGGCGCCATCGGAGCCGATGTCGAAGTCCGGGGTCGTTGGCAGGGTACTTGAAAATCTTCAGCTCGCCAAGTCCCGTATGGCGCGGCCTAGCGATATTACCATCAGCACGGTCATTGAAGAGTGGAATTTGGGTGAAGTGGAACGCATTCTGGATTATTGCCAGGAGCAGGGATTCGTGTTTTCCACGCAAAGCGCCCAGAAAGAAAAAATGCCCAACCTCCGATTACGCCAGAATCCCAAGTACGTGGCGCTAGCTCAAAAGATCATTCAGCGGCGCCGCAGTGGAGCCCAGGCCATTAATGGGACGCCAAAGCTGCTCAAGACGCTGCTCGAATTCGGCGATTTCCAATGTTTTCCCACCATGTTTCCGCGCGTGTATCCGAACGGCGACGTCTTTTATCCGTGCGAGCCCCTCAAGAAAGTTGCGGGCAACCTGCTTCGCGAAGGGTCGTTCAGGAAAATTTTTGCGCGCGGCCGCCGGCTCTACGGCGACATCCCGGATTGTAAAGCCATATGCTACCTCTTCGGAAATGTGGTTTCTTCCTATTACGTGAGGGATTTCTGGGGATTGGCAGCCGACACCATCCGATAGTCCTCCGGTTCGTCAAAGAGAAACCGTTCAGCGCGGAACCAGTGGGAATAGACCGTGATTAACGGGGTCGCCCTTTCGGGGCTCGTTTTCGCAAGGCAGACTCGATTCCCTGGGGGTTGCCCAGGGCTATGATGGAGCAGCCCTTCGGGCCTCAAGATGCAGCGGGAAAGGCATGGTTCGTTTTGGCGCGGTAAGGAGGCGCAATGGAATTTCTGAGAGAAAGCGTTCTGGAGTTGATTACCCAGACGTCTACTAATCTTCCACCGGACGTGCGCCAAGCAATGGCAGAGGCATTGCGGCAGGAAAATCCTGCATCGCAGGCCGGGCAGGCGCTTAATATTATCGCTGAGAACATTGACCTCGCATGGGAAAGTGAAGGCGCCATCTGCCAGGACACTGGATTTCCGACTTTTGAGATCAAGACGCCCGTGGGCGTAAACCAAATCGCCATGCGGAAAGAGATCTTCGAAGCGGTGGCCGAGGCGACGCGCCGAGGCAAGCTGCGTCCTAACTCGGTTGACCCCCTGACGGGCAAGAATACGGGCGACAATCTGGGAACGGAAACGCCAGTGATCCACTTTGAACAGTGGGAATCCGACGAAATCGAGATGCGGCTCCTGCTGAAGGGCGGTGGGTGCGAAAACAAGAATATTCAGTACTCACTCCCTTGCACTCTGGATCCTCTGGGGCGCGCGGACCGTGATCTCGATGGTGTGCGGAAGTGCATTCTGCATGCCGTTTGGCAGGCG
This sequence comes from Terriglobia bacterium, assembly GCA_030040995.1. Taxonomy (GTDB): domain Bacteria; phylum Acidobacteriota; class Terriglobia; order UBA7540; family UBA7540; genus JASHON01. The sequence goes on along the minus strand of JASHOS010000160.1, from coordinate 8,970 downwards.
CAGGGGCAAGGATGCGCTCCGGGCGCGATCGGGGTCTGCATCGGCAGCGATCGGGCGCACGGATACGCGCTCGCTAAACGCCAGCTTTTTCGGCCGCTGGATGATGTGAATCCCAATCCCATTCTGGCGCGGCTTGAAAGCTCGGTCATGGACGAAGCGAATAAGATAGGAGTGGGCACGATGGGATTTGGAGGCAAGGCGTCGCTGATCGGCTGCAAAATCGCCGCCGCGAACCGCCTGCCGGCAAGTTTCTTTGTATCAGTGGCGTACGACTGCTGGGCGTTTCGAAGGCTCGGAGTGATGCTCGACACCCAGAGCGGCGCCATTCGGAAATGGCTTTACCGCGACCCGCATCGAGCCGTTGAGCGCCTTCTGGCGGAGCAGGAGGGCTTCAAACTGACCGGGCGGGAAGCGCGCCTGGAAGCACCCTTGAGCGAGGAAACGGTTCGCGCGCTTCGGGTGGGGGATGTGGTCTTAGTCAGCGGTCCGCTGCTGACCGGCCGCGACGCGCTGCACCATTATTTGCTTCACCACGAGCCGCCCTGCGATTTGCGCGGCGCTATTCTTTACCACTGCGGTCCGGTGATGCTCAAGGACGGCGCGCCTCCGGACGAGCGCTGGCGCGTTGTGGCCGCAGGACCGACGACAAGCATCCGCGAAGAGCCTTACGAGGCGGATGTCATCCGGCGGTACGGCTTGCGCGCCGTGATGGGCAAGGGCGGCATGGGCGCCAAAACGCTCGCGGCGCTCCAGGAATATGGCGCCGTTTACCTGCACGCCATCGGCGGCGCGGCGCAATATTACGCCCGGTGCTTGCCCGAGGTAACGGGCGTGGACCTGCTTGACGAGCTCGGAGCTCCGGAAGCCATGTGGCGGCTCCAAGCCCGCGATTTTCCAGCCATTGTAACGATGGACGCGCACGGCCATTCGCTACACGAGGACGTGGCCACCGCAACCGCCGCGAACCTTCAGGAAATCGGCGCGGGAAGGGAATAGCTGATGACCATGCATAGTTGGATGGCCCTTGCACCGCTGTTGTTCTTCCAAACTGCAGGGGTGTCGATGCTAAGGCCTCACGCGGTGGATTTCGCCGTCATCGTCATCTATTTTGTAATGGTGCTGGGCATTGGCTTTTACCTCAAGAGGTTCACGAAGAGCGGCGAGGACTTCTTTCTAGCGGGCCGCGGGATGAGCTCCTGGGTTGCCGGCCTGAGCTTCATGTCGGCGAACCTGGGCTCGCTCGAGCTGATGGGGTGGGCCGCCGCCGCCTATGAGTACGGCATTCTCGCAGCACACTGGTACTGGATCGGCGCCATTCCCGCCATGCTCTTTCTTGCCATCGTCATGATGCCGTTTTACTACATCAGTAAAACGCATTCGGTTCCCGGTTATCTTCAACTGCGCTTCGATCGCGCCACGAGCGGCCTGAGCGCAGTCTGCTTCGCCGTGATGACCATTCTCATGTCCGGCGTCAACATGTTTGCCATGGCCGTCGTGATGAAGGTCTTCCTGGGATGGAACTTGCACTTCAGCATCTGGGTGTCTTCCATCGTTGTGGCGATCTACGTTGCGGCGGGCGGGCTGTTCTCCGCGATCTTCAATGAGGTTGTGCAGTTTTTTCTGATTTGGTTTGGCGCGCTGCTGATTCCCATTATCGGGCTGATTGAGGCGCACGGGTGGAGCGGCATGGTGGCGCGGATTCACGCCAACTTCCCGGGCCAGGACTTCACTCATTTATGGAGGGGCCTGGGCCACTTCGGATCGAACCCGATGGGAGTAAATTGGGTGGGCATTGTCTTTGGCTTGGGCATGGTGACTTCGATGGGTTATTGGACCACGGATTTCCTGGTGGTGCAGCGCGTGATGTCCGCCAAAGACCTGCGTTCCGCGAAAATGGCGCCCGTCATTGCATCGTTCTTCAAGATGGCGATTCCGTTCATCGTCATCCTGCCGGGCTTGCTTTGCCTGGCAGTGCTTCCGGTTCACTTGGTTCCGCAAAGCGTGATGCAGGCGGGCGAATACAGTTATAACGCGGTCTTGCCGCTGATGCTTGGCCGCTACTGTGGTCCTGGTCTGCTTGGTCTTGGCATTACGGCGTTGATTGCGGGTTTCATGGCAGGGATGGCAGGCAACGTGAGCGCCTTTGCCACCGTGTGGACCTACGACCTTTACCGCCCCTTCATGCGAAAAAACGAAACCGACTCGCATTATGTCAAGATGGGACGCTGGAGCAGCATTCTCGGCGTTCTGGTGAGCATCGGCGCTGCGTATGCGGCGATGAATTTTGCCAGCATCATGGACTACGTCCAGGCGCTGTTCAGTTTCTTTATCGCACCACTCTTCGGAACAGTCGTCCTCGGCATGCTGTGGAAGCGCGTAACCGCTAAGGGAGCTTTCTGGGGATTGCTGGCCGGCACGCTTACTTCTGTCAGCATTTTTCTCTCGATGAAGTTTGACCCGCGCACGATCGGTGTTTTTGCCCTCTACCCCAAGGCGCAGGCCCTGGCCCAAGACGTTTACCAGGCGCTGTGGGCGGGAATTGTATGCGCGGTGGTGACCGTCGCCGTCTCCTCTTTCACCCGCCCACGCGAGGAGAGGGAATTAGTGGGGCTCGTCTATGGGTGCACCGAAATACCGTCCGAAGGGAAGTATGCCGTTTGGCAGCGGCCCATTTTCTGGGCAGGCGTTTCGCTTGCCGCCTTTCTCGTGCTTCAATGGATCTTCTGGTAGGCGGCGGATTAAAGCGGGGGGGAGATAAGGGGGAGCAAGCAAGCTCTCAGCGATCAGCCATCAGCAAGCTTGTCCACGAACCCGAAGAAAAGCCGCAGACCGCAAAGGCGGCGGTCTGCGCTACGCTGCTGATCACTGACTGCTGAAAGCTGCATTACTTATGGGAGAGAAACCACAGAACCGGCGCGCGTTGGGCGGAAATCCACCGCGCCAAGTTGCCGTGGACGTTGAGGATAATCCCGCGGGCGGGAAAATGCTTCCTGTCTGGTTCTTTGTGGGCTTTATCTTTCTGGTTTATGGCATCCTGATTCTGATCACCGGCCTGACGGAACTGCATCACCCCCCGCATACCGTCCTTGCCCGCGAACTCCACCCCACCGTCTGGTGGGGCGCCCTGCTCACCGCCGTGGGCGGCTTCTTCATTTACGGCTTCGGCCCTTGGCGGCGGACCTAGCCTGCGCTTCGGCTCGATGTGGTGAGAAATCCGGACTTAGGCTGCGCACAAGTAACATGAACAAGAGGTAGCGCAGCGCGGCCTCACGGCCGCAACCAAACCCGGCGTGCAACAGTTTCTTCTGTGGCATGTCGGCATGTAAATAGGCGCTGTTTATGCTGGTTCGATCGAAGTCCCGGAAAAAATGGGGTTAAAAAAACAAGATTTTACGGTATTGCAATGCAGAGTTTCCCTCATCACCCGCCGCGGCGGGTCTGCACTGCCAGAGCGTAAAATCTTGTTTTTTTGCAAGCTTTTTCGGCAAGCCCCTCACCCGGCCCGCGTCGGCTGGAGAAAGCGCCGACCGCGGTCCGCCCTCTCCCGAGGGAGAGGGCAACGGCTTTCAGCAGGTTTGATTGCGGCTGTCGGGCCGCGCAGCGCTACCCCGCTCAATGCGGGGCGGGGGTCAATGTTCAGGCTGGCGCCGGCGCTCGGCAACGATCGTGACTTGCATATCTCGGGCGAGGCGGACGACCTGCTGAACGAGGCTGTGGCCCACCACAGGCATGCGAAGCGCTTGCCGGGCCCGAGCAAGGTAAATTTGGGTCACTTGGTGCAGCCGGGCGAAGTCGACCAGGGTCTCCGCGGGGTTTTCACCTTGCAGCAGGCGAGTTTCGATGTGCAGGTTGCGGGCAAAGTTGAGATGCTTTTCAAGCCTCTCACGCGGCGCCGCGGGCATGCGACGGAGGTCGGCGTCGGGATGAACCGAGACGGCAAAACAATCGGCGCGAAGATAATCTGCCACGCGCCGGCCGCGCCGGATTAACATGGCGCTTGAGGGATCCGCCGTGACGTATATCAAAATCCGGTCAGAGGGCTGCACGATGTGATTGGTGGCAGGCAGGGCACGTACCTCATGGTCGGGGTAAGTGGCGGCAGGCTCCTCCTGCTCCACGTAACGCACGTCCACCTGGTGCGCGGTCTGGCGCAATGCCAGCTCGCGCAGCAGCACCAAAGTGGATTCTTTAAAGAAATTCTGCAGGGCTTGCTGAGCCTTCTCAGGGCCATAAACCTGCCCTCGCCGCAGCCGGTTGAGCAGGGCAGTAGGTGGCAGATCGACCATCACCACTTCATCCGCCTGTTTCACCACCCAATCGGGAAGCGTTTCTCTCACTCTCACGTCGCTGACCTGCCAAACCTGGTCGTTGAGGCTTTCCAGGTGCTGGACGTTCATGGTGGTCAGGACGCTGATGCCAGCATCGAGTATCACTTGGACGTCTTCCCATCGCTTGCAGCGTTCGGACCCGGGGACATTGGTGTGGGCAAATTCGTCCACGGCGCACATCGCGGGATGGCGCCGGAGGATGGCCTCCGTATCCATTTCCTCGAATGTGGCGCCCCGGTACTGGATGCGCTTGCGCGGTATGATTTCTAAGCCTTCGATGAGGGCTATGGTGTCCTTGCGGTTGTGAGGCTCGAAGTAACCGATGACCATGTCAACGCCCTGACGGGCGAGCGTGCGCGCCTCCTGAAGCATGCTGTAGGTCTTGCCTACACCGGCGGCATAGCCGAGATAGATTTTCAGCAGACCGCGATGGCTTGAAGGGCTCGCATCCGGCATAAGTTCATTTCAATTGGGGAAGACGCGCACGTCCATGCCTTCCGCTTCACGGATCACATGATCGACGAAGCTCCCCCGGAGGCGGTGCCACCAGCGCTCACGGGAGCTGTGCCCAATAAAAATCTGCGTGATCCCGTGCTGCCGGGCAAACTCCATGATGGCGTGAATCGGCTCCTCGCTCTCCAGCAGGCTCACTTGAGCGTTCAATCTCCGGGCCAGAGAAAGATTGCCCTCGAGCGAGGCGTGCTCGTCGGGGCGCAAGTCGGGCTCGTTGACGTAAACCACAAAGAGCTCGCCGTGAAAACGGTCCGCGTTGCGCCGGCCGCTTTCGATCATAGTCGAAGCCCGCAAACGGGGCGTCACACACACTAGAATTCGCTCCTGAGCGCCCCAGAGCTGCTCAATTCCGTGCCGTTGCAGATAGGTTTCAAGCTGGTGGTCTACGACGTCGGCGGCCAGAAGAAGCGCCTTTTCCCTTAGCTCCATGAGTCTTTGCTGGTTGTCTGCCGGCGTAGCCTCGGGACGAAGCATCACGCCCCCTTCCTTGCACATATCCGCAGGAGCGTCCACCACTTCAATTTCATCCGCCATCTTGACAAAGCTTAGCGGAATGGTATCGTTCACCTCCCTTCCCGTGATCCTCTCAACCTCGTCCCGCAGTTCTTCGATAAACTGGAGGTTCACCGATCCGATCACCGAAATGCCGGAGGCCAGTAGTTCCTCCACGTCCTGCCATCGCTTGGCGTGGGCGCTGGCGGGAGGATTGTCATAGGCGAGCCCATCCACCAAACAGACCTCGGGACGTCGCCGGAGAATCGCGTTCACATCGATCATGGGAACGCCCGCAACAGTCTTGAGAGGAATCAGCTCCATCTTGCGCAGGATTTCCTGGATCACCGGGGAAGGTCCGGCTTGGATGGCACCCACAACCACGTCCTCGCCACGTAGCCGGCGCCGGCGTCCTTCGTCCAGCATCCGGAATGACTTGCCGACGCCTGGAGCGTACCCTAGAAAGATTTTCAGCCGGCCATGTTTCCGGAATTCGTCTTCCGCCTGCACCCGGCGCAAGAGTTGCTCCGGGTCAGGGCGGGTCATGTTAGACATACAGTGAACACCTGATGCCCCTATTATGGCGGACATCGCCGCAAAGGCAAACTCTAGGCGGGCAAGAACGGAATGAAGATCAAGGCCAGCGTCAGTGCAATCATCACGACGCAAGTGGTCCACGCGATTGCGTTGAACGTGCGGGAATTGCGATAGCTGCCCATAAGATCCTTGCGGTTGACGAGCCGGAGCATAAAGATCAGGACGAAGGGCAATAAAATGCCGTTGACCACCTGGGAGAGCAAAATTACCGGAACCTGCTTTGACGCGCTCAAGAGGATCACGGCGAGAGAGCCAATCACAATAAGCCCCGTATAGAGCGTATAAAAGGCGGGCGCCTCGCGCGGCCGCTTGTTAATGCCAGCCTCGAAGCCTAACCCTTCGCAAACATAGTAAGCGGTGGCGAGCGGGAGGATGGAAGCGGAAAAGAGCGAAGCGTTACACAGCCCGAAGGCGAATAAAGCTTCCGCAGCGCGCCCGGCAAGAGGGCGAAGAGCTAGCGCGGCCTGACCGGCGTCGGTAATGTTCCGATGCCCGCTCACGTAAATCGTGGCGGCGCAGGCAACGATGATGAAGAAAGCCACGATGTCCGTCATAAAGCAGCCGATGATGACGTCGAGGCGCGACTGCTTGTAGTGCTTGACGTCGATGCCTTTTTCCACTACAGCGGACTGCAGGTAGAATTGCATCCATGGAGCGATGGTGGTGCCCACAAGACCGACCGTCATGTAAAGAGAAGCACTGTTAAGCTGAAACGACGGTACCATCGTGTTGTGGAGGGCCGCGCTCCAGCGGGGATGCGCCAGAAAACAGGAAATGGGATAAGCGATATAAAAGAGGCAGGCAACCAGGAAGACTTTCTCCACCACCCGGTAAGTTCCTTTCACCACGAGAACCCAGACTACCACCGCTCCCACCGGTACCGCGATATAGCGGCTTACGCCGAGAACGGACATGCCGGAGGCGAGCCCCGCAAATTCGGAGATCGTATTTCCGAGGTCGGCGACGAGCAGCATGAGCATCAGAAAGAATGTGGCGCGAAGGCCATACTCCTCCCGGATGAGGTCTGCCAACCCCTTTCCCGAAACGGCGCCCATGCGCGCCACCATTTCCTGGACAACGATAAGCGCAATGGTGATGGGCACAAGCGTCCAGAGGAGGGTGTATCCGAACGACGCGCCGGCCTGCGAATAAGTGAGAATGCCCCCGGCGTCGTTGTCGACGTTGGCCGTGATGATGCCTGGCCCGACGACGGCTAAGAAGATCAACACGTTCCGGCGCCATTGCTGAAAACGTTTGCGATCCATAAGCGATTGCTTCGGTAGACAGGGGTCGGGTAGCTCAGACTTCGTGCTTTTCGAAGTCTGTGGCTTTAGGGATTCACGCACAAGCCGCAGAGTTTCCAACGGCGGAAAACTCTGCGCTACCTTTCGTTCATGTTATTTGCAGCCAGGCTAAGTCTTACTTGTGTTTCACGACCAATTCAAGAACGTCGTCTGCCGTCACCGCGCCGAGGATGCGACCTCTTTCGTCCACAATGGGCAACGCAACGAGATTATACTTGTGGAAGAGTTCGACGACTTCCTTCTCATCAGCGTGGGGCTGTACTGAAATAACCGGACTGGCGGAAAGCTCGTGGAGTGGCTGGCGAGCGCTGGCGAGCACAATCCTTGCCAGCGAAACCACGCCCGCAAGGGCGCCTTCCTGGTTCTTCAAATAGATCTGATGAATGGCTTCGACCGGCCCGTCAAAGCTTTTCAGCGCCTGAATCGCATCTTCGACGCGGGCGGCCTCATCCACCACGACAAACTCCGTAGTCATGAGGGCTCCGGCGGTGTTCTCCTCAAAACCCAGTAATCCCTGTACTTCCGTCGCTTCCTCCCTTTCCATTCCGGCCAGCACCTCAGCGGACGCCTCCGGCGGCATCTCTTGCAGAACGTCTGCGGCCTCGTCTGGGGGCATCTCCTCAACGATGTCCGCCGCCTTTTCCGCAGGAATGCTCTCCAGCAGCGCAGCCTGCATGTGGGTTGGAATTTCGGAGAGCGCCTGTGCCGCCGTCTCATCATCAAGAGATTCGATCACTGCTTTCTGCTCGTCGCGGCTGAGATCTTCGAGGATATCGGCGATGTCCGCCGGGTGAAGCGCCGCCAGGCGATCATAGGATATCCGCAGCTTGAGTCTCCGGGCCGGGTCGGGTTCAATCAGATTCACAAACTCCCATCGGATGCTCTTCGCGGGAAGGAGACTTGTAAGCGACCGGATTTTGTGCTTAGACATGATTCCTTGCAACAGCCGGCGAGCGGCCGCGGCCAAACCCACGTTGACCGCCACCAGCCGCAGTTCGGTATGGCCGTTGGACGGCAGAATATCGAAATCGACATCGTTCACACGCTCTACCTTGCGGTGATTCACGTCGATGATCTGCTGATCCAAAATATCCTTCTTGACGGAGATCAGACTTTCGTCGGGCGAATAGCACTGTATCTCTTGAGCGGGAACCCGTGTTTGGGCCGCCCGGACCGAGACGGATTGCATTTGCTCGTGAGTGATGCAGAGGATTCGTTTTTTTAACGTCCGGACATAGTAAGCGGCCACGCGCAAAGGCGCTTGGGCAGGATCGATCACAAGGTCGCTGAGGCGTCCCAGGAAATCGCCTTTGGCGTCGAAAGCGGGCAACCTTTGCAATTCGGTGAAGTAAATCATAGGTCCTCTCTCACCGGCAGCGGCGTATCATTGCCGTTGACAACGAATTGTCGAGTCTCGGATCGCGCCGCAGGCGCCTCGCCCCGGCGGCGCTGTTGGAAACTCGGCGGCGTCTCCGTGAATACATAAGCAAAAGCCGCAGACTTCGAAAGGCGCGAACTCTGCGCTACCCCGACTGGGCATTGGCGGCGGTCATTCGGGATCAAGGTCCCTGGATGCTTTCTTACGCTTGAGCCGGCGCGCCAGCCGAGACGGTTCCTGCCATGCGCTCCGCTCCCAATTGTCAACGCGATCCGGCGCGAGAGACCAGGGCGGCAGCGGCATGAGAAAACCCCGGGAAAGGCCGTATAAGTACGGTTCGTACATCCGCCGGAGCTGG
>JASHOS010000159.1 GCA_030040995.1 Terriglobia bacterium | reverse complement strand
AGCGAAATTCCTTGTCGGGTAAGTTCCGACCTGCACGAATGGCGTAACGATAGAGCGACTGTCGTGGCGAGTGACTCAGCGAACTTGTAGTACCGGTGAAGATGCCGGTTACCCGCACCTAGACGGAAAGACCCCGTGCACCTTTACTATACCTTAGCCCTGACTTATGGGGTTGTCTGCGCAGGATAGGTGGGAGGCTTTGAATCTGGGTTTTCGGACCCAGAGGAGCCAACGGTGAGATACCACCCTGACGATTCTGTGGGTCTAACCTCGGTCCGTAATCCGGATCAGGAACACGGCTAGGCGGGTAGTTTGACTGGGGCGGTCGCCTCCTAAATTGTAACGGAGGCGCTCCATGCTTGGCTCAGGCTGTTTGGAAATCAGCCGTAGAGTGCAAGGGCATAAGCCAGGCTGACTGCGAGACGTACAGGTCGAGCAGACACGAAAGTGGGACCTAGTGATCCGGTGGTTCTGTATGGAAGGGCCATCGCTCAACGGATAAAAGGTACGCCGGGGATAACAGGCTGATCGGAGCCAAGAGTTCACATCGACGCTCCGGTTTGGCACCTCGATGTCGGCTCATCGCATCCTGGAGCTGTAGAAGGTTCCAAGGGTTAGGCTGTTCGCCTATTAAAGCGGTACGTGAGCTGGGTTCAGAACGTCGCGAGACAGTTCGGTCCCTATCTGGTGTGGGCGTAGGAGATTTGCGGGGAGTTGTCCTTAGTACGAGAGGACCGGGATGAACAGACCTCTTGTGTACCAGCTGTCACGCCCGTGGCACGGCTGGGTAGCGAAGTCTGGAAGTGATAAACGCTGAATGCATCTAAGCGTGAAGCACGCCCCAAGATATGATCTCCCAAGGGTGAACGGTGGGCGCTACCCACTGAGATCCCTCTGAAGGGCCGTCGAAGACTACGACGTCTATAGGCCAGAGGTGTAAGCGCAGTAATGCGTTCAGCTGACTGGTCCTAATCGCCCGTTCGGCTTGACCATAATTTCTGCCCAACACATAAAATCCGTGGTTCGTGATTAGTGATTCGTGACCAGCAAAGGTGTGCGAATTACTAACCACGGACCACGGCCTTTCGGACGCCGCACTATTCAGGAATAGCGATCGGTACTCAGCCTGCCGAAAGCCGCTCTTGTGCTGACGGCTGAAAGCTGATCGCTTTGAGGTTTTCCCGGTGATCATACCGGAGGGGCCACACCCGTTCCCATCCCGAACACGGAAGTTAAGCCCTCCAGGGCCCATGGTACTGCGCGGGTAGCTGCGTGGGAGAGTAGGTCATTGCCGGGGATTAATTTGGGACACACTTGGGGCGACCTGGGTGTAAGCCCGGCAGGCGGTTCTTCGAACGTCTTCGGATGTTACGAATCAATGCCGCCTCATAGAGGGCTCGCAATCAGCAATGGTTGCGAGCCCTTTTTATTTTTGAGGAGTTGAATCACAGTGTGAGCTCCCGATTCGCGAGCCGGTTCGTTTTGCTTTTCCGCGGCGACAAGACTAAGATGGCGGTGGAGGTCGAAGAACCTGAGTCGACCGGCAAGGATCGAATCCTGGAAATCGCGGTATGAAACGCATCCGCAAGCCTCTCTCGCCGCTTCAGAGGAAAGCAAAAAGGGGGTTTCGTGGATACCCCGCCGCGACGATTGCCTTCTACGGACCCGATGACCGGCGCGCGACGAAGATAGCGGTCGGAATAGTCGGAAGCGAAGGCGCCGAACCTAGCGAGATGCGACGCTGGTTTGTGGAGGAAGGCGATATCCGCGAGGATATGGATATTCAGCAAGAACTGGTCACTTTCATCCGGAGCCGCGGTGTGCTCTCGGTTGTCATGGCCGACCGCATCATCGGCTGCCCGCACGAGGAGGGTACTGACTATCCCGAAGGCGATGCTTATTGTCCTAAACCAGAATGTGCTTTTTGAGCTGGCAGAGATCGGTGGTCCGGCGAAAAGATTCAGTAAGCCAATAAGCATCTAAACATAAGTCTTGCCGAGAGCCGGAAACCCCGGTATAATTAACGTAGCTTGAGGCTTAACATGATCTGCGAAGTTGCAAAACCTCACTGAAGGAACGACACTGTCGCGGCCAGTGGGAGTTTTTCGTCACACCAGACGAGTCGCAATCAGTTCTATCCGGGAACTGAAGGTGTCGCTTTGCAATAACAGGTATAGATCCCCTTTCGCCTGAATGTCTTGCTTGAAATAACCCGTTAATTCAGCTCGCTCCTTAGCATTGTAATCAGCTCCGGCCCCAAACACTTCCTCCAAATCCACAACGGCCTTTTCAAGTTCACCCAGGCGAGCATATGCGCAGGCTCGATTGTAAAGGATGCTGTTTCTATTGCGTGCCGGCGATTCATTTTGCCAACGGCTCGTAAGCAACGCATCGCTCAGTAACTCCTGGCTGCGGTGGTAATTCCCCTCAGCATGCTCGATATAGGCCAAGTTGTATCTGGCGCGCTGCTGCTCTGGGTCCGCCTCAAGGCTCTTGCTGAAGAGGGCCTTCGCCCTCGTGTAATCCGGAGGGTCGTCCAGATAGACCGCAAGGTAACCACGGTCGTTCAGAGCCCCGGAGTTCTCGCTATCATGGCGAATGGCGCGTTCCAAATAAAACCGCGCCCTCTGTTTGTCGTCTTCCTGTTTGCCCTCCCATTGGTATTTTAAGCCATAAAAATTCCCCAGCCCGTGGTATATCTCGGAAACAGTCCGGCGGATGTGGCTGGCACGTTGTAAGTCGAAGTAGACAAGCGCAGCCACAGTTTTCTCGTAGAAAAGTATCTCTTCCCTGCGTTCATGAGCCAGTCTTCTATACTCCGCGTCACTCCACTCACTTGAATCGATAACCGGAAGCAGGCCTATGAGCTGGTCCATGATGGCGCGAATGGAAATGTCCATCTCCGCAAGTAGCGGGAACTTTGCTTCGACCCTCATTACGAACTTCTCAATTTCCCTTTGGGCCTCCTCCATCTGTTGTTTGATCTCGTTCTTGGCGTCCCTTCTAAGGCTTTCGATTTTCCCCGGCAACTCCCTGATTTCGCGGTCCGCTTTGTCACTGACCGCCTCGATCTTATCCGTGGAATCCTTCAATTGCTGATAGGCGCTCAGCGCAAGCGCGATGGCGTAAATTGTCGAAATGCCCAGAAGCAACGTGAGCAGTTTTTCCAGCTCGTCAGCACGCTCACTATAGGCGTTGAATTCGTCCTTGAGGGCGCTTGGCGTTGCGGCGCCTGCTGAATCGCGGTTGGTCCGCTGCCACCAGAACCGGCCAGCCACAACTACTGTAGCCACTGAAACGCCGAGCAGAACTAGCAACAAGCTTCTGCTGACAATCCAAAAAACGCGTCTCGTCATGACTTCTCAAGGTTTTCAGCGAAGGCTATAAAGCGAAAAGATGGATTATATCGGCCCGCACCCATGGAAACAAACTCACTGCGATATCCACGGTACCTCCATGCGAAAAGTCGTCGCCGGCGGCTGTGGGCAAGTGGGCGCCAAGCCGTAGTCAGAACGGGCACGCGAGTCGCGAGCCCGTTTTGCTTTTTGGGGAGCTACGCTATTAAGATCAGTCCTGCATTACCACCACGGTTCACCCGCACGCAAAACAGCGGATGGCGGAGAGAGGAGCGACGGAACAGGAAGTGATCGCCGCTGTCGAGTCTGGAGAGCGTTTCCCGGCTAAGTATGGAAGGATGGGATTTCGACGTAACTTTACCTGCAACGGCGAATGGCTCGGACGGCGGTATTCCATCAAACAGGTTGAGGCGTACGCAGTTGAAGAGGATGGCAAGTGGTTGATCGTAACTGTTCTGGTAAAATTCTTTTGAGGAGTAAGGCCGGATGAAGCTCGTCTACGATCCTCGGTATAATATCGCCTATTTTTGCTTGCATGAGAAGGTGGCTGAGGTAAACACGTTGCACCTGAGCGATGAAATCAATGTGGACATTGCTCCGGACGGCACGGTTTACGGCATCGAGTTGCTCAACGCTAACGATCAACTGCAGTCCGAAGACCAAGAGAACTTGGTGATTGTGAATGAAGCCCTTGGCCGCAGATTGGAAGTTCCGTTGGGAAAGTGAGATATGAGGCAGGCTGGATGCTGAAAAATGAAGTGGTCATTTACTGAAGCGAAGAAGACCAGGCCTTCATTGCTGAGGTTCCCGAGCTGCCTAGCTGCGCTGCGGACAGTCAGACGTACGGGGAGGCTTTCGCAGTCGCCGAGGTCGTAATCCGAGAGTGGCTTGAAACCGCGCGAGGAATTGGGCCGGCCAATTCCTCAGCCCTACGGCCGCATGGTATTTGCCTGGTACGCAGGTTACTCTTCAGCGTGTTTTATATTCTCTGAAATCTTGAATCTGCAATTTCTGATTCTATGCGACGCCGCACACATCGCAGAGGGCGCGACCCGCGCCGCCTGAGTCTCTGCGGCCGCTAGCAGCGGGTACCGCACTGCACATAGGATGTCTCACGCCCCTACCGCTCCGCCATTCGCTCTCGGAAGGTGTCCGTACTGTGCCTCAAAAATAAAGCTGAGAACTGGCCGCCGCTTCCGGTGTGGGGGATGTCAGAGGGAATTCGATCTCGACGACGTACGGCCAAGGCCTGAGGACTTTGGGCTCGCATCGAGCGACGCGGACCGTTTCATGTCGACCCCTCAAATGCACGCGGGGCTTCGCGCAGCGTTTCTTGCGTTAACAGCCGCCTTCTCGGTTGCAGTCTGCGCCGTGGAACACGGCAGCGTTGGCCTATGCCTCTTCGTCGGGTTGCTTGGAGGTCTGTTCGGCGGCGAATTGATCGCCGCAAAACTAGAGAAACCTGTTTGCAAGTCGATTGAGCGGCGACGACAACGCGCGGAAGTGTATCCGAATTTTCTGCGATGGCGGTCCGCAGTTGAAGCCTACGAGGCATTCCACAGGGCCGTAATCGCCGAGGAACAGCGAGTTCTCGAAGAAAAAAGAAGATCAGAAGAAGAGGAGGAGAGGAGGCGCGACGAGGAAAGGAGAGAGAGAGAGGAAGCCAAGCGGAGGCAGGTTGAAAAGAGAGAGGAAGCCAAGCGGAGGCAGGTTGAGTGGTGGAAGACACTTGACGGTTGGAAATTTGAAAAGGAGATGGCTGCGCTACTACAGAGGCGGGGCTACGGCGTGAGAAAAACTGGGAAGCCTGGGGACTCGGGCGTAGATCTTGTTCTGGTGTGTGGAAGCCAAAAGATCATAGTCCAGTGCAAAGCACATGGGGCACCTGTGGGGCCCGGCGCCATACGGGACCTCTACGGGACGATGTTGGATCAGCAGGTTCACGAGTCCTGGCTCATTTCGACGAACGGGTTTACGAAGGGTGCATACGCGTTCTCCAAAGGAAAGCCAATTACCCTCTTAACGATAGAGCAGGTGCTATTCGGTAAACTTGGATGTAGGGAGGTCCCTTGAAGCTCGTGATTGTGGCCACCCCAAATTACGCCTCCGTCGGCTCGCGTGTGGCGCATACATCGCATTTTTTGCGACGTGTGCGAACAGTGGCAGAAGTGATCCCTCGCTTCGCTCACGCCCGCAAGACGCCTCAAGTCAAACCCTCCAGTTCCCATGGTACTGCGCGGGTAGCTGCGTGGGAGAGTAGGTCATTGCCGGGATTAATTTGGGACACACTCGGGGCAACCTGGGTGTAAGCTCGGTAGACGGTTCTTCGAACGTCTTCGGACGTTACGAATCAATGCTGCCTCATAGAGGGCTCGCAATCAGCAATGGTTGCGAGCCCTTTTTATTTTTGAGGAGTTGAATCACAGCTCGCGCTCCCGATTCGCGAGCCCGTTCGCTTTGCTTTTCCGCGGCGACAAGACTAAGATGGCGGTGGAGGTTTGCAGTGAAAACCAAGGTGGTTGTTCACGAAGCGGAAGAAGGAGCCTACTCGGCGGAAGTTCCAGCGATACCCGGTTGCGCAACGCAGGGTGAAACGATCGAAGATCTGGTCTCCAATCTCCACGAAGCCATTGAGGGATACTTGGCGGTGGAGGTCGAAGAACCCAAGTCGACCGGCAAGGATCGAATCCAGGAAATCGCGATATGAAGCGCATCCGCAAGCCTCTCTCGCTGCTTCAGAAGAAGGCAAAAAGGGGATTTCGTGGATACCCCGCCGCGACGATTGCCTTCTACGGACCCGATGACCGACGCGCGACGAAGATAGCGGTCGGAATCGTCGGAAGCGAAGGCGCCGAACCTAGCGAAAAGATTCAGTAAGGCAGCGCCGCCACGCCGTACTCAAAGGCGCCGATGGCCGTCTGACAGACTCCGATCCATCGGGGGCCGTGCTTTTGGGGGGCTGAGGATCTGCTGTACAGATCTTGCAAGCTTGCTATAATCGCGTCATGGAAAAGCGGGAGCCGAAAAACAGGCTGCGGCGGTTTACCGTCGTTATCGAGCAGGACGAGAACGGCTACTATGTTGCGACGGTTCCCTCGCTGCCAAGCTGCTACACGCAAGCGCGTACTCTCGAAAAGCTCGCTCCCCGAATCCGGGAAGTGATCGCGCTTTGTCTCGCAGAACAGCAACCTCCGCGGATGAAGTTCGTCGCGCTCGAACAGGTCGAGGTAGGTGTTTGAGCAGGCTACACCCGGCCCGTGCTCGCGAAGTTATTCGCTTTCTCGAGGGCCTCGGATTCCGGCAAAGCCGCCAAAAGGGCAGCCACAAGTTTTTTCGTCATCCCGACGGGCGGACGGTGGTCGTTCCTGACCACAAGGGCGAGGATCTCGGGCGCGGAATCTTGGCCAAGATACTACACGATGCGGGCGTGAAACCAGCGGAGTTTCTGGACTGGCTTTCCTGAGTACATGGGGGCTTCCCCCCGACATGAAGTTTCACTATTATCCTGAGACGGACTCTCTCTACATTGACCCAAACTCCCAGCCGAGCGCGGAGTCCCGAGAAATTGCCGGCGGACTCGTAGTAGATGTCGACGCTGCAGGAAACGTGGTCGGAATTGATATCGATCAGGCTTCAGAAAAGCTAGACTTGAAAACATTGGAAACCACTCCTCTGCCCGCGCCGACAACCAAGATCGTATGACGCGCAGAAATACGTGATACTTGCCACGCAAGCGTGGAATTCTTTTGCCCGAGCAGGTAATCCGTGGGTAAGACTGGAAAGGAAAGCACAAAACGATCGGCCCTCCTCTTGCGCGCCTTAGATTCCATCGACCGCAACGCCTACGACGAGTTCGAAAAATACTTGATTTTCGGAGGGATCCTGGAAGAATTCCTTTCGGACGCCAAGCGCCCCGGACACGGAGAGGAAGATGACCGTCTCATGCAGGTGGAGGCGCTTGGCGAGGCCATCGGCGAGCTGTGTGCAGAATCGACAGCCCGCAGAGGAAGAATCAGTGCCGCCCGCCGAACGTCCCTCGATTCACCGTCCGAAGAAAGGCGTGCCCTACGGGGCCTGGAACGCCTGAAAAAACTGGGCATGGGCGGCATGGCAACCGAGCTTCAGCGCCTCTGGGATGTGCCTTACGCTCCAGCAGCGACCGCCCATGCGGACCACGAACGGGACTTCCTCGACGCGCATTTCGCGCAGGAAGTGCTGAAGAAACTGCCGAAGATCGTGAGCCGCGTCTCCACGCTAGATGCCCTCGACCTCCCGGCGAAAGTTCCGGATGAAGTTAGGCAGTATTTTGGAGAGGCGCATCGATGTTATCTTTACGGATTTTCCATTGCCTGTGCCGTACTCTGCCGGGCACTTCTCGAATCGTCCCTCGCCAACGAAATCGACCCCAAGGGGATGATTAAGAAAGTATTGGACCCTCGAAAGTCCTACGTTTTCGAGTTGGCGAAGCGGGCCACGAACAACAAAAGACTCGCCGACACCCCGTCGGGGTGGGTGGAGGAGATTAAATGTGCGGGTGATAAGGCGATCCACAATCTCAAGGCTTTCAAGGAATGCTGGGAAGGAAAACCCGGAGAGGTGCTCGACAAAACACGCAAAGTGCTGGAGGACCTGTACGGGAGCAGGCAACCAGGGTAATGCGCCTTCCGCCGAACGCGGAAGTTAAGCCCTCCAGGGCCAACGGTACAAGGCATGGGCAGGCAGACGCGCGTGCCGGAAATGCTAAAATCTGGCACGCAAGAGAAACAATAGCCCAATGACAAGTAAGCGCAAGGTTCACTCGAAGCGTCGCGAACGAACCGCCAGCTTGGACGAAGCTACGATTCGCCTGTACATCGGGCCTCTGGACGAGGGCGGCTACGTAGCGACTAGCGTGGACGTACCGGGCTTGGTCGCCGAAGGCCGGAGCGTAACGGAAGCGGTTGAGATCGCCCGGGGGTTAGCCCGTAAGATTGTTGAGTCCTGTATAGAGCATGGCGACCCGTTGCCGCCCGCTCTCGCCAAGCTGCAACCGCCGCCGCTGGATTAAGTCGGGGGAAGCCTAAGCTTTGTCACGCGAAAGTTAGCCACATTTTGTGGCAGCCACGGGTTCTGAAAGTTCCATTCCATCTGAGAGAGATTCCGACCAAGAGAACCGAAAGTTATAATTAATCGCCGTCTATCGGCGATCCTGTTGTAGATGCGGGAGGCATCCGGCGGCTGATGGACAGGACGAATCTGCCTGCCGACGGCGGCTCGGCGCAGGCACGTGCGGGAGGTTGTGTGAGTCCATTTGATCGTCGCCAATTTCTACAACTTTCGGCCGCGGCGCTTCTGACCACCGCTAATGCAGGAGCGGCAGAGGACCTTCAGCCCGCACGAATCACCACGCACGATGGGTTAGTGCGTGCTGAGGCCAAAAACTACGCGTGGGAATGGTCGCCATCAAACGATCGCTTTCAGTTGCGGGATGCAAAAGGCCTGCTCATTGCGACATCGCCTCTCCAACCCCTCGTCGTCGTTTCGGCACCCGGCGATACGAACGCCCGCCGTTTCGCTCCGGGTAAACTTGCCTCTTACTCTACCCAAAACGGAACAGTCTCCATCCATTATGAAGCGGTAAACGGGCATGCTAAGCTCAGCACGACATGGCGGTTCGGGGATCAGTCCATTCGTGTTGAGCCCGCTGTTTACGAGACGCCAAGCAATGAAGACGTTATCAGTTTCCACGCTTTTGCGGAGGAGCTCGCCGGCGATCCGTTTCCCGCTTTGAAGGCGTCTTATCTCATCGTCCCAGGCATCAGCGAGGGATCTTCCGTCAGTCCCATTGTGCGCTCCGACGTGGGACTTAATGTGCTGAGCTGGCTTGGTCACGGTTCCTTCGGCACTGGGATGCTCCAGCAGTGGGGGCTGCCGGTTCATTTCTTCTGTGGGTTTAATATCAACATTGCTCATGGAGTTGCCCGGGATGCTTATACCCGTGGCCGATCAGAAGCATTCTGCTGCGGGCTGGCTGACCTGCCGAATGGAGATCTCTTTCTCAACCTGAAATCTGGCGCGGCTAGCGTGATCGTGAACTATCGCAGTGATTTGTGGGGTCACGTGCGTGGTCCCAGGCGGTTGTCCTTAGGCGCGGGCCTGTTCTGGGCGTTTGGCGCCGATTACTACGAAGCAATCCGGGAGTATTACCTTGGCCTGATGAAGGCTGGAATCATCCGCAGGAAAGCGAACTCGGAAAAGAAAACGGCTGTGGCGCTGACCCCCCAATTTTGCGCCTGGGGATCCCAAGTGGACCGTGGGAAGGAAGGGGACCGGCAAGATGAAGCCTTCCTCAGAGAGATTTACCGTGAGATGAAGGACTCCGGGATGCACGCCGGAATGTTTTCCATCGACGACAAGTGGGAAGAGCGTTACGGAACGCTCGAGCATTCCGCCGAGCGCTTTCCACACTTTGTAGACTTTTTGAACGAGGTTCGAGCTGACGGGCGCCGCATAGGAATTTGGGCGGCGCTCATGCGCTGCGAGGATCCGCAGCAAATCGGCCTTACAACTGAGCACATGCTTCGGCAGCGGGATGGCAAGCCGTTCGTAGCGGGCGGAGGAAAATATTATATTTTGGACTTCACGCAGCCGGTCGTTGCGAATGTTTTCAAGAATATCGCTCAGAACTTTATCCGCCGCTACAATCCCGACCTTGTTAAGTTTGATTTTGGCTACGAACTGCCAAGCCTGGACATTGCGGCGCCGAAAGACCTTCGTTACGCAGGCGAGCGGCTTCTGAAAAGAGGCCTCGAAGTGGTGGTAGAAGCTATGCGTGAGGTCAATCCTGACATCGTTCTGATGTACTATCAGTTGTCGCCGCTCTTCCTTGACGAACTCGATTTGCATAGTCCGGACGATCTCTTTCTGGCCGCGGGAGAATACGACCTTGAGGCGAACCGCCGGTTCTTCTTTAGCAGCCTGTGCGGAACGCTCGGTGTACCGACCTATGGATCATCGGGCTACGACTGGCAAAGCGCGCCGGACATCTGGTTCGACTCTGCCGTCGTCGGAACCCTCGGCTCGCTGAACGACTTTCGCGGTGATGAGCAAGGTGAGGTGGCCACTCCGGAGCGAATCGCGAAATACAACGGCCTCACCCACATTCTGCGGCGGTCGAATGTCTTTCACGTGCAGCCGTTGGACGTCGACTACGAAGCGCCCACCCGAGGCGCCCGGAGCCGGTCGTGGGCACGCTTCGAAAACGGCGAACTGGTACTCGTGGCGCTGCGCCCTTCCACCACTCTCGACGGCACTGACGGTGACTCATCGGTCGCGAAGAACCGGGTTCCGGATGTGGTGCGCGCAGCGGTTCCCGTGGTGGTAGCGTCGCGCACAAGTGACGGGATCGAAAAGACAGACTCGCTCGGCGTGGTGACCTATGGCGACGGGGAAGTGAGCATCCTGCATCCGCAGGGAAGCCGGGCGGAGATTACGGAATACTGGCTCGGAGGGGCCTCAACCCGGAGCCAGGTTCAGCTGCAAAACGGCTACTGCCGACTCAGACTCACACTCCGCGATAAAGAGGGTGCTCCTCTGGAGTGGGTGGAAGTGAACATTCAGGCATAAAGTCGTATCCCCCGGCAGGTTTCAAATTCCCGCCGTTTCTCACCCTCGCTTGAAGCTTATCCCTAAGCAACCTAGAATGAGGACAAGCGTATGGAAGCACTGGACGACCTTATCGGCAGAGTGGCGGCGTACCGGCCCTCGGAAAACCCGCAGCTGCTGCGCCAGGCATACGAATTTAGCGCCCGCGAGCACCGCACGCAGACACGGCTTTCGGGCGAGCCTTACGTTTCTCACCCTTTGGAAGTCGCCAACATATTGGCGGGGATGAAATTGGATGTTGTCTGCCTTGCCGCCGGCATGCTTCACGACGTGGTCGAAGATACCCCGGCCACCATCGAGGAGGTTCGCCAGAAGTTTGGCCCGGAGGTCGCCGGAATTGTCGAAGGTGTCACGAAAATCAGCCGCATCGAGTTCCTGAACCCCGAGGATGAGCAGGCCGAGAATCTTCGAAAGATGGTTCTGGCCATGGTTGACGACATCCGGGTGGTGCTGGTGAAGCTCGCCGACCGGCTCCATAACATGCGGACTTTGGAACACCTCCCTTACGAAAAGCGCGTCCGGATTGCCAGAGAAACGCTCGAGATATACGCTCCCATTGCACACCGGCTCGGCATGGGGAAAATGAGGGGAGTTCTTGAAGATTTGGCGTTCAAGCATCTCGATGCCGAAGCCTTTGAAGAGGTTCGGCAGGCGGTAGAAAACCGGCGCAAGATCAGCGAAGAGTTTCTTGATGAGGTCTGCGCGCAGGTGCGAGCGAAAATGGCCGAACATTCGATTCCCGCCCGCGTCGAAGGCCGCATCAAGCGCCTCTACAGCATCTGGCAGAAGCTAAAGCGCCAAAACATTGCCATCGATCAGGTGTATGATCTTCTCGCCGTCCGCATTATCACCGATTCGGTAAAGAACTGTTATGCCGCGCTGGGCCTCGTACATCATGCCTGGAGGCCGGTACCTGGACGATTCAAGGATTTCATCGCCATCCCACGACCTAACCTTTACCAGTCCCTTCACACTTCCGTGATCGGACCCAAGGGCCAGCCTTTCGAAGTGCAGATTCGCACCGAGGAGATGCACCGCCTGGCAGAAGAAGGCATTGCTGCGCACTGGAAGTATAAAGATAGGCGGAAACAGTCGGGCCCCGACGAGGAGCGACTTTTGTGGCTGAGGCACCTCGTCGAGTGGCAGCGGGACATGAAAGATTCCGCCGATTTCCTCTCCACGCTGAAAATTGATCTTTATCCTCAGGAAGTCTATACGTTCACTCCCAAGGGCAGAGTCATTGTTCTGCCGAGGGATGCAACGGTGATCGACTTTGCTTACGCCATCCACACCGAGGTGGGCCATCGCTGTACAGGCGCCAAAATCAACGGCCGGATGATGCCGCTTAAGTACCGGCTGCGCAACGGCGATATCGTGGAGATTGTCACGCACTCCTCTCACAATCCGAGCCGCGACTGGCTCTCCGTCGTAAAAACCTCCCGGGCGCGAAACAAGATCAAACATTGGATCAATCTGGCTGCGAGAGGCGAGGCCCTTGAGATTGGCAAAAAACTTCTGGAGAAAGAAGCTCGCAAATATCATCTGAACCTTAAGGATGTTCCTGAAATCACGGGGCAGGAGGTTGCAGCCGAATACGGATGCCGCCACCTTGAAGATCTCTATGTGGGGATTGGCTATGGCAAGGTAATGGCCCGCCAAGCGCTGGCAAAACTTTTCCCAGCGGCCGCCGTCGGCCAGCGTCCGGAAACACACTCCGGCGCAGACGCCGCGGGCGAATCCCCGGCAAGTACCGACGCCGCCATTAAGGTCCGCGGCCACAGCGATCTGTTGGTTTATCTCGCGCGCTGTTGTAGCCCGATCCGGGGTGAAGCGATTGTGGGCTATGTCACACGCGGAAAGGGCGTGGCCGTTCATGCCAAGTCCTGTCCGAACGTCCAGAACCTGCTCTACGATGCGGAGCGCCGCATCGACGTGGAATGGGCAGGCCCCAAAGTGGCCGCCTATTCCGTCAAACTCACGCTGTCTACGGAGGACCGGCCGGGCATGCTGGCGGACGTGACCTCCGCCGTGAGCGATGTCGACTCCAACATTCAATACATTGAGGCCAAGACAGGGGATGAGCAGGCTTCAATCGACGTGACCCTCTCGATCATGGATTTGCATCAGTTGAACAGGATTGTTTCCTCACTTCAAAGGATTGAAGGAGTGTATCAGGTAAGGCGTGTGATGACGCCGTGAGGCTCTGGCAAGACCGGCGTGGCACTGTAGCGCCGACCTTTAGGTCGGCACTACGAGCGCGATGAAATTCAAGAAACAACCTGTCCGCTTGACGCGAAAAAGAGTAGAATCAACTTGAATTCGCCAGGGCTCCGTCCGAACTCGTGCCTGCTCTGATTGCCCCCGCTCGACCTCCAGGAAGCCCTCGGGAGGCATATTATGATCTGGAAACCAGGTTGCAGAATTTTGATGTTCGCTATTTTCACGGCCGCCCTTGTAGTGACTTCGAGAGGCCTTATGGCGCGCAGTGTTCCCGTACCAGCCGGAACACTGATTCGATGCACGCTTGATGAGCCTAACTTTTCTCCCCGAACTGCCAGAATCGGAGACCCTGTGGTCTGCTACGCGCGCCCGCTGATAGAATTTGGCTGCTCGGCATTCCCGCCAGGCACTCAGCTCGGTGGGGAATTCGTAGAGTATCGCAAGCCGGGCCGCTTGATTGGAAAAGGATGGATGGATCTGGAGTTTGACCGCTTGATCTTGCCGGTTGGAGAGGCTGGAGTTCGCGCCCGCGTGATTTCCGTAAGCGGATTCAAGGTGACCCCCCAGGGAAGAATTGTCGGCCATGGACATCCCAAGCGCGACGCGCTTGGTTGGATGATTCCTGTCTTGTGGCCGGTGAAAGTCCTGACGCTTCCCATGCGAGGTCCCGAGCCTGCACTCCGGGGGGAGCGGGTCTTCACGCTCCGGCTGCTTGATGATATCACCGTGCCGTGCCAGGCATTCGAAAACGGTCTGATGGGAACTAACTGGACCCCTTTCAAAAGTTCCACCAGCATAACTCCCTTCAGCGAGCCTTTTGCGGAGATCCTGCCATTCCGGACCGTCGAGCGGGAGAACCTCCAAGCTTTGGCGCCACGGAAGCAAAAATCACGGCCTAAGGACGCGAATGCGACGGGGACTATTTCCAGCACGACCGGAAACACGTCCACCCCGGAGGCACTCAACACCCGATAACCTCCGCGCAGCGACCCTAAGTTGGCTGCGAGAACACATGCGCAAACCGCTGCATCAGGGGACGACTTCACTTCAGTCGTGCCCTGCATTGAAAATCTTGGTAGAACCCCCTCACCTGCCTGCGGGCAGGAGCGCTTCGGTGGGCGCAGGCGCTGCGCTACGCGCCGCCCTCTCCCCCCAAAAGGGGGCGAGGGCAGGGGTCTTCTGATAGCTTCGGGGTGTCGCAAAGCGACATGACCAACTGATACGGCGCGCATCTGGCCCCGCCTGTGAGCACTATTTTGTGTGGCCAACTCAGGGGCTGCCCTTAGGGCAAACAGATTGTGTCTGCGGAATCAGCGTGGTCTGCGGATCGGAACCGCTATTACAGAGGAAGGAGGAAGTGGGTAACTAGGTTGCCCTAAAGCGCTACCCACCTCCCCAGGTAGTCATAAGTGTTGGTTAACCTTATAGACGCCGCTCCTTTAGGAAAGGTTGCAAGTTTTTTTGCGATGAAGAAAAATTTTGAGGGTGCATCGGGAGGGGTTTAGCAGTTATGTGCGGCATTGTCGCTTACGTAGGAAGCCAGCCGGCGCGCGAGATTCTGATCGAGGGACTCAAGCGCTTGGAGTATCGCGGCTACGACTCCAGTGGGATCGCTATCCTTAATGGCGCTGCTCCGTACCTCGCGAAATGCGCCGGTAAGGTCGCGCAAATTGAGCAGCGAATACAAGCCGACTCGCCCGAAGGCGCCACAGGAATCGCTCACACGCGGTGGGCCACTCACGGCAAACCTACCGAAATTAACGCTCACCCGCATCGCGACTGTACCGGCGACATCTTCGTGGCCCATAACGGCATCATTGAGAACTACCAGCGAATCCGTAGCGTGCTTACCGCAGCGGGCCATAGCTTCTGCAGTGAAACAGACACCGAAGTTCTAAGCCACCTCATCGAAAGCCATTATAAGGGTAATCTCGAAGCTGCGGTTCAGCGCGCCCTGCAGGATGTCCAGGGCACCTATGGTATCGCCGTGATCCATTCTGGCCAGCCGCAGCAGGTGATTGTTGCCAGGCGAGGCAGCCCCATCGTGCTGGGAATCGGGAAGGACGAGTCTCTGGCAGCTTCGGATGTGTCCGCGCTCGCGCAGCACACCGACCAGGTGGTCTATCTGGAGGACAATGAGATTGCGCGGCTTGAGCCCGGCCGATTCTCCATTAAGACGTTGGATAACCGCTCCATAAGCCGCGAAACGCAGGCGCTCGAAGGCGGGTCGGAAGCGATGGACCGGGGACCCTATCCGCACTACATGTTGAAGGAGATCTTTGAGCAGCCAGAAGCTGTAGAAAATGCGCTGAGGGGCCGTTTGAACCATTCGGAAGGGGTCGCGAAGCTGGGGGGATTGGAGTCGGTAACAGACCGCCTGGAAAAAGCCCGGCATTTAATCATTGTGAGCTGCGGCACGTCCTATTACGCAGGGCTTTACGCGCGCTACGTATTCGAAACTTTGACCGACCTCACCGTGGAGACCGAGCTGGCTTCGGAATTCCGCTATCGGAAATTAAATATTCGCCAAAATACGGTGGTGCTGGCCATCAGCCAGTCGGGTGAAACTGCCGATACGCTCGCTGCTCTGCGGGAGGCGAAGCGCAAAGGAGCTTTGGTCCTTGGGCTTGTCAATGTGGTGGGAAGCACAATCGCCCGTGAGACTCACGCGGGAGTTTACTCGCACGCGGGAATCGAAATTGGCGTCGCTTCGACCAAATCATTCACGTCTCAACTGACGATTCTCCTCTTGATCGCCTTGCTGATCGGCCGCGGCCGCGACCTTTCCTACGAAGAGGGCGAACGCCTGCTGCGCGGGTTGGAGGAAGTGCCAGATCAGATCCGGGAGATTCTCGCTGAATCCGGGCATATACGGCAACTTGCTGAGATCTACTCGAGCGCTTCCCACTTCCTCTATGTCGGCCGGAAATATCAATATCCCATCGCGCTCGAAGGCGCTTTGAAGCTCAAAGAGGTCTCCTACATTCACGCCGAAGCCTATGCCGCCGGAGAGATGAAGCACGGTCCGATTGCGCTGATCGAACCCTCGTTCCCCACAGTGGCGCTGGCTCCGGAAGACAGCTCCTACGAAAAGATGATCTCGAACATTCAGGAAATTCGCGCTCGCGAAGGGCCAATCGTGGCGGTGACAACGAAAGGAAATACCCGGCTGGGGCCGTTTGCCGAGCATATTGTCGAAATTCCACGGAACGAAAGCATTTTAATGCCTCTGCTCGCTGTCGTCCCCTTGCAACTGTTCGCCTACCACTGCGCGATCCTACGTGGCTGCGACGTGGATAAGCCGAGGAACCTTGCCAAGAGCGTCACGGTGGAATAGAAATCTATCTTCCGATGCCTTGAGCCATAAACCCGCCGTCCACAGAGAGAACCTCGCCGGTAAGAAAGCTGGCGCTATCCGAAGCAAGGAAGATCGCCGCACCTTTGATCTCCTCAAGGTCGCCGAAGCGTTCCATGGGCGTGTGGGAGAGGATTGAAGCTTTCCGCCCAGGCTCGTGAATGATAGCGCGATTAAGAGGCGTCTCAAAAACGCCGGGTGCAATGGCATTCACGGCGATGTTATAGGGAGCCCACTCTACTCCTAAGGTGCGAGTGAGCATGGCCACCCCGCCCTTGCTCGCGCAATAAGGCGCCGCTTCGTGCAGGCCGAGAAACGATCCGATGGAAGCAATATTGATGATGCGCCCATACTGCTGCTCTTTCATAACCCGGCCCACGATCTGGCAGGTGAGCCAAGTCCCCTTCAGGTTGACATTCAGAATACGATCCCAGGTCTCGTCGTCGACGTCAAACGAAGGAACTCGCTTGGTGAC
>JASHOS010000015.1 GCA_030040995.1 Terriglobia bacterium | reverse complement strand
CCATGCCCTCGGCAGCCATCAACACGATCCGGGCCCGGAGCACGAGTTTCTGTGCCGTGCTTCGTCCTCGTATCCACCGATTCAGTATCGATCGTTGTTCTTCGGTCACTCTCAACGGCTTCGCTGGTTTCCACATGAGCGAAGCTAACACAAAGAAGGCCTCATTGTCTACCTATTTATGTGGCATATGACTAGAGGCTACGCGAACCCTTCTTCTGTGCTGCCGGCGCCGAGCATAAGAAACAGCGTCATCGCCTGATATCGAGGGTAAGACCGCTCATCTCTCAGGAACCCGTAATCTCCGGCGGAAAAACCGAAGCTTCCGTCTGCCCGTTGCCGGGCGAGGGCGCGCCCATAGCAGCGTCGAGACATTTCATTGTCCCGCACGAAACCCAGTAGATAAGCCTCGTTGAAAGCGGCGCCGAGGGCCGCTGAATAGTAGTTCATCTCCGGCCCGCCGCGCCGGGCGCGGGCGCAGTTCTTAGCGCACGAGCCGTTAGGCCGAACGCCTCGCCGGAGGAACTGGAAAAGCCTGGCGAGGATGGGTTCCGCTCCGAGGCCGGGACGCAGCCGCTCGGCCCGGCAGAGGTGCAGGAACTGGTAAGCGTTGTATTGGAAACATAAGTAATGAACTCGCGGTTTTTCAAACGGGCTGGCTACGATGTAGGGAATCTCTCCACTGGGAAGCTGAACGGCCGCAACAAACTCCAAGAGCGGCCGGACGTGCTCCAGGAACCGGACATCGCCGCTGGCTTTCCACATCCGCACAAGGAACCAGGCGGCGATCACTGAGTTGTTGGGAACCTTTCCACGCGGCTTATCGAAATAGTTAATTGCCTTGCCCGGCCGATGCTCCTGGAATCCTATCCGGTTAATGATGAAGTCACAGGCGCGCGTGGCCGCGCTGAGCAGCCCGGGCTGTGCCGTGCGGGAAAACGTAGCGAGCAGCGCAATCGCGCCCCAAATTCCCTCCAGCGCCGCGATCAAATGGCGCCGTTCGGGCAAAGGGTATCGCCAGTAACCCTCGGCTGTTTGCAGCCTCGCGGTGGCCTCCGTGCTCTCGATGGCGATTTCGCGGTAGCGCGGCTCGCCGGTGGCATCAAAAAGCAGCCAGTTGGCGAGCACCCAGTTACCCTGGGTTTGCATGAAAACGTAATCATCGCCCCATGGAATGAAATCGAAAGCGCTTTTCAAGAACCGCCAGGCGCGCAGGTTGAATCGCACGCCCGGATCGGGGCCGTGCAGCAGACCCGCCGTATAGTGCTGCCGCAGCAAGTGGCTATGGAGCCGTTTTGAAGCTTCCAGCAAGTCCGCAGGCATAAGCTTGTGTCTACGCGCCCAGGGCGCGGCGGTACACATCGAGGACCTTTCGGGCGGTGGCGGCGGCGGAGAATGGGTCCAGAAGCTCGCGGCCTTGGCTCCTGCTGTTGCGCCGGCAGACCTCCACAACCTTTTCCGCTATCGCTCCCGCTGTTCGGGCCACAATGTAATTGCCCTCGCTGTCGCCAATGAGCTCCGCGGCGTCGCCCACAGGCACGCTGATCACGGGCAGGTTTACTGCCATCGCCTCCTTGGTAACCAAAGGTCCACCCTCGGCCTCCGAGGCAACGATGAGCACGTCAGCAGCGTTCATATATAGCGACATTTCGGAATGGGGCTTGCCGCGCACCGTAAGAATCTCAATCTCTGGAACCGAAGCCCGTGCGACGTTCACAGCCCGCTCAATCAGGTCAAATCGTTTCCGCTGCTCCGCCGGATCATAGGCAAAGATCACATACTTTTTCTCAGGATCCAGGTTCAGGCAGCTTCGGGCCTGCTTCTGGTCCATAGGCCGGAACAGGCTGAGGTCGATGCCACAGGGGATCACACAGCTCGTAGCGAAACGGAGCATCCGCTGCATTTCACGGCTCTGGACGATAACGACTCGCACCAACGGTGCCAGCGCGAGGCTGGAGGCCTGAAACAGCCGGCCCAGAGGCGTGATGCTCCCGTCGCGCCTGAACTTTCCTAACAGATCATCTCCATGAAACGTCACGACCACTGGCAGCCGCCACTGGCAGCGGGCAATCCATCCGGAAAGGCCGAAGTGCGCGTGAATCAGATCGTAGCGTCCTCCGCGGAGTCTTCTCCGCAGCTCCTTGATCGCGCGAACATAATTCCAGCGAGACGCCCGCCCATTGATGAACAAGACGTCATAATCAAGGCCAAGCCGCCGCAGGCTCTCCATCTGCTCCTGGACGAACCCGCCGTAGCTCGGGTCATCATCATTCGGCCACATGTTCGTGACGACAAGAACCCGATAGTTCGTCGCGACGCATGGGCTGCCCGGCACAGGTGCTATCCTAGTTGGCGAGAGCCCGGTCATATTGTTCAATCGCGCGAAAAGGCTTATCGTGAATTGGCCCGCCTGGATTTTAGATCGTCTCCTGACCTTCTACGGAAGCTGCCTGCCCTACCACCCGAAAAAGCTCCATATCGTCGCAGCTTTCGATAGAGTGGCGCGCCGCGCGTGGACCAAGCCGCGTTTCGCCGAATTTTCAGGCGTTCGATATGAGCTTGACCCGGCCTCCTGGGTCGCGCGCAGCATCTACTACCTGGGCGATTGGGAACACTGGGACACTCTCTATCTCAACCGGACGATCCTGCCCGGTTGGACAGTCATTGACGTAGGATCCAACCTCGGTTACCACGCCCTGCTCGCCTCCCGTCTCGTCGGCCCCGGAGGCACGGTATTTGCCTTTGAGGTTGCCCCGTCCACCTACCAGGCACTCCTCAAGAACATCAAGCTTAACGCCGCTCGCAACATCTTTCCTTTCCAGGTTGCTCTCTCGGACTCGTGCGGTTGGGCCTCGCTCATCGAAAACCCACAAGACGACTACAACCAGATCGCCCCCGCTGGTGAGCCTGGCTGCACCCAGGTGCCGTCTCTGACGTTAGATCGTTTTGTTCGAGAACACCAGGTGGCGAGAGTAGACCTTATTAAGGTTGACATCGAGGGGGCGGAACACAAATTCCTTCTGGGGGCAAGGAATACAATCAAGCAATTTCGTCCTATCATCGCAATTGAACTTAATCCGAAGACGCTCGCCGCGTACGGTGCCACAGTTGCGGATCTGGTAGACGATCTCGAGGGATACCATCTCTACAGGGCCACGTGGAGAGGCTTCGGCCCGCTGAGGCACGAACCGAAGGAGGGGCAAACGTTCAACGCGGTGGCCCTTCCGAGCCGTCCTTGAACGCGACGACGTGCTGCTCCGTTGAGCGGTCGAGAATCTTTAAATGTGTGAATCCGCACCGCCTCAACAGCTCAAGGACATCATTCGGACTAAGGCCTTCGGGCAGGAGGCCGGGATGGATTTCACAGCACGCCACTTCGCAGGCTGGATTTGACAGGGTGCGGGTAAGTCCCCGAATTACGGAGTGTTCGTGCCCCTCCACGTCAATCTTCACCAGCCGTGGCAGTGGAAGCCTTTCCTGTTCCACAAACTCATCGCCGCAGACAACGTGAACCCTTTGCGAAGCTCTACGATCCGCCCCCTGCGCGCGCGCCTCCGCCAGCCTCGGTGCTGCCACTCCGCGAACTGACGGCAGAAATTCCGAGACGTGCGAATGATCCCCGAGAGCCAGCGGAACGATTCTTACGTTCTTCAGTCCATTCAGGGCCAAATTACCGCGGAGTCTCTCGCGATAGTGGTCCTCAGGCTCGAAGGCCACAACGAGGCCGTGCTCCCCTGCTGCCTGAGCCAGGAATATCGCGTGCAGGCCCATGTTGGCTCCGATGTCGTAGACCACGTCTCGCGGCTTCACCGTGGCAGTCAGGAGCGCGAGCAGGTCATGCTCGCCACCGAAGGATTTGAGATCCGCAAAGACCCACGCGCTATGAACGTAGAACTTGGCTTGGTATTCGCCTAAATCCAGGCGGACGATCCCCCCGCCAGGACCAAACCAGCGACAGTACTTTCGCCACAGGTACGCGCGAACGCCACATTTTCCGAGAGCTCTCAGAAGAAGGTCGCGCATGAGGAGATCTAATTCGAAGGCGCCAGCGTTCCGGTCCCGTTAGTGAGAAGCGGATAACCCAGGGCGCGCATTTCGGCGCCCCACGCCGATTCGATGAGCAAAACGGCTTTCTCCGGCAGTATGGTCTTCCAATCGCCCGATCTGGCGGAACGGACGAACGGCATATCCTGCCGGCTTCGCCGAGTTGTCTTCCAGAGACGCCCCTCAGTTTTCTCCAAGCTGCGCATGCGGCCGGCCGCGCTCATCTCGACGGCACGTTCGATTCGTTCCGGAGAGGCAGGCACGTTCAGCAGACCGGCCACGCGCGACAACTCACGCGAGGTGTCTGCCAGGAGGTCCTCATAACGCAACAGCAGAAACCCCGGCGTGGTTTGCCTCATCTTAGTCCAACTCATTACGTGGCTCGCCCAGGGGCCAAGCCTCACGCCAAAGTCCCTTCCTTCCAGAAAGAGCGGGAGGAATTCATCCATCGAAAAGCCCTCCGGCAGCCACCGATCCTTTTTGAGAATGTAGTGATAGGAGACGGCCACATCCCTGGGATCTCGAACGATATAGATTACCTTTGGGTACCACGGACAAAATGTCTCATGACTTTCGAGAATTCGCGGCCTCGGAGCCCCGAGTAACGCCTTGTCCGAGTGAATGTCAACATACGGGATAACCGATTCGATGTTTGCGAACGTTACGGAACCCTCGGTGTGTACCAAATTTCCCATCAGGAAGCGCAACCACGTGCTGCCAGACCGCGGAAACGAAACCAGAAAGACGTCGTCGGGCAGCACGGTCATGTTGCGGCCCGCCCATTCTCTTCCCCAAATGATTCGCCCCGCCCTTGCGATCCTTCCACGCGCGTTCCGAGCCTTGCTACGCAAATCCATAATCCTCGCGGCACCTTCCATGTGAGCATCTTAATTGTAACGCCTCGTAAATAAGCCGGCATCCTATCGCAGTGTCATCGGCAGTTCAGCTTGCCAATTCACCCGGTGTTCACGCACCAGGGCTATGACAGGGCGGCCCTTCGGGCTTCCAAAACTGGATCCGAACTCAAAGCTGACCACGCGGCTCGATGCGCCCGGCAACGAAAGGCGTGGTGATGACAAACAAGAACACCATCAAGACAGGAGTGGATCCGAAGTTAAACTCAAAGCAGCCTTCCACGAGCAACGCAAGCCAGGCGGCAAACGCTCCGTGAGCAATCCAGCGCAAGGAAGCGAGCCGGCGGCTTAAGCGCAAAACGCTATAGCCGAGAGCGCCCATGAGCCACAGCCACACCGCGAGACAGGGAATGCCCCGTTCAGCGGCAAACTGGATGTAGTCGTTGTGGAGGTGGTCGTGATAGCCTATTAGCGGGAGCCTGCCCGCCGGAAGATAGAGGTCATAAACTCCAGGAATATTGCCTGGTCCAACACCTACGAACGGATGCTGCTCGATCATTCGCAAGCCTACGCCCCACATTTCCAGCCGCTCCGCAATTGACCTGTCGTGAGCGTGGAAAAGCACGGATTCTTCACGGCGCCGCAGCAGATTCGGACCAGCAATCAGCGTCAGGGCCACAAGAACAGGCAGGATCAGAAGCCAGCGGGCTCTCCAGCGGCCTACCAGGTACACCGCGCCGGCAAAACACCCCAGCCAGACTCCGCGCGTGAAGTTCAGGAGAATAGATACAGCAAGGAAAAGCATCGCCACCCAGCCAAAGGCGATCGCGCCGGTGCCTCGCGAACGTGGAAGTCTTCGAACGCCGGCTGCCCCGGCGGCGTGGCCTTCCGGAAGATCAGCGCCCAAGGCGGAGGGCGAGGGTGCGGGCGCCGCCGCAACGCCGGGCCCCCGAGCCGAGGCTAACAGCAGCAACGCGAGCAACACGCCAAAGACCAGCATCTGCTGACCCCCAAAGTTCATCCAGTGTCCCACAAAGCCGTGAATTCGCTGGACGGTCATTAATTGGTAAATCCGCTGCGGATGCTCGATGCGAACCCGGCGGTATTGCTCGATAAACTGAACCACGGCCACAACGCCCGCGACGGCTGATTCGAGAAATAGCACCCGGAGAAGGAAAACCAGGTGCCGCGCGCTCACGGTTAAATTTATGGTGAGCAGAAAAATCAAGAACAACGTCAATTTCCGTATTTCGAATCCACCCGCAGCAGGAGTCGTTGCCCAGAACACTGAGACGACAGTCCATATGCAAAAGAGCGCCAGGGGGAGCTTGATGGGGGGGAAGGCGATTGACGGCTTCCCGCGGAGCAGATAAACGAAGTAACAGACGGAGGCCAATGCCAGGAATAACTGGTTCGCGGCTATCGAAACAAGTAGCGTGAGCACGAACACGCTGAAGAGGACTGACGCCCAGCATGCCCATGGGTCGCGCGGAAGCTCGGCGCGGGCGGCGGAAACGTTACGGGAGATGAAGGATACGGCCATAAGAATACCGCTCGGTTGCGTAAATAAGCGTAACTTTGGCTGTGTATCAGGGCACGACTTCAGTCGTGCCGGAACGCAGCGCTAGAAATGCCGGCTTTAGCCGCTGACAGGGGCTAAACCCAATCCCCACGTAACTTCTTTACGGCACGACTAAAGTCGTGCCCTGATACACGTCATAAACCAAATTTCGCAATCAGGCTTGCTTGCCTGAACTGCTATAATCTATCTCACCGATCAGATGAACGGGAAGGCGGTGAGAAGCCGCCACTGCCCCGCAACTGTGAGCGCCCTAAAGCGTCCGCACAATGCCACTGTTCCGCTTCACGGGATGGGAAGGCGCGGACGAAAAGCACGATGGCGCGAGTCAGGAGACCGGTCTGATCGGAATCCCATTGTCCGCTCTTCCGAGGGCGAAGGAGGACACCGTGCAGAAGTTATACCCCGCGAGGACCATACTCGCTATTTCCCTTTGGCTTGCGCTGTTACAAACTCTCACCGGCTCTTCGGCCGCCGCAAGCACGATCCACGGCAAGATCACAGACCCGCTCGGTAAACCGGTGCCGGGCGCCCGCGTTACTCTCATTCACTCGTCGAGCCGCTTCCGGCAAACGTCTACGGATCCGCGTGGCGCTTTTCTGTTTTCTGCAGTCCCATCCGGCAATTACCGCATTAATGTGGAGGCAGCGGGATTCACCTCCGCGAGCAGCACGCCTCTGTCTTTGAAGGCAGGCGGCTCACTCCAAATCGACCTACAGCTTCAGATCGGGACCCTGAAACAGCACCTGGTTGTTTCCGCCACGGGAACTGCCATGCCCGAGTCGCAAGTGGGTTCCTCGGTGAGCGTGCTCGGGCCCGAAGAGCTCGATGCGCTGAACAAGCTCGACGTGCTGGACGCGTTGCGCCTCCTGCCCGGCGTAGGCGTGGTGCAGGAGGGCGAGCGTGGCAGCCTTGGGTCGGTTTTTATCCAGGGCGGCAACAGCGGCTTCAATAAGGTTATCATCGACGGTATTGCCATCGACGAAATCGGCGGCGAGTTCGATTTTTCGAATTTGTCCACGAGCGGTGTGGAGGAAGTGGAGGTCTTCCGCGGGCCGGACAGCATTCTCTACGGCAGCGACGCTCTGGGCGGCGTGATCAACATCACCACTCGCAGCGGCTCAACCCCAACCCCGCAATTTACCTATTCCGCCGATGCGGGAAACTTTGAAACGTACCGGCAGGAGGCTTCCGTTGGAGGCGTCTTCCACCCGTTCGATTACTACGTGGACTTCATGCGCTTCGACACGCAAAACAGCCTGCCCAATAATTCCTTTCATAACGGCACCCTTACGGGGAATTTTGGATGGAAGCCTGCCCAGAACGCGAGCGTCCGCTTCACGCTCCACCACGACGCGACCGGGCTTGGCAGCTCAAACGCCCTCGCTCTCTATGGAATCCCCGATGACTCCTTCCAGCGATATCAAGACACGGATATGGGCCTTACTGTTCAGGATCAGACCACCTCCCGCTGGCACAACATGCTAAGGCTCACGTCGGCCCACATCCATTATCTCTTTGACACGCCGGAGCCCGCCGGAATTCCGTTCACCACCGCGGCCTTCGGGACAAACTATCTGGGCGATCCCGTTACGATTTGCGGGGCGAATGGCTATTGTACTTCGGGACAAGCCATTCTGGATTACGGTGGGGCCTATCCGATGATATTTGATTCTATTAACTCCGTCCGGTCGGTCTACGCTCAAACGGATTACAACTTCGGGCCGGAGCTTGCGGCGACGGCGGGAATCCAATACGTGAACGAAACCGGTTCTTCCCAGTCCTCCGGTTTAGCGGCGCCCGCAATTTCCCGGAACAACTACGACACCTTCTTTGAAGCTCATGGCACCCTAAGCCAGCGCCTGTTTGGAACGGCGGGTGTGGGGCTCGAGAGCAACGCCGTCTTTGGTTTTGCGGCCACTCCCAGGGCTTCGGCCGCCTACTACGTTCGCCGTCCCTCGTCCGCATTGTTCTTTGGACATACCAAGCTAAGGTTCAATTTCGGAACAGGGATCGAAGAGCCCAGCCTCAGCGACCAGGAGTCGTCCCTCTACGCTCTCCTCACTCAGACGCCAGGCGGCCCCCAATTGATCCGGCAGTACGGCATCTCCCCCATAGGCGCGGAACGAAGCACCAGCTTCGATGCGGGCATTGAGCAGGGGCTGGCGGGGGAGCGCATCCGCCTGGGCACGTCGTGGTTCCATGAGCGGTTTTATGACTTGATCGACGACGTTCCGCAAAGCGCGCTGCCCACGCTCGGCGTCCCATCCGCCGTGGCAGCGGCAGCGCCATTCGGCGCTTATCTCAATTCGGATTCTTGGCGAAGCCAAGGAGCGGAGACCGATTTTACGGCTGGCCTCGCATCCCATTTGATTCTCCAAGCTGCCTATACCTGGCTCGATGCGGTCGTCACCCGGTCGTTTTCTTCGAGCGCGCTGTTTCCCGCCTTTAATCCGGCCTTTCCGGACGTTCCGATTGGCGCCTACGCTCCCCTCGTGGGCGGCCGCCCGTTCCGCCAACCCGAAAACAGCGGCAGCTTCGTGCTCACCTATTCCCGGCAGCGGTTTGGAGCTAACTTCAACGCCTATTTTGCCGGCCGTTCCGACGACAGCACATTTTTAACCGATGCTTACTTCGGCGATACGATGCTTCTTCCCAATCACAATTTGTTGGCGGGATATCAGCTTGCCGGATTTAGCGGATGGTATCAGATTCGTCGTGGCGTCACGCTCTACACAAGCATGAGCAACGTCCTCGATGAGCATTATCAGGCCGCGTTCGGCTATCCGGCTCTGCCCTTCAATTTCCGGGCGGGCGTGCGATTTACGCTGGGAGGCAGCGAGTGGAAGCGAAAACACTGATTTGGTTTCGGCTAACGGCGCGTTGCACAAAGGCTTCGCGGCGGTGCGTCGGACGTTCTTTTCAGAGAGAGTGGTGCTTCAACTTTAGCTCTGGGGCGAGCGGTGCTTGGCTTGCTCAATAGCAATCTGATTGATGTGCGCCAAGGCCTTTGAGCCCGACGCTCCCTCGATCGCTCTTACGGCGATTTCCTGCACCTGCTGTTTAGCCTCTTCGGCTTGCTTTTGCAACGCCGCCATTTGCGCCGCCTGCCGCGACACTTCTTCCTGCAAACTCTTGATGTGCAGTTCGGCCAGCCGCTTTTCGGCCTCGTTCTCCTTTTTGAGAAGAAGCGCTTCCTGCTCAAACTTCTGTTGCGCCGCCCGGCTGGCCTGGGCCGCCGCCTGGTCTGCTTCCTTTTTTAACCGATCGGCAAATCCCTCCGACTCCTTTTTGAGCCGCAAAAATTCTTCTTCCCTTTCCTTAAGTAAAGCTTCCCGCTGTTGCCAACTTTTTTCCAGAGCCTCCTGCTTCTCACGGTTTTGCCTTTCCAGAGACTTCAACTCTTCTTCGTATTGGTCCCTTTCTTTCTTGCGCTCCAGCATCTTTTTATACTCGTAGTCCTCGGTCTCGCGCTGGCGCTGCTTTCGCAGGCTCTCTTCCTGCTCCTTCCGTTCCCGCTCCGTCTGTCGCTTCTCCTCGTCCCCGGCCTTTCGCTCAGCTTCAACCTCAGCTTCCAGCCGCTCCTTCTCACGAGCGTAGTCTTGAACAAGCTGGTCGAGCGCCGTCGCCGCGACGTCAATCTTGTGCAGCCGGTTCAGCTCGTTCTGTTCTAAAGCTACGGCCTCGCGCGCCGAGGCAAGCGTTTCCACTTCGCTCATGAGTTTTTCGGAAAGGCCGGAAAGCGCCTTCGTGATTTCGAGGCTCAGCGCGGAAATTTTATGCACGACACCCTCAACGGTTAGGTTTCCGGCAACCTCGCGCACCACGGCATCTCGCGCTTTTGAGAGGTCTTCCCGCTTCGGCTCTGCCGTCTCGTGCGCGGCTTCCACTTCCTCGCGGACAGCGTTGAACTCCTGCTCGACCTCCGCTTTGGACCGCTTGAGTCTCGCTACACTCTTGGTGGATTTAACCATTAGAAACTCCCATTCCTGTCTCTAAGTTAAAGGATACGCCGCTAATTCGACGGAGCTAGTTCCTATCGTACATGAGCAGTTAGGCGCATTATTTTGCGTGATCGACTTAGCGCGCAGACGCCGATTTCTCGTACTTCACCCCGAAAATGCCAAGCATTGTTCTGTAGTTCTTCGCTACACTAGATTAATACAATTCAACCCTCCTATACCACTGGAGCACGGCAGCACACCGCCGTCGGTTGCACTTTCAGCCTTCGCAATACAGCTGGCACTACGCGTGGTTGCGGGTGGCGTCCGCGCCAAGCTATACTTTGCTCGACCGCAAGGAAACCTGCTTGTCGAGGGGCATTATGGGCTATACGGAAGCCGAGAAGGAACTCAGCGTTTATGAGTCCATGGCTGCCCGGTTTGATGTTGCCGCCCGGCAACTCAAGCTTGACGCAGGTCTTTATAAGTACATGCGCTGCCCGAACCGGGAAATCATCGTCCATATTCCGGTGGAAATGGACAATGGAACAGTGGAGGTATTCGACGGATACCGGGTTCAGCACAGCATCGCTCGCGGGCCATCGAAGGGCGGTGTCCGGTACAGCCCCCAGGTGACGCTCGACGAGATCCGCGGACTTGCGGCGGAGATGACATGGAAGTGCGCGGTGGTGAATATTCCCTTTGGAGGCGCCAAGGGAGGCGTAGTGTGCGATCCGGAGAAGCTCTCCCGCGGCGAGCTTGAGCGGATCACGCGCCGGTACACCGCCGAAATCCTCGACTATATCGGGCCGGAAAGGGACGTCCCTGCTCCGGATATGAATACGGGCGAGCAGGTGATGGCATGGATGATGGACACTTATTCCATGCACGTTCGCCATACCGTCACCGCGAGCGTAACCGGGAAGCCGCTCGACCTTGGCGGTTCGCGCGGGCGCCGGGAAGCTACCGGTCGAGGGTGCATGATCGTCTGCGACCAGGCTTTGAAGCGCTTCGGCAAAACGCCCGAATCCACGCGAGTGATTATTCAAGGTTTCGGAAACGTGGGGTCCCAGGCGGCGCGGCTCATGTACGAGGCCGGTTATAGAATTACCGGTGTTGCGGACCTGCACGGCGGAACTTACAATTCCCGAGGGATTGATATCCCTGCCTTGCTGGAATACGCGCACGAGGCGAAAGGCGTCAAGGGATTTCCCGGCGGTGAGGCCGCCGAGAGCTGTGAGCTGCTCGAACAGGATTGCGACGTGCTTTTGCCCGCGGCCACGGAAAGCGTGATTACCAGCCGGAACGCTTCGCGGATCAAGGCGCGCATCCTGGTGGAAGGCGCAAACAGTCCGACAACTCCGCCGGCGGATGAGATTCTCTTCGATCGCGGCGTCTTCGTTATCCCTGACATTTTGGCGAATGCGGGCGGCGTGACGGTCTCCTATTTCGAGTGGGTTCAGGACCGCCAGGGGTATTTCTGGACGGAGAACGACGTGAATGACCGGCTCAAGCACATCCAGGTGGCCGCATTCAATGACGTCGTCCACTATGGCGAGAAGCACAACGTCAATAACCGCATCGCCGCCTACATGCTCGCCATCGACCGCGTTGCCTTCAGCCTTAAACTTCGCGGCATTTACGCGTAACGATAACGCGCATGCCGCTCGCGGGCCGCAGGGTGATCGCTGTCACTGGAGTTACAGAACTTCCCGGGACAAGAGAAAAGTGAAACCGTCTCAGGATCGTCAGCAAGAGCAGTGTGGCCTCCGTCAGTGCGAAAGACGAGCCAATGCAAAGGCGCGATCCACCGCCAAATGGGAAATAGGCAAATTTCGGCAAACGGCTGGTAAATTCTTCTGACCAACGCTCGGGCTTAAACTGTTCCGGTTCGTCGAAGAATCGTGGATCGCGGTGCATCACCCACTGGCTCATAACGACGCTGGCTCCTCTAGGAACTTGGTAGCCGCCAATTTCAGTATCGACCGCAGCAACCCGCGCGACAGCGAATGCGGGTGGATAGAGCCGCAGCGATTCTCGAATAACCCTCTCCGCGTAGCTTAAGCGCTGCAAATCCGCCGCCTCCAAGGGTCTTTCTCCCGCCACCGCTTTCAGCTCCGCCAGCAATTTCTCTTCAGCGAACGGATTCAGAGCAAGAAGGTAGAAGGTCCAGCAGAGAGCCAGGGCTGTGGTCTCATGCCCGGCCAGAAGAAATGTGATCGCTTCATCGCGCAACTGGCGAGCGCTGAGCGCGCCGCCATCCGGCCCGCGAGAGGCGAGCAGCAAGGAGAGAAGACCACCGGCATTGGTGTCGTTTTTCCGGCCTTCCCGAATGATGAACTGCGCGAAGCGCTCGAGGCGGCGTACCGCATTCCGGTATCGCAGGTTAAGTGGTGTAGGAAGATACCGCATCAGAGGAAGGAGCGCGCGCCCGCGAGCGTTAAATTCCGCGATCGGCCTGGCTGTTCTCAGCAGGCTGGAGGCGGAAGGGCTTACATCCGCTCCAAACAGCACTTTCGTGACGATTTTGAGCGTTAACTGGCGCATCTCGGGATCCAGGTCCCGCTCCTCACCCTCGCGCCACTGCACCAAAGCCTTCTCCGTGTATTCCACCATCGTCGCGCCGTAAGCTTTCACGCAGTCGCTCGAAAACGCGGCTTGGCAAAGCCGGCGCTGGCTCAGCCATAACTCCCCTTCGCTGGTGAGCAGCCCTTTTCCGAAGAGCCGCTCGTTCACCTGCAATCCCCGGCCTTTGACAAAATTCCGGCTGTTCGTCACCAGCACGGACGCGATAAGGTCTGGATGGTTGAGGAAATAGACGGGAGTCGTGAAGGCACGGTAGAAGAAAATGTCGCCATAAGTTCTGGCCCATTCCGTCAGAACGCTTAACGGATCGCGTCTGCCTAAAGGAAAGCTTCCCAGCAGAAAATTGCCAGGAGGGCCGGGAGGAAGTTGGTAACGAAGCATGGAAATTTGATTTTGGACTTTGGATTTGCGGGCGCTCACTGAGCGTCAACTCTGCGACCGCCGTCACTCCCAGTCCGTGGAGCTTCGCTTCGCGCCAGCGGCAGAGTTCAATCTAAAATCCAAAATCTAAAGTGACTGGGCTGGGCTTGTCGTGACCGTCTTGGGACCCTTGGCGGGAATCCAATAGATTTCTTCTCGAACATGCTCCTTCGAAAATCCCCTTCGCTGGAGAATCCCTTTACAGTTTTCGATCATTTGCGGGTGGCCGCAGAGATAGGCGGTTGTGTTTGCCGGCTCGAGTGCGAGGCTGTCGATGTACTTGCGAGCGAGGTCTTCGATCCTCCCCACCTCGCCTTTCCAGTCCGCGTCTTCCCAAGGCCGGCTGACGGTAGGAACATATTGAAGCCATGGAGAACTCCTGGAAAGCTCTTCCAACTCGTCGCGGTAGGCAAATTCCCAAGAGCGGCTCGCAGCCTGAATAACCACTATTTGCAGATTCGCAGCCTCGGCTCCCGCCATTCCCCTTGCGATCGAACGAGCCATGCTGACGTATGGCGCGACCCCGGTTACGGTTGCAAGCAGCAGATGCTTGGCGTGTCCGCTCGCGCTATCCAGCAGAAAAAGCCCGCGAGCTTGCCGCCTCATCCAGAGACTGTCTCCGGTTCCGAGCTTGAAAAGAAGGGGCGTTAGCTCGCCTTCCGGCACCAATTCGAAAAAAAACTCGATGTCGTCTTCGAGCGGGCTGGAGACGATCGAATACGCGCGTTGCACCATGCGGCCGCCACTCTCGACGCCAAGCGTCGCGTATTGCCCCGGCTTGAACGCCAGTTTTGACTCGGCACGGACGCGGATCGACCAGAGATCGTCGCAATAATCCTTTCGCTCGATAATCTCGAGCCGCTGGAATTTGTCAATCGAGATTGCCATGGACTCCGACCGGTTCCCCCAGTTAAATTAAAAGCCGCAGAGTTCGAAAGGCGCGAACTCTGCGCCACTGCTGCCCCAAATACACTGAAGCACGCTCCGGACAAATTTTCAAGCTCAGGTTTCAGGTTTGCAGCGCCGGGCTGAAGCCCGGCATGTGGCTAAAGGCCGGCGCTACATAGCGGCGTCGCTGCGTGTGCAGCCCGCTCGTCGCGCCCATCGCAAGAGGCGCGATGCGCGCGATGCCTCGCATTTACCGGCCCGATGCCGCCGCTACGCTTACTGCCGAATCACTTCCGTGCCGGGAGGAGGAACCAAAACAAACAGGGAGAGATCAAGAGGTTGGTTCCGCTTAATATCGCTGAACGTGAATTGCATAGTGCTGTTATCCGGATAAAAGAGCACGAGCTTCCGTATATCGAATGAAGGTGTCATCTCGATCAGGGCGCTTGTAATCTCGCCCCGGAGTCTTCCCCGCGGATATCCCCGAATGACGCGGTCACCCGCTTTGGGTTCGAGAGCTTGAGGCGCAAATTCGAAGCGGGTGAAAAACCTCCCAAGCTGTATATGAGATAACAGAAGATCCAGGGGAACGGGCGCATCCTCTACATCGCGCAGCGAAGAAATCCGCAGTTGCTTTTCCGCGGGCAAATAGAGCAAAAGATGCTTTCCGTCGGTAAGAAAGATCTTCTTTTCCGGCGGATTATATACCCATCGCATTCTCCCACCGCGCGCAACGTAAACCGTTCCCGATTCGATTCGTGTCCTGCCCAAGGCGAAATCTTTCTGACTAAAAACCGCCTGGAGCGTTGTTACGTGACGATAGCTCGCTTCGAACTGCTGGACGTATCGCTCGATCGACGCCTGCGGGGCGCCGTTGAGAACCCCGGGCAGGGGGAAGAGGAAAAAGAACACGCAAGAGAGGAGAAACAAGTAAGGAGTGACAAGTGACAAGTGAGGAGCGGCGAGCGACGACTGGGGAGCAGGCGGCGAAAAACCGCAGACGTGCGGCCGGCGGTTAATAGCTGAATGCCGACTGCTGACCGCTGATTGCTGCTTTCTTCTCGTCACTTGTCTCCGCCTGTGCGCTCGAGCGCGGCAAGCTGCGCCCGGACAATCGAATCTGTTGGGTCAACCTTCAGGGCTTGCTCATATTCCCGGATGGCGTCCGGAACCCGGCCGACTTGAGCGTAGAGAACCCCAAGCAGCGCATAAGGGCGGGAATCCGTGGGGTCGACTTTCATCGCCTCGTCAAAAAAACGCTCGGCTCCGGCACGGTCGCCTTGCGCCCAATGCGTGAGGCCCAAGCCTGAATACCCCCAGACGCTCGGTAACGTTTGAACCGAAATCTGAAACTGGCTTTCGGCGCGTGCGTATTGGTGCTCGTCATAGTAAAGCTGTCCCAGGCGCACGCGCGCGCCCACATTCAGCGGAGCGAGCGCCACGGCCTTTTGCAACTGGGCTTCTGCCTGTTGCAGCATGCCCAAATGCTGGAATGCCTCTCCCAGCCCAGACCGGCCAATAGCGTCATTGGGCATGACGGTCAGGGAACGTTCGTAATAGACGACCGCCTCCTGATAGCGCCCTTGGCGCATGTCCACAAGGCCCAGATCATCGAGAACGGGGGCACTGTCGGGTTTTTCCTTCAGCGCCTCGAGCAGGGTCCGCCGGGCCAGCTCGAGCTTGCCGTGCTGGAAATAATAAACGCCGAGATTACCGCGAATATCTGCTGCATCGGGCGACGAGGCAAGCGTCGCTTGCTCGAGCGCCAGATCGTTCCTCCAATCATAGTTGCGAGTTACAATACGGACGGCCATCAGCGCCGCCAGCAAACAGGCAGGCACGATGAGCAGTCGCCCTGTGAGCTTATGCCCGGATGAGAGGCGCTCCCACGCTCGCACGGCCAGCCATCCCAGCACCCAGCAGAAACCCACCGACGGCAGATATAAATAACGTTCGGCAAAAACGTTGTTAGGCATCCAGCGGGCATTCAAAACCGGCGCGAGGGTTACGAAGAACCACGCGAAGGCAAAACATATCCGCCGGTACCGCTTCCAGAAATGGATCATGAGAACGCCGCAAACGACCAAAGCCAAAGCCCCCGCCGCGAACCATGGCAAAAGAGGCGCGAGATCTTTGGGGAAAACGTAAAATGCGCACAAGTGGACCGGCCAAATCATTTTTTCAACGTAATGGCCCGCCAGCGCGATGGCCGCAAAGAACGCCTCGTTGTAAGGCAATCGAGTTCTGTCAGGTAGCGGAATAAAGGCGCCCATAATGCGGGCGCGGAAAACAATGTAGGCGGCGAGAAGCAGCCAAAGCGGCGCATAGCGGCGAGCCTTGAGTATCCAAGGCGTTTGTGCCCGGTCTTCGCGGCAGGCGTGCTCGTAAAACGTGGCGAGAAAGGGCCACGTGGC
The DNA here is from genome assembly GCA_030040995.1 of Terriglobia bacterium. GTDB lineage: Bacteria > Acidobacteriota > Terriglobia > UBA7540 > UBA7540 > JASHON01. Next base: position 13,555 of record JASHOS010000015.1, on the reverse strand, counting down.
GGCAGGTTCTTTGGCCAGGAGGGCCAGCGCAAAACTCACCGTCATCCCCAATTGCAGTAGGCCGGCACGCACTGATTCACTCTCTTCAAGCCGCAGAAAACACCACAAGCTGAATAAGAGAAAAAATGTGAGCTCGATGTCCGTAATAGCTGCCACCCAAGCCACAGCCTCGGTATGAATGGGATGCAGTGCAAACAACGCCGCCGCGAAGAACGCGATCATACGGTCATGAAAAAGCCGCCGGGTAACGGCAAAAAGCATGCAAACGACGGCCAGGTTAAACGCAACGTTGACCAGGTGATATCCCCACGCTCGGAATCCAAAGATTTCGTGGCACAGAACGTAGCCAAGATCCATCAGGGGGCGGTAGTAATTCGTTAGTCCCTGCGCGCCCATATACCCCCACGCCGTGTGCGTAAAGATCGCTTTTAAATAGCTAAAATTGCGAATGTAAGGATTGCGGAGAACTTGCGTTGTATCGTCATACACAAAGCCGTTGAGCAGCGTGTTGGCATAAGGGAGGGCCGCGCAGAGCGCCAGCACAAGGATAAGAAGCCGGTCCGAGGCGCGACGCGAGCCGGGTTCAGTAATCGCCCCACGTGCTGCCGGGGTAGTTTCAGTAAAGGGCAGGCTCATAAATCCGGTTCTTCCAGTTTAGCTCCCGCCCATCCTGTTTTTCGAAGGCGTTCCGCAAGACCTTCCGGGATGGGCATGCGAACCGAAACCTCTCCGTACCGTTTATACAACCAGTTGGCGAGCAGATAACACAGCGGCGCAAGCACAAATCCGGCGAGGCAATCCACGGCGTAATGAAAGCGGAGGTAAACGGTGGAAAGCCACAAGCTTAAAATGAAAGGAGAGAGAATCCAGAAAAGCGCCTTGGAGTTTCTCCACGCATAGAGCCAGACAACAAACGAAATGCCCACGTGCAGGCTTGGAAAGCAATCCCGCGTGACGCGCGCCAAGTCGATGAATTGGATCTGGCGGTTAAACACCGCCAAAGGCTGGGAAAGAGGCACGGTATAGACGCTGTGCAGGGTATACATGGGGCCGATGGCGGGCACAATGAGATAGCCGAGGATGCCGACAAAACTGATCACGACGAGGCCGCACATCATTTCCCGGAAGCGCGCGCGCGGCCGGAGGATATAAATAAAGCAGCCGACGATCGGAATTACATAGAGGTGGAAGGTGTAGGAAAACTGCATCCAGGCCGTGAGCGGAGGGCTGATGATCCGCTGCATCCAGACCGTCGGCTCGGTTCCGAACATCCAGTAATCCCATCGCAAGAGCATGGCGTCGCGGTCGTGGGTCACCAGAAGGAGCGTCGCCTTGCCCCACAGCGAATAATACATCAGGAGAATCACGAGAAACGGAAACCAATCCCGGACGATCCGCCAGTAGGGCCTTACAAAAGCCAGCACATCGCGTGCCGATTGGAGCTGGTTCCCTTGCCCGGCGACGAAGTAGTTGATGACTTCTTTAGCCAGAAGCAGCGCCACCGCGGGAATCACAATCATCACGTCAGAAATATCGAGCGATTGGCCGCGAAGCTCGCGGAAAAACAGTTCCAGAACGATGTTGATGAGAAAGAACAGCAGCGCGACGAGATCTTCGATGCGCAAGTCGAACGTCAGCTCACTTGGCTTGTGCATAGAGCGCCTTCAACTCCTCAAAACGCTGGCGGGATTGGGGTGAGAACGGGTAATGTGCCGTCGCGCCCAGCACGGCGAGCGCTCTTGGAACATCGCCGCCGAGGTAATACGCCTGAGCAAGCTGTTCCACTGCATCTCTCTCCGTCGGAAACATGCCGAGCACGGTTAGTAAGATCTTTTCGGCTCCGGAAAAGTTCTGAGAAGCGATATCGGCCATACCCTGGAGCACGTAAGCATAAGGGTAGGAACGGTCCCTTTGAATCACCTGCTTCGTCGTCGCAATGGCCTGGCCGTAGCGCCCAAGGGAATACTGGCAGGCAGCAAAGGTAAGCAGGTCGGAAACACTTAGCCCGCCGCTGCTCAGCGCCCTCAGTGCAGGCTCATCCTGCAAAACCGAAGCATACTGCTGGCCCATTATCTTCGTTTGTTCCAGCACCCGCCAATAAGCTAATTTCGCGGGTCTCAGGTCAACAGCGCGAAGCGCGTTCGAATATGCCAGGACAAGCTGCCGGTGCGTGATGTTCCTCTGCGCTGACCAGAAGTAGACCTCCGCCGCCGTATCGTATCCTATAAACCTTGCGCCCATCAGCGCGACCACCAGAACTGCCGCATAGAGCGAAGCTTTAATGAGCGCGCCACGGCGGCCTGCGCCCGATGGCAGGCCGCCGATGACCTTCAGCGTAAGCAGCGAGAAAAAGACCAGCGCCACGGCCTCCAGAGCTTCCCAGAATACAAAATGGGCGGCTTCCATAGCTTTAAGTCTCGGGGATCGGGACTCGGGGATCGGTTTTCGGGCATCGGCGATGAAATCCCCAGAAGAGCCGCAGTCGGGCACAGAGTTTCCTGTCACGCGCTGCGGGAGAAACTTTGCGGCTTGTCCGCGAATCCCTCAAAAAAGCCGCAGAGTCTGAAAAGCACAGACTCTGCGTTGCAATACCGTAAAATCTTGTTTTTTTGACAAGATTCTTCGGCGAGCGACCCCTCACCCGGCCCGCGCCGGCTGGAGAAAGCGCCGGCCGCGGTCCACCCTCTCCCGAGGGAGAGGGCAAAACATCTGTAACTTTGGTTGCGGCCGCAAGGCCGCGCTGTGCTATCCTGCTTCCCCTAACCCCGATCCCCGAAATCCGAGCCCCGGCTACTGCGCCAAGGGGAGATCGATGGCGCTTCCCGGACCAAGCTCAGCTTCACCGCTTTCACCCAGCTTGTACGGGACCCCACTCGGATCCAGGGGCGCGGAGCGCAGGAAGCCCGCGTTCACGAGCTCCTGAATCGAACGCGCCGGGCGGCCTTCTTTCCTCTCATACAGGCCGAGAATCCTCGTGATCTCCTGAATGTCTTGATAAGCCTTCAAGGCTGCGAGATGGGCGAGCGCGCTCTTGCGGATCACCTCGTTATCTGCCGTCTGGTAAATCTGGATCCACAGCAGCCGCGACGTCTGGATTTCTCCACCCTTTGCCGCCACGGAGGCCGCGAGCGTCCTCATCCAGACTTCAGCTCCTGGCCGCTCGCTCCCCGTCCTGAAAATGCGCGCCGCCGCGGCATAGTCGCGCAGGTCCCAATACTCGATAAACCCGAGGTCTTCCCACAGCCGCCAATAGTCGGGATTGCCGACGATTCCACGGCGCAGCAAGTGCATCGCCTCTTGAGGCTTTCCGGCGCCATCTGGCGGGGGAGCAGCAAGGAAAATGGCGCCAAACCGGTATGCGACCAACAGATGTGGGTCAAGCGCCGTCGTAACGCGCAGCAGCGGTCCTAACAACTCGAAATTCGACTGCTGGGATAACACTTCCCTCCCGTAGTACTGGACGGCGCGCGTCCAGTAAATATCTGCCAATAGCCCATTGAATCCCAAGCTAAGGCGGCGAAGCAGCCTCCCGGAAGAAATATACAATACTTCCGGAGCAGAGTTCTGGGCGGCCCGGTCGAGCGCCCGGCGAAGCGGGAGCTGGAGAAGCAAGGTGGCAATGATGACTCCGCCCAGCGCCGCGCGCCGCCTGCGAACGAAGGCAGATACGGAGGACGAGAGGCGTGAGGCGAGAGACAAGAAAAGACGCCTGACTCGTCCCTCCTTTCTCATCTCTTGTCTCTGCCCTTCACTGCAGCTCCCGCTCTTCAAAAATCATGATGGTTGCGGACAGCAGAACAACAGTATAAAGGAGCGCATAGAGAGAGTCTGAAACCACAACCCGCCCGGGAATTAATTCTCCGTGCGCGATGCGGCTAACAAAGTTAAAGTCGCTGAAATTTGGCAACACATAATAAAGCAGCACCGTCAGGCGGGTCATCAGCCCGCTCGCCGATTCATGTCCGAACCAGCGGATATCGCCCAGCAGGTTGCCAATCACGAAAATGCAGATCGTGAATATCGCCGAGAGGGCCGGAGTGGAGATGCAGGAAAAGAGCAGCGCCACCCCCACCACAATTGCGAGCTCCAGAATAATGAAATAAATGGCTTCGAGCGAGCCGAGGTCAAGAGTTCCAAAGCGGCGGGCAGAGTAAAACAGAGCCAGATAGAAGCCCGCGGCCATGATGCCGGCGTTCACCAGCAGAGTAAGCAGCAAGCCAAGGTACTTGCCTAGAATGAATTCCCAGCGGCTAACTGGCTTCGAGAGCACGTTGTAGAGCGTGCGCCGCTCGATTTCACGCCAAACCAGGCTGATCCCGATGAAAATGGCGATCATCAAGCCAAAAATCTCGATCGCGCTCAGCCCCAAATTGACGAGAAGGATTTGATTGATGCCAATGGAAATCGTGCCGAAAAGAATCGCCGCTCCGATCATGAGCACGGCAAAAGCGACCAGATTGTAGAGAACCTTGTCGCGCACCGATTGCCTAAAGGTGTGCAGAGCGATGGTGGAAATGCGGTGAATCATCGTCAGGTAGCACAGAATTTCCCGCCTTTGGAGACTCTGCGGCTTGTCCGTGATTCCCCAAAGAAAAGCCGCAGACTTCGAAAGGCGCGAAGTCTGCGCTACCTGGCTCCTGCCCGCAGGCTGGTGAGGGGATACCTCGAAAATCGCGGCAAAGAAGTCACCTGCCGCTCCGTGCCGCGCGCTTCCGCAAGGGGGGTTGGGCAGCGTTTTCCGCGGGATCTTCCTCCGGCGCGCTCACCTGCGCCATAAAGTAATCTTCCAAAGACGATTTGACCGGATTGAATGAGCGCACGCGAGCGCCGCACGCGAGCACCGTGCCCAGCACCACAGTAGCATCCTTCTCATCCGATTCGATTCGAAGCTGGTTTCCAGTCCGCACCATCGCGCGGGCGTAAGGCCTTAACTCTCCCAGCGTTTGCGCCGAAGGGCCCTCGATCACGATCTCCACAGTGCGCACCTTCATGGCAAGAATCTGTTCCAGCTCGCCGCAACCGAGCAGCCGGCCGCGGTCCAGGATCGCCACACGATCACAGAGCGTTTCCGCGTCAGAAAGGATGTGCGTGGAAAAGAATACCGTCTTACCTTCCTTGCGGAGTTCCAGAATCAGGTTCCGAATATCGCGGCGGCCGATGGGGTCGAGGCCAGACATGGGTTCATCCAGGAAAATCAAATCCGGATCGTTGATGAGGGCTTGCGCGATTCCCAATCGTTGGACCATCCCCTTGGAGAATTTGCGGATCCTCAACCCGCCCGTTCCCGCGAGGCCAACACGATCGAGAAGCTCTCCGGTTTGCCGGCGTGCTTGCCTTGCCGGAATGCCAAAAAGATCGGACGCAAACATCATGAATTCCTCGGCCGTGAGGTGATCGTAAAAGCTCGGGTTTTCGGGAAGGAATCCGAGGCGGGCGTGGGTGGATCGATCCTGGATATTTTCGCCCAGGATGCGAGCTACGCCGGTTGTCGGAAAAATCAGTCGGAAGAGGATCTTGAGCGTGGTGCTTTTGCCGGCTCCATTCGGCCCGAGCAAACCAAAGGTTTCACCGGCTTCAACGCTCAGACTCAGGCCATCCAAGGCCCGGCGTGGCTTCTTCTTCCAGAATCCAACCTTGTAGTCCTTGGTAAGGTCTTTTATTTCGATGGCCAGCATATCGGGAGACTAACGCAGCGTGGCAGAGCCGCAACCAAAGTCAATCGAAACCCCGCCCTCGCCCCCTTGGGGGGGTGGCTCGCGGCCGGCGCTTTCTCCAGCCGGCGCGAGCCGGGTGAGGGGGTTCGGCGAAGCCGCAGCGGGGTAGCGAGGACGTCCGTCCCGCTTGTCGGGAGGGTCCGCGGCTTGTCCCTCGGTTGGGCGAAAAGCCGCAGACCGCAAACACGGCGGTCTGCGCTACCAGGCCAATCGCAGAAACGCGCGTAGGGACATGCCGCAGCGTGCCCCTACACGAGTCATGAACCACTAACCACTGCTCTTGAACCATTGCTCTACTGCAGCGGGTTGTCGGTGGCGGCAGCTTGCTGCGACGAGTTCATCCGGATCACGTTCGAAGCATCCGTATAATAATAGTCTTGTCCGGTCTGTCCTACGATAGTAGGATTGGCGTTAACGGTGTACGTGTCGTAGTTCCCTTGGCTGTCTGTTTGCCCTGGGCTGTAGACAATGGTGTATCCGCTCTTCGAGCCGCCTGCCAGAACGCTGTCAATCAAATCAGCGGTGCTTGAAGTTGCGGTCGTCGATCCTGCTCCGGCAGGCCCAAGCTGAAGCAGCGTTGAGCTGTAACCCTCATCGTAAGTCGAAGAGTAGGTGATCTCAGCGGTACCGATGGTGCGTAACGACTCGGCGGCAGAAGCCTGGTCAGCCGCAATTTTCGACCGCAGCAAGTTGGGAATAGCGATCGCTGCGATAATCAAAATGATCGCGACGACAATGAGCAGCTCGATCAGCGAAAAGCCCTTTGCATTGATTTTATTGAATTTCATCTGGTCTCCTCCAAGTTTTCGATCTGTCCCAGGCGTGAGCGTGGCCGCAATCTATCCCAGGAAATGCCGGGATAAGCCGCCTTGATTACCGGGATAGCGCCTCTTCTAAGAGCAAACGATCCGCCAAACTGCGAGCCTACCAGGGAGGTCGAACGGGAAGGGTAAATCCATTTAATTTCTACGGCTTAATTAGGTTTTCTGGGCAGTTCTTTAACGTGAGACTGAGCTAACTGATCTAACCTCGCCGTTTTTTGTCACTTCAGTCCGCCACGTTTGGTCAAGTGCAAACGTGGAAGCTTTGTAATGCCTCAGTTTTGGTCGCGCCCCTTTGTAGCGCCGACCTTCAGGTCGGCACTCGGCCAGATCCCGGGCTGAAGCCCTGCGCTACGCGCCCGAAACCGAGGCATTAAGAAGCTTTGGCTGTTGGAAGCAGTTGTCGGCGCTACCGCGCTGGAGGGTAGAATGCGGCGGGCAGTCACCGAAGAAAGCTCGTCTGAAGTGCTGGGCTTAGCCGGCGGCGGTTCGGCCAGGATCATGAGTTGTTGGATTCTCGCGCCAGAGACCACGTCGTGTGGATCGAGTCGAGAGCGCCCCACAACGCCCGCAACGCCTCATCCGCAGTTTCCAGCACGCGCCCGATAGCTTGGCTGTTTTGATGAAGCCAGCGCCGCCATGCAGCGCGGTGGCGTTTGTCCGCCTCCTCGTGCACCTCGAAATAGGCAAGCGCTTTCCTCTCGCTGACACCGTAGAAGCGCCGCAAGCCTTCGATTTTTTGCGTGGCGATTTCAGGAACCTGAGCTTCATAGACGTACAGCGCTGCCACTGCTTCCGGGAGAGCACACTCCTCGCAAATCCTTTGGTAGGTTTCGACGAGCGCTCGCGTGCCAGGCAGCGGCGCCGAGTGGTCGAGCGCGGACTCGCTTGTTCCAACAGCGACCGCGAAATCGCGCCACAGTTGGGGGTGTGTTCGTTGCGGACCAAGCTCCTCGGCCAGATTCTCCATAATCAAGCGGCGAAGTTCGCCGCCGGAACGTGCCGCCAGGCGGCGAAGATGTTCAGGAAAAGCCTCAACGTGGCGGTAATACTGGGCGGAGTAAAGCTGGAGGGCTTTGCGGTCCAGCCGCCCTGCCTGCCAAGCCTCATAGAAAGCGTGTCGCAACAGATGCCGTCGCGCCACCTGCTCGTCAAGTTGGATTAACAGCTCGCTTGCACAACTTGTCATGCTAATTCGCCTCCTGTCGATTGCGACCATTCAAGCAGAATCGCGCCTCCGTGCAGCCGTTGGGCCCACTTGGATCGTCACGCAAGCCAGCCGCGCAACTCCTGTCTCGGGCTTAACGGGCAGGCCAGATAGCCGAGCGCCAAAGACGACCCCAAAACTAGTGTAGTGCGTCAGACATTGCTTTACATAATTCGGACGCTGAGATTCGGTCTGCCCATGAAAATACAGCGTTTGGCGAAGATCCCAAATGTAAAGAAGCGTTGGACGCACTACACTAGGTGTGGCAAAAAACCCTTCAAAACCCCTTCGATAAGTCCGCTGCTTTCAATGCGGCTTACCCGCGATCGCGGGCGTGACGCCAAGAGCAGTTTTCGCCACGCAAGCGGCCTAGGCAGATTGAAGCTCCGCAACCGACTCTAGCGCCTTTTCAACGCTCCGAGGCACATCAAGCGTAATGAACCATTCGGCGGGATAAAGATAGCCTTCTCCATCTTCATCGACCACGCGGACCAGCCCGTCCCGCTCGCCGCGAGCATCCGGGATGCGCTCGTAAATTTTTAGGAGCTGAAGGGAAGCTTCATAATCTTCGTTCGATACGCATATCACGAATTTGCCCGTGCTCCGATCACGTTTCATTGTCTTGGTCCCTATATCGGCTGAACTTGAGTTCCTTCTTTCCGATGCCGTGCGCTTCATACCAGTGAAGCTCGGCTAAACGAATTGTGCCGTCTTTCAGCCTGACCCTGGCGGTTCCTTTCATTTTCTTCCACCGTCCCGGGCCGTAGCGCTTGCGCAGCACAGGAAGCACACGAATGGACCTATCGACTGCGATTACTTCGACATCCTCGATGGGTCCAGCGAGATCGAACCACATTCCGCGGTCGCTCAAGCGAATCTCGCTCGGCGCGAACCGTCTTTCTTGAAGCTATAAATCACGATCAGCGGTTTACCTCGATGATCTGGCCAAGCTTCTTTGCCTCAGGTGACACCTTGCGCTGTCGCGCTTTTGCTCCCCGTTGCTCTGCCATCCACAAATCAACTATGTCGACTATGACCCGCTCGGTGCTCAGGCCGGAGCGGTCGGCGAGCATTTCTACGGCGGCTCTGGTTTCTGGATGGAGCCGCAAGCGGACCGGAACGGCCTCTAGGGAAGCCTCCATATTCAAGCCCTCCGTGGAGCGGATTTGTCTGCCGAACGAATGTTAGCACTGTGCCTAAAATTGTGCCCAGTTTTTTCAGGTTTGTGTCTGTTTCGGTTAGTGCTGGCTGGTGGGAATGCTCTTGCCCTTCGGCGGACAAACCCTTCATTGTCATGCAAGTATCTAAATCTAAAGTGGTAGCGCTACCGGGAATCGAACCCGGGTTTTCAGATTGAGAATCTGACGTCCTAACCCCTAGACGATAGCGCCGGAAAAAGCAGGTATCAGATGACAGGTTCCAGGTTTCAGTCCGGACGCGGTGGTAGATAGAGATCATCTTCGCCTCAAGGAGTCGACCTCTCCCTCGTGCCGTCCAAGCTCGTCGTAAGACTGCCGAAGATCGGCCTCGATTCCTCCAAGGCGCTGTTTGATATCGTCAATCTCGCGGCGCCGGAAGTAGAAGCCGACAATGTAGCCGAGAACGATGACTGCTGTGGCGGACCAAAGCTGAGTGTTCACGGCGCTATCCTAGCACGGAAGCGGCAGACGGAGACGACCAGTCAGAATTTGTGAACTATTCGAATCTGTCATGCTGAGCCGATTCGCTCCTCTTCGAATCGCCCTGAGCGAAGCGAAGAGACTCACGGTAAACTCTGCGAAGCATCCCCGCATTGGCTGAAAATAAAATGCCGTGGTCCTTCACGGAGTTTACCCTGAGCGAAATACCGGGATTCTTCGCTTCGCTCAGAATGACAAGCGAAGGGCTCAGGATGACAGGCTCGGCGCAACAGATTCACAGCTTCTCAGAACTTGGTGAGGGAGGAGAAGTTGAAATCCGCAACTTTCATCGTGGGCACTACCATCTCGACGGATTCCTCTCCGGCGGCGCGCTGAGGCTGGCCCATCATTTCTACTTTATTGAGCATCTCAATCAAGCTCTCGTTGAAGCGGAAATTCTTCACGCCGTACTTGACTTCTCCATCCTCGATCCAAAAAGTGCCGTCGCGCGTCATGCCGGTCATAATCTTTTTATAAGGGTCCACCTCGCGGATATACCAAAGGCGCGTGACCAGCAGTCCTTGTGACGTAGAGTGAATGATCTCCTCTTCGCTACGCCTCTCGCCCTCGACGACAATATTGACGGGCGCTTCGCCGTATTCGTTAGGAAGCGGAAAGCCGTGGCCGGTGGGCGCGGTCCCAGCCTTTCTCGCCGTCTGACGAGAGTAGACCAGATTTTCGACCACGCCGTTGCGAACCAGGGATACACGCTGGCGCGGCATTCCTTCCCCATCAAAAGGTGCGCCACCCTGCGAAGGGTGGTATACATCGTCCCGGACATGGATGTTTCCGCCAAAGACCTTTTGATTCACGCGGTCCGTAAGGCAGCTTCGCTTCTCTTCGACCGCCAAGCCTCCAAAGTCGAGGAGAAAGAATCCCATAAGATCCATGACGGCGGCAGGCTCCAGAATGACGGTATATTTTCCAGGAGAGATTTCCCGGGGCTCGCGGCTCTGGGTGGCTTTGCGCGCCGCGCGGTCAGCCAGGTCATCAACCGAAAGCTGTTGCCAGCGCGTACCGGTTCTCTTGGCCCAACCCGAGCTCGAGTCTCCCAGCATGGTAACGGAAAACTCGGAGACTGACTCGTCGTGATAGGCGCTCAGGCCGCGGGAATTGTACAGGGCTTGCACCACCGATCCGCTGGAGAAGACTCCGGCTGCGGTCAGGTGGTCCATGCCGGCGCGTTGAATTACCTTCTGGACGGTTTCAGCACGCGCCCTGGGACTTAGCTCAGCCGTTTCGCGATCAAATCGGTCGACCGCCCGGTAGACTTGCGCTCCCGGCACGGAGAGCAAATCAGGATCAGGCGGTTGCAAACCCGCAAGCGCCAGCGCGGACTCGCAAACTTGCCGAATGGAATCGTCGTCAAACTTGTTGGTGCTGGCTCGCGCCGTCCGATGGTCCGAAACGGCGCGCACCGAAATGGTGACGTCTTCTTCCGCTACGTTTTGGTGAATGGTATTGTTGGCAAACCGGGTTAGCGAGTACGAAACTCCGCTGATGCTGGCTTCGGTTTCTTCGGCGCGGGAATACTTGAGGACTTTGCCGAAAAGCTCGTCCGCGAGTTGGCGAGTCAGCACCATCTTAGAAATGAACCGCTGGCCTCGCCCCCTTTGGGGGAGAGGGTGGACCGCGGCCGGCGCTTTCTCCAGCCGGCGCGGGCCGGATGAGGGGGTTCTGTCTTAATTTCCGGAATACGCGACGCCCACCTGAACGTTCCTGAACCTCGCCGGCGAAGCCCCGTGGCCCGTACCCATTGTTTGGGGCGGCTGTCCTTTCCCGCAGTTGGGAGTGCCCCAAAGCACCCATTCTTCCGGACCGCAGATGGCATCGCAGGAGTTCCAAAATTCAGTGGTGATGCCGCCATAGCTCGGGTTTTTCAGCATTCGGGTCTTGCGCCCATGCTTGATCTCCCAGCCGATTTCCGTGCCAAACTGAAAATTGTAGCGGCGGTCGTCAATCGACCAACTCCGGTTGGTTTCCATGTAGATGCCGTCGGAGGTATCGCCGATCAAATCTTCAAGGTTTCCTTTTCCCGGAAGCAAGCTCACGTTAGTCATGCGGATGAGAGGAATACGGTTCCATCCCTCCGCCCTCATCGCCCCCCCGGAGCGGGTCTGGCCTATTGAAGCCGCCGACTCCCGCGAAGTGAGATAGCCCGTAAAAAGCCCGTTTTGAATGATGGGCGTGCATTGCGCCCGGACGCCTTCATCGTCATAGGCAAAGGTTCCCAATCCCGGTCCATGGGCAATGGTGGCGTCAGCCACCACGTTGACGAGGTTCGAGCCGTATCTCAGATTGCCAAGCTTTTCCAACGTTAAAAAGCTCATGCCGGCATAGTTGGCCTCGTCTCCCAAAACCCGGTCGAGCTCGATCGGGTGGCCAATGGATTCGTGAATCTGCAAACCCACCTGGGACCCGCTGAGCACAATGTCCTTCGTCCCCACCGGGCACTGATCACATTGATGGAGAGCGGCCGCTTCTTCCGCAACTTGCGGGGCGTGCCCAATCAGGTCCAGTTCCTCAACCAATTCATAGCCGCGCGTCTGGTATTGCCCACCAAAGGAGCTTGGATAAGAGCGCCGCTGGATTTGTTCGCCTGCAAACGACGTGGCCACGTATCCCGTTCCAGTCTGTGTTTTCACCTGCCGGATTTCGGATCCTTCACTCGAGAGAAAAAGCTGATCGATGCGGCGGAAATCCATCGACGCCTCGGCCAGTGTTATGCCCTTTACTTTCCGAAGCTCCGCATCCACCCGGAGCATGAGGTCGAGACAGGTTGAGACAGGAACCGAGAAAGGGTCCACGCGGCACGACGCCTCCCACCGCTCGACAACTTTGCCCTCCGGAGCAAGCTGCACGTCATGCTTTTTGCAAAGCGCGCTGGCCCGCGCAATTTGTACAGCGAGGTCCGCGGCGGCGTCCACGGAAGAGCGCGACAGATTCTGGGTAGAGGCAAATCCCCAGCTTCCGCCGGCAATCACCCGCACGCCCAGGCCTAGCGACTGCGAATCCCGCACTTGGCCCGCCTGCCCGTTTTTGGTCGAAAGGTACCGCTGCCGGAGATCCATTACCCGCACATCTGCATAACTCGCGCCGCGCTTCAAGGCGGTATCCAACGCGTTTTGAGCCCAGTCTTTCACGGTATACTCTCTGCGGACAGCCTCCCGGAGTCCAGGTTCAGTGGACCGAATTCATGATTGGGGATTGAGGGCCTTTTCGGCGTTAAGCCGTGGTGAGCACAGTCAATCGAGAAACCAAAATCGTAAATCCAAAATTCTACGTTCCCTCGGACCAAGAGGCGAGGTACTGCTCTTGCTCGGGCGTCAGCGTATCGATAGAAAGATCCATCGAGGCCAGTTTCAGCCGCGCGATCTCCTGGTCGATATCGGCGGGAACGGCGTAGACCTTCTTTTCCAGCTTCGAGCTATGACCTACCATATATTCGGCGCAAAGCGATTGGTTGGCGAAGCTCATATCCATAACCACGGCGGGATGGCCTTCGGCGGCTGCCAGGTTGATGAGCCGGCCTTCACCGAGCAAGTAAATCTTTCTTCCGTCGCGTTGCGTATATTCATCGACGAATTCCCGTGTCTGGCGCTTGCTCTTGGCCAGCCGCTCGAGCGCGGGAATGTCAATTTCCACGTTAAAATGGCCGGAATTGCAAACAATGGCGCCGCTCTTCATGCGGTTGAAATGCTCTTCGCGAAGGACGCTCTTATCCCCTGTCAGGGTAACGAAGATATCGCCGACTTCGGCTGCTTTCTCCATGGGCATCACCCGGAAGCCGTCCATGACAGCTTCCAGGGCACGCGTGGGATTCACCTCCGTGACGATGACATCCGCCCCGAGTCCCTTGGAGCGCATGGCGAAACCGCGCCCGCACCAGCCATATCCCGCAACCACAACCGTCATTCCGGCAAACAGAACGTTGGTGGCGCGAATGATGCCGTCCACCGTCGATTGTCCGGTGCCATACCGGTTATCAAAAAGGTGTTTGGTGTCCGCGTCGTTCACGGCGACAATCGGGAACTTCAGCACTCCCTCTTTCGCCATGCTCCGCAGCCGAATCACGCCGGTGGTGGTCTCTTCCGTTCCGCCCAGAACTCCGGAAGACAACTCCTGGCGCTTCGT
>JASHOS010000014.1 GCA_030040995.1 Terriglobia bacterium | reverse complement strand
AAACAATTGGTGGCGCAACTCGGCTTGGATCGAGGGCGCAATCCCCGAAGTTATGCTTTGGGCATAAAAGAATTGTGGGAAATACCGGCGGGCCGCGTGAAACCGGGTAACGTGATCCACACGGCGGGATGGCCGCTTAGCAGCCGGCAATTTGGCGGCGGCTTCATTTACGCCCTGTCGGGAACGCAGCTTTCACTCGGCCTGGTGGCGGGCCTCGATTACGACGATCCGCGGCTCGACCCCCATCACGTCTTCCAGGAATGGAAGACTCATCCCTGGATGAGACGTCTGCTCGAAGGCGGCCAGATGATCCGCTATGGCGCCAAAACCATTCCCGAAGGAGGCTACTTTTCCGTTCCCGTCACGGCGGTGGACGGCGCATTGATCGTCGGCGATGCCGCAGGATTCCTTAACTCCCAACGGCTAAAAGGCATTCATCTCGCCATGAAAACAGGCATGCTGGCTGCTGAAACGGCGTTTGATGCCGCCTCAAAAAACGATTTTTCCAGAAATCAGCTCGGCCAGTTTGAGACGGCATGGAAAGACAGTTGGGCGGGCAAAGAGCTTTGGAAGGTTCGCAATTACCACCAGGGATTCGCGCGCGGTTTTTTCCGGGGAACCGCGCATGCCGCGCTTCAGTATGTGACAGGCGGCCGCGGCGTCTATAGCCGATACGGCGCACGGCCAGACTACCAGCACCTGAGACGCATCAGCGAAGCGCGCGCTTCGCTGCCACCCTTCAAAGCGGATGGCCACATAACCTTTGACAAGCTTTCGGACGTTTACCATTCAGGAACTCATCATGAAGAGGATCAACCCTCACACCTAAAAATCGCCGATTTCGATATCTGTAACAACCGCTGCGTCGAGGAATTCGGCAATCCTTGCCAGCATTTTTGTCCCGCCGCAGTCTACGAAATGGTGAAGAGTCCGGACGGCTCCGGGAAGCGCCTGAAGCTTAATCCCTCGAATTGCGTTCATTGCAAGACATGCGACATTGAGGATCCCTACCAGATCATCACCTGGGTTTGCCCGGAGGGTGGCGGCGGACCGCGTTACGAGGGCATGTGACGTCCGGGTTGCATCTTCTGCTCGAGATTTTGTATGCTGGGCCTGGCATACATTTTGACGATAAACGCATGAGATATTAATCCATGAGAACCACAATAAACGTTGACGATGCAACCTTGAACTTCGTGATGAAAGAGACCGGAGCCACAACCAAGACGCAGGCGATCCGGCAGGCGCTGGAGGAGTACATCCGCCATCGCAAGATCGAAAAGCTCATCGCCTTGGGGGGCAAGGTGCGGTTTGACGTGGACTGGAAGACACTTCGCAAAGGATGGACAAGGAACATCCGTGGTCTTCGTTGATACTTCCGTTTGGATCGAGTATCTGGACCGGTTCAATCCGTTGATCAAGGCCGACTTGGCGTCGTTGCTGCGGCATCGTGAGGTGGCGACCGCCGGAATCGTCATTTCGGAACTTCGGGCAGGGTGTAAGTCACACACGCAGGTTCGGGAGATACTGGACGCGATGTCGCAGCTCGTATACCACGAGGCAGACCTGGAAACGTGGATGCGCGCTGGAGAATTAGCCGCCGAAGGGGCGTCGAGGGGACTCAAGCTTGAGACTGGCGATTGTCTGCTCGCCGCAATCGCCCTCCGCGAACAGTGCGAGATTTTCACCCTGGACCGCGACTTCGAGCGTATTCCGCACGTAAAACTTTACCGCGTTCGGTCGAACTAATTGCGCTCGCCCTCCTCCGTCATGAAAGTAGTGACGCCGCCCGAGTCACGCAAGTTCACGCCTTGGCAACGCATTCAGATCCGCGCGGCAACCGGGGCTGGCTATCTCCTCACCACGCTGGTTGGGCGAAGCCTCCGCTGGGAAGTGATCGGCTGGGAGAACTGGGAGGCGGCCCGGAGAGCGGGGCGCGGGATCGTCTACACTTTCTGGCACCGTGAGATTTGCGCGGCCACCTGGTTCTGGCGAAAGCGCGATATCGTGGTGATGACAAGCCAGAACTTTGACGGCGAGTATATCGCCCTCATCATCCGCAGGCACGGCTATGGCGCGGCCCGCGGATCGAGCACTCGCGGCGCAGGGAGGGCCCTCGCGGAGATGATCCGCAGCCTGCGCGAAGGCCGCGACGCCGCGTTCACCATCGACGGCCCGCGCGGCCCGCGATTCGTTGCCAAGCAGGGCTCGGTGATTCTGGCAAAAGCTACCGGCGCCGCGATTCTGTGCTTCCACATCGCCCCGCGCCGTGCCTATGTGTTCCGCAAGAGCTGGGATTTATTTCAGATTCCGTATCCCTTTAGCCGCGCGTCTATTTTCATCGCTCCGCCAATTTTCGTTTCGCGGAGCGCCAATGAGGAGGAGCAGACCGCCAAGCTTCACGAAGTTCAAGCTTCGCTCGAACGGCTCCAGCAGCAGGGTGACCTGTGGCTGGAAGAGCGCTGGCGGAGGTAGCGCAGAGTTTCCTGCTTTTGGAAACTCAGCGGCTTTTCCGTTGGCGATGGTGACGATTGACGGAGGGGCGAGGAAAGCCGCAGAGTCTGGTCACACAGTACGGTAAAATAAAGCTCATGGAGCGGATCGTCGCCAAGTTCCGAACGCACGAGGAAGCCAAGCAGTCAACCCTCGAATACTACCGCCATCTCTCACCGGCGGAGCGCCTGGAAATACTATTCCGTCTCCGAGCCCTTGCCCATAAGGACAACAATGGAACTTCCGGAAGACTGGCGCGCGTTTATCGAATTACTCAACTTAAACGAGGTTGAGTACTTAATCGTTGGCGCCCTGGCGCTTGCCTATCATGGGCTTCCTCGCTACACGGGCGATCTTGACATCCTTGTTCGCAATTCGCCCCGAAACGCCAAGCGGCTTGAAGTTGCGCTCGCTGGTTTTGGGCTGGATTCTCTTGGCTTGAGCGCGGAGGACTTCGTTGACTCTTACCAAGTGATCCAGCTCGGCATTCCTCCTCTACGGATCGATCTGCTCACTTCCATTACTGGCGTTTCGTTCGATGAAGCTTGGGCAGAAAGGGTCCAGGATATGTTAGGCGGGATTCGAGCCAACTTCATTGGCCGTCAGTCTCTGATCCAGAATAAAAAGTCCACCGGGCGTCCGCAGGACCTCGCCGACCTTGAAACCCTGGAACCCGGCAGTTCAAGGGAAGCCGGACAACGTTCGCAATGAATAGCGGTTCTCCGTGGCTACGCCGCGCCCAGCCTCTCACCGGCGGCGAGGCGCGCGCCATTCACAAAGTCGCGCGCCGAAACCCGCTTACGCCCTTCGAGCTGCAACTCCGCTATTTCAAGCATCGTAGCGCCGCCACAACCGGCAAACAGTTTGCCGCTCTCCGCGCTCAACTCTCCCGGCTGCAAAGAGCGTGACAGGGGCGGAAGTGCGGCGCGCGCGGTCCAAATCTGCGCGTTCCGCCCTCGAAAAAAACTGTGGGCAACCGGCCAAGGCCGAAGCCCTCGCACGCGGCGCTCAATTTCGAGCGCCGTCAACGACCAGTCGATCAGCCCGTCTTCTTTTTTGAGACCAGGTGCTAGCGTCGCTTGGCTATGATCCTGGGGTTGGGAACGAATCTCACCCGATCCCAACCGGCGCAGGGTTTTCACCATCAGTCCGGCGCCGAGCACGCTGAGACGCTCCGAAAGCCCTTCCGTTGTTTCCTCGCGCTGAATCTCGAGCTCTTCTTGCAGAAGGATGTCTCCGGTATCAAGCCCACGGTCTATCTTCATCGTTGTAACCCCGGTGATGCTCTCGCCCCGAATGATGGCCCACTGAATGGGTGCTGCGCCACGGTAGCGCGGCAACAATGAGGCGTGAAGATTGACGCAGCCATAGCGCGGCAGATCGATCATCCAATCAGGAATGATGTGCCCGTACGCTACCACAATAATCGCATCCGGCTGAACGGATGAGATTTCAACTCGAGCGCCGGGATCCTTCAGGCGGGCAGGCTGGAAAACGCGGACACGGGCTTTCTGCGCCGCTTCTTTCACAGGCGATGGCGCGAGCGCGTAGCCGCGCCCGCGCGGCTCATCCGGGTTGGTCACCACGAGGCTTACAACAAACTCCTCCGCAAGAAGCCGTTCCAGAGCAGGCACGGCGAATTGAGGCGTGCCGCAGAAGATCAGCCTCATGGCTTACCACTCACCCGCTTTCACCATCTTTTTAACTTTCCGCCGGATGGAGTCGCGCTTAAGCATGCTGAGGTGATTGATAAAAAGTATGCCATTCAGATGGTCAATCTCGTGACAAAAAGCGCGCGCCAGCAGTCCTTCACCCTCGAGGGAGATTTCTTTACCAGTAACATCCAGGCCGCGAACGGTTGCTTTCATCGGGCGGACGGTGGAAGCGCGGAAATTCGGGAGGCTCAGGCAACCCTCCTCATCGGTTTGCTTCCCCTCTGCCGCCGTCACCACCGGATTCGCCAGAACAATCCGGTCTGAGGGTTTTTCATTCGAGGAGATATCGATAACGCAAAGGCTCTTCGCGATGCCGATCTGCGGGGCAGCCAAGCCTACGCCGTGGGCGGCGTACATGGTGTCAAACATATCGGCCACGAGCTTCTCAAGTTCCGCGTCAAAGACGGTGACCGGGGCAGCGGGCCGGTCGAGAACTTCCTGGCCATATTTTACGATGGGGTAAATCATTTCAGAAGCGCTTAACCTGCTCGAGATAAGACGTGTAATTGCGCCGCGTCTCTTCGAGTGAGTCGCCGCCGAATTTTTCCAGCAGCGCGCGGGCGAGCACGAATCCCACCATAGCCTCTCCCGCCACGCCAGCGGCGGGAACCACGCACACATCTGATCTCTCGTAGGCGGCTTTCACGGGCTCGCGTGTTTCAAAGCTAACCGATTGGAGCGGCCGGCGCAAAGTTGAAATGGGCTTAAGAAAACCTCGCACCGCGATCTCCTCTCCGTTTGAAATGCCGCCCTCCAACCCGCCAGCACGATTGCTCTTGCGGGTGAAGCACAGCTCCTCGCGATCGTATCCGATTTCGTCCTGAACCTCTGACCCGAAGCGAGCGGAATTCTCCACGCCGGCGCCAATCTCCACCGCTTTCACGGCCTGGATGGACATGACCGCCTGCGCCAACTGGCCGTCTAGCTTTTCGTCCCACTGCGCACAGGAACCAAGGCCCGGAGGCACGCCGCGCGCCCTCACTTCAAAAACGCCCCCAACAGTGTCCCGGTTTTGGGTTGCCAGGTCCACCTCCGCCTTCATCTTCTGCTCGATCTCTCGATCGACACAGTTCAGCACAATCTCGTCGTTATTTTTCAGAGCAAGCACCGCCTCGAATGGAATGGAGCCTGCCGGCAGTGAAACACGCCCAACGGCCAGAACGTGGCTTGCCACTTCGATGCCTAACTCGCGCAGCAACAGGCGTGCGATGGCGCCGACTGCGACTCGAGCGGCTGTTTCACGGGCGCTGGCTCGCTCGAGCACGTAGCGGGCATCCCGGAAATTAAATTTGAGGGAACCTGCCAAGTCTGCATGTCCGGGCCGGGGAGTCGAAAGGGGCTTATACTTCGCGCGAGACTCAGGGCGGTCTTCTACCGCCATAGCCTCTTTCCAGTTCGCCCAATCGCGGTTCTCGATCAGCACGGCAAGCGGCGAGCCAATGGTTTGCCCGTGGCGGACGCCCGAGAGAAATTGTGCGGTATCGGATTCAATTTTCATCCGTCCGCCCCGCCCGTAGCCACCCATCCGGCGCTTCAAATCCCGGTCGATCGAATCGAAGTCAATGCGCAAGCCCGCCGGAAGGCCGGAAAGGATCGCAACTAACCCTTGGCCGTGAGACTCACCGGCTGTCTGAAATTTCAGCATCAGCTTTTACCCTGCGGGGTAATGCCTTAGTTTCGGGCGCAATTCTAGCGGCGGGTTTACCCGCCACCCAGGATGGCGGCATAGAGCCGCGCGGAACTGAGGCATGACCCTGCGGAATTGGAAAAGAGCCAGGATAAGCGGTAATCCCTCAGTTTCGCGCTCGGCGACCGGTATAGCACCGGCATTTGCCGCCGGGACGGCGGCGCTACACGCCCGAAACTGGGGATTACGATAAGTGCCACATTGTAGTGGAATTTGCACTTCGGGTCAAAAATCCTTGCCTCTTAACTTGCACCACGGGTTTAGAGGTGGGAGATGCCTTCTTCATCGTCCTCAGAACGCTCCGGTTTGTTCCTATCAGGAGGAAACCGGCGTTCCAGCAGGCGCCGCGCGGCGTCACGCCCTCCCAGCCCAAAGGCGAGAGCCAGGGCCAGCATGACCGCTCCGAACCCGATGGAAAACGCCATGAGCACTACGCCATGGCCCAAGCCAATTCTCTCGAGAGCCATCGTTACAGCCAAGATGATAATCAGAAAGCGGACGAGGCTACTGAGAAGCCGGGGAGAAGGAGAATCTGAGTTGACCGCAGCCAGCAGCGCCGCCCGGCCGAAGAAATTCGCGATCAGAACTCCAACAAACAGGATGACGATCGCCACAAATATTTGTGGCAAGAACAGGAAGAATCTGGAAATCTCGTCCTGAAGAGGCGTGATGTTAAGCGCGTTGAGTCCGAAAAGTATGAACGTCACCCAAATGACCCAGAACACGAGGCGGCTCAAGAGCTCGGTGGGCGAGGGCAGCGCCGCTTTGGCAAGCATCTGAGTAAAGCCAGCCGTCTCGCAGAGGCGGTTGAATTGTACAACTCTGAGAATCCAGCGAACGATGAACTTGACGATCCACGCGATCAACCAGCCCACAACGATAATGATGGCCATGGCAATCAGCCGGGGCAGGAACTCTGCAATCATATGGGTCAGATTCTGCAATGTCGCCGTCATACTCTTGCCAATCAAATCTTCCATATTTCACCTCGCGCTGGGAGAAGACCAGCTTTGAACCAGATACGGTTTCAGGCGCTCGTACTCGCCTTCGAGCGATTCCATTCGCGCTCGAAGCTCCCCAAGGCTAGCGCCGTGGTTTTCGAGAATATAGGAGCTGGTTCTGCCGCGATAGACGGGCGTCAACGCCTGGAGGAGGTGGTCGCGGTTCATCACCGAGCGATGGTAAGCAGCTGCAAACTCGTAAACCGTTCTGACCCACAGTTCATCCGGAAAATGGCACTGGCCGGCGCCGGCCTCAGCTACCTTGCCAATCCCCTGCAGCGTTTCAGGAGATACGATCTGCTCCAGGATGGATGAGAGCTGTTCAACGCCCGTTCGAAACATCTCGAACATCCGTTTCCGGTTCACGCGAACCGGCCCCAAGGCAAGCTCGGACTGAAAGCCGAAGACAGGAGCGGCCTTCGCGCCATTTTGCGAAAGCCAGAATTGCTCATGCGCTTCGAGGGAACTGAAAAGTGCGCCGACGATATTCTGAATGGTAGCGGGCAGGGCTGGGTCTGAATTTTTCGAGGATTGGAGCCGCGGACCGAGGAAAGACTGGCAGGGACGGTAGCCGCTCGATAGAGCCGTCGTTGTCACCCACACCGTCCAGCCATGCCGCATGAAGTCCTCCTGCCAGACGTCCTGCGCGAGAAAATGGCAGGCGAGAGCGCCGGAGAATCCAAACTCTCCGCCCACCGGCTCCTGAATTTCATAGCCATAAGCGGCCCGAATGAGAGGAGAAATAATGTTCTTAATGAGCAGCGCGTCAAATTTGTGCCGCTCGTAGACCGGCGCTAAGAAGTCAAATCCCTCCCGGTAAACCGGCCTGAGCAGCGCGTCCACCCACTCGGGCGTAATGCTTATCAAGTTCGGCGAGATGATGGCGCACGCTCTTGCGCGAAGGAGGTCTGCCGCCGCAAGAATAAGACGCAGCGCCTCGCCGGCGCCCCGGCTCGGATGGTATGGAGTGCTGACCACGTGCATGGTCCGAAGCGGGCTCGCCGCCAGAACGGTACGAAAATCCGGGATCGAGCAACTCGCCACCACCTCCGAAGTTCCATCGTGAGACCCCCCATCAGGATTGATCAAAACCGTCCGCTGCCGTGGAAAATACTTGACGAGACCGATTTGGATGGCCTTGATGACATGCTGAATGGTGTCTCTATTATTAGCGGTGGGAACGCCAACAAGCAGGTCCACCTCTCCCACCGCCGTCAATGCGCGCAGAAACTCGTCAGTGAGAAACGTTCCTTCAGGCAATTTGGCACCTTGGCTATGCCCCGCCCTGGACCGGCAAGCCGTTCTTCACGTTCGCTTAGAGCCGCCTTAGGCGGAACCAAAAGAATTGGTAAGGGCCTAACGTAAGTGGATAAGGCCGGCTGCTAATGCGGGGAAACGGGTTGCCGCCGAACATCTCAATGGGAATGAAGCCGGCAAACCGGCTCAAATCAAGTTCGACGGCTTGCGCCGAATCTGAGAGGTTATTGACGGCCAGAACTTTCTCCGCGCCCAACTCGCGGATATAAGCGAGCGCCCGGTGATTGGCGGGGTTCAGGAAATTGAGTGATCCACGGCTGAAAACCCGGCTTGACTTCCTGATTTTAATCACCCGCTTCATCCAGGAGAAAAGCGAATTCAGCGACCTTCTTTGCGACTCGACGTTAAGCGCCTGGTAGCCATAAATGGGATTAGAGATTAGCGGCAGGTAAAGCCGCTCCGGATCCGCAGTAGAGAACCCGGCATTCCAGCCTCCACTCCATTGCATAGGAGTGCGAACCCCGTTGCGGTCGCCCAAGTAGATGTTGTCACCCATTCCAATCTCATCTCCATAGTAGATGATGGGGCTGCCGGGTAGCGACAGCAGCATGCCGTTCATCAGCTCGATGCGGCGACGGTCGTTTTCCAGCAGCGGCGCCAGCCGCCGGCGGATGCCAACATTCAGGCGCATCGTGGAATCCCGTGCATACTCGTCATAGAGGTAATCTCGCTCCTCATCGGTCACCATTTCCAACGTCAGCTCATCGTGGTTCCTGAGGAAAACACCCCATTGGCACGGTTCCGGAATCTCCGGCGTTTGCTTCATAATCTCGACAATCGGTTTCCGGTCTTCGAGCCTCATGGCCATAAACATGCGCGGCATCAGCGGGAAATGGAAAGCCATGTGGCACTCGTCGGCGCTTCCAAAATAGGCGCGCACCTCCGAAGGCCATTGGTTGGCTTCGGCCAGCAAGAATTTGGCGGAATAAGATTCATCCAGTCTTCGCCGCAACCACTTCAGCACCTCATGAGTTTCGGGAAGGTTCTCACAAGAAGTTCCGTCACGCTCCACCAGGTAGGGAACGGCGTCCAGGCGGAACCCATCTACGCCCCGTTCCAGCCAGAAATTCATGGCGCTCCAGATGGCTTCGCGAACAGAAGGATTATCGTAGTTCAGGTCCGGCTGATGGCTGAAGAACCGGTGCCAGTAATATGCCTTGGAACCGGGATCCCATGTCCAGTTCGAGCGTTCCGTATCCGTAAAGATGATGCGCGCGGCTTGATAGAGATCCGGAGTATCGTTCCAGACGTACCACGAGCGCTTGGCGTCGTCTCGGGACTGGCGTGCTTCCCTGAACCAGGGGTGCAGGTCGGAAGTATGATTGAGCACAATCTCCGTAAGCACCCGTAGCCCTCGCCGGTGCGCTTCATTCAGGAAAACCGTGAAGTCCTCCAGCGATCCATAAGAGGGGTGGACGTCGGTATAGTCTGAAATGTCATATCCGTCGTCCCTCAACGGGGAAGGATAAAACGGCAGAAGCCAGAGCGTGGTGACGCCAAGCTCCTCAATGTAATCCAGTTTTTCGACGAGACCGCGAAAATCCCCTATCCCGTCCCCGTTGCTGTCTTTGAAAGCCCGGACGTGAACCTCATAAAAGACAGCGTCCTTATACCAAAGCGGGTCGTCGTCGAAAGGGACTTTATTTTGAGGAGGGCTGCTCATCTCCTGCGTTCTCCAACTTACGGCATCAGTTTACCCGTTTTATGGCCGCGGTTTGATTCGGAAAACGTGGGCGGGAATTGCATGGGGATCGAGCTGGACGTAGTTCCTTCGGCCGCTCCAAAAGTATCGGGCCCCCGTGAGCCGGTCGTCCACGGGAAAAGAAGCGCGGGAATCGATTCCAAACTCCTCCCAAGGGACCTCGACCCAACCCGACTGGGTGTAGCGCGGATCCAAATTCACAACCATCAGAAGCACGTTCGACCGGTCGTCGTTCGCTTTGGTGTAAGCGATGAGCTGATCGTTGTCGAGGCGATGGAATCGCAGCCCCGCATTTCTTTGCAGCGCCGGATTTTCATGCCGGGCGCGGTTGACGAGCGCGACAACCTCTTTGATGCTGCCCGCGCTCTCCAAATCCCACTTCCGAAGCTGATACTTTTCTGCGTCGAGGTATTCTTCGCTGCCCGGCACGAGCGCCCGGTTTTCGCACAACTCGAAGGCAGGGCCATAGATTCCGTAGCTCGCTCCCAGTGTTGCAGCCAGTACGAGCCGGCTGATGAACGCCGGCCGGCCTCCCGATTGCAAATATCCGGTGAGGATGTCGGGCGTGTTGGGCCAAAGGCTGGGACGAAAATATTCCACGAGGCCGGTCTGCGTCAATTCGGTAAAATATTCCGTCAATTCTTCCTTGGTATTCCGCCACGCAAAGTAAGTGTAGGATTGGCTGAATCCCACTTTCGCAAGCCGCTGCATCACCTGGGGACGCGTGAACGCTTCCGACAAGAAAATGACTTCCGGATATTCTTTCTTGACGTCATGGATCATCCATTCCCAAAAGACGAATGGTTTCGTATGGGGATTGTCTACCCGAAATATCCGCACACCGCGCTCAATCCAAAAGAAAACGATGCTTCGAAGCTCCTGCCAAAGAGCTTGCCAATCCTGGCACTCGAAGTCTAACGGATAAATATCTTCATATTTCTTGGGCGGGTTTTCCGCATATTGAATGCTGCCGTCGGGACGGTGGAGAAACCAGCCGGGATGCGACTCGACATAAGGGTGGTCGGGGGAACATTGATAAGCCAAGTCCAGCGCAACCTCCAGGCCGCATTCCCGGGTTCGCTGGAAGAACCGGTCGAAATCATCGATGGTTCCAAGCTCGGGGTGTACGGACTTGTGTCCGCCTTCCACTGCGCCAATTGCCCACGGACTGCCAACGTCGTCGGGAGTGGAGCGGGGTTGATTGTTTTTCCCTTTTCGTGACGTCAGTCCGATAGGATGAATGGGGGGAAAATACAGAACGTCAAAACCCATCGCCGCGATGTAGGGCAGCGCAGACTCGCAATCTCTCAGCGTTCCGTGCCGGCCGGGCTCACCATCCCAGGAGCGCGGGAACATCTCATACCAGGAGCTGAAGCGCGACTTCCGCCGGTCAACGGTCACACGCAGGCATTTCTCGTATGTCGCTGCCGCGCGGCGGTCCGGATAATTCAGAGCCAGATCCCACAGATCCTGATTCAGAAGCAACGGGAGGGGCGACTCCGAGCGGAACGCGCGCGCCCATTGGCGCAGCCGGCGCGCATCATACTCGCTGCCTGCCGCTGAGGCGCGGCTGCCACAAGCCTCGATCAGTCCCGCTCCGATCTCCAAATCAACAGAAACGTCTTGCGCGGCTTCTATTCTTTTGGCAAGGTCGCGCCGCCAGGTTTTCAGATCATCCAACCAAGCTTGAAAAGTATACTCATAGCTCCCCGGATTTCCCACTGCAAACCTGCCAACCCAGCGGTCGTTGCCGGCTTCTTCCATCGGCGCTTCCAGCCATTCCGGGCTGCCTTCCCGCCGGTAGCGCAAGACAGCAGAAAGAACGCCGTGCCCGTCCGCGAAAACATCCGCAGACGCCTCGACGGTTTCACCTTCGATCCGTTTGATCGGAAATTGGCCACCATCAATCTCGGGAAGCACATGGGCGATGGCGGCGCGGGCGGGGACTCGGCTGGCTTCTCCGGTCGGCTTATTTGCAATCAAGTTTACTCCCCGTAACACGGATTTTTCACCGCGTCGAGCCGAAGGGCGAGGTTTTCATTAATCCCGCCGTCAACGTGCCCGTGTTACTTTCCCCAGTCCTGGTGAAAAGATCGGGCTAGAATGGCGGGCTCCAGATGGAGGCTAATTCCAGGGTGAATCCCGGCAGAACCGGATCGGCGCTAATCGTCGCGGGCGAGCGGAGCGTCTCGGCTCCCGCCGGACCATAAACCTCCACTTGCATTGACGTCGGCAGGATCAGCCATCCCAGGCGCAAGCCGCAATCCACGTACTCCTTCATCTTCTCACGCAGGTTCGCAACGGCATCCGAGGGAGAGGCAACTTCAATCACAAAGTCTGGGCAGAGAGGAATGAATTGCTCCTTCTGCCGGCGGCTCAGATTCTCGAGCCGCGCCCGCCCCACCCATGCTGCGTCCGGCGAGCGCATAGCGCCGTTCGGCAACCGAAACCCGGCGCTGGAGTCAAAAGCGACTCCGTTTCGATCCCCTATAGACCACACACTCAGTTGCCTTACGACTTCAAGGTTCTGAAAGCTCGCGTATCCTCCGGCAGCCGACATCACAATAATCTCTCCGTTCGGCGAGCGTTCAATGCGCAGGTCATCGTTGACCTGGCAGAAGCGAAAGAACTCGTCTTCACTCCACCGGAGTATCCCCGCTGGGAAACGGACGGCATTCTGGCATACGGGAAAGGGAATAGTAACTTGCATTTGGTTCACCCACCGCGCTCAATCTGCATGGGAAGGGCTCACCGTCATCTTAGCACCAGGCGTTGCAAAAATTCAGTGCGCTGCTAATGCGAGCGCGCTAAATTGTGTGACTTATGCTGTAGCGGCGGCTTTATGCCGCCATTCTCTGTGGTGGATAAACCCGCCTCCACAAAGGTGGCCATAACAATACTTTGTGCGTTCGCATTAGTGACTCAGCCCCGCTCCATCACTGGCGCGGGTGAACGAGGCTCATTCGTAACGCAGAGCCACTACTGGATCTACGCGCGTAGCCCGGCGCGCGGGAACGAGCGCAGCGAGGACGGCCACAACCAGCATAACCAACGCCACTAGGATGAAAGTGAGCGGGTCCGAAGCGCGAACGCCATAGAGAAAGCTGGCGATGAGCTGGCCTAGCCCAATCGCCACGACGATTCCCACGGCGAGACCCGCCGCAGTAAACCGCAGGCTTTCGCTGACGACGAGCCGCATCACATCCCCACGTTGCGCGCCTAGCGCCATGCGGATCGCCATCTCGTGCGTGCGCTGACTCACCGAATAAGAAATAACGCCGAAGATGCCAACGGCGGAAAGCACCAGCGCGAGGCCCGCAAAGATCCATACCACGAGCATCGGGAAGCGGTATTGGCCAATAACCTCGCCAACGACGTGATCCATATCTGTGACGTCTTGGAGGGGCTGCTGCGCGTCTACTGACCAGACCGCGTTGCGGAGCGCCGGGACCGTGGTTCCGGACGGCAGCTCGCTGCGCACCATCAGCTCGGCGAAGCTCTGCGGATCCTGCGCAAAGGGAACGAACACTTCCGGATGGTTCTTGTGCAGGTCGTGCCTCATATAGTTACCGCAGACACCCACAATTTCGAGAGTGTTTGGGCCTTTAAACGTTTCAACTCCGTAAATGTTCGACAAAACGACCAGGCGCCGCCCGATTGGATTGATGCGCGGAAAATACTGCATCGCCAGGGCTTGGTTGATGATGGCTACGGCAGACGTGTCCTGATCGTCCGCCGCGCTGAAGTCGCGGCCGGCCACAAGCGGCGTGCCAACCGTCCGGAAAAATTCGGGACTTACGGAAGCGACGTTAGCTTCCGGCTCCTGCCCTGGTGCGGGCCGCGGTTGTCCCTCAGGGACGAAGAGGAAATCCACTCCATTGCCGCCCAGCGGAACGGCATCGCCAAAAGCGGCGCTTCTTACGCCGGGAAGGGCGCGAATCCGGCCCATTACTTGCCTGAAAAAAGCTTCCTTCTGAACGTTTGTGCTGTACTTGTAATGCGGTAGTCCGATATAGGCGATGAGGACATGATTAGGGTTGAAACCCAGGCTGACGTTCACCATCTTCACAAAACTGCGAATCAGCAGTCCCGCCCCGGTCATCAGGATTACCGCGAGGGCAACTTCGCACACGACCAGCCCGTTCCGCAGCCGCCTTCGACCGAATTCGACCGTAGTCGTAAGGCTGCCTTCCTTTAGCGGCTCGTTCACGTCCGTCTTCGAGCCCTGGAGCGCCGGAGCCAATCCAAACAGAATGCCCGAAAGCACGGCTACCGCGAAGCAGAAAACGAGCACGTGGCCGTCGAGGCTGATCCACTGCGTTCCAGGCATTTGGAAATAGCGCGCGCAGCCGATAGCCAGCAGCTTGATGCCGGTAAAGGCCACCACCAGGCCGGCAAGTCCCCCGGCCAGTCCCAGAAGCATGCTTTCTGTTAGGAGCTGCGCCAGCAGGCGCTTCGGGCTTGCGCCCATGGCCAAGCGGATCGCAATCTCGCGCCGGCGGCTGGTGGATCGTGCGAGCAGAAGATTCGCCACGTTGACACAGGCAATCAGAAGAACCAGAAACACGGCAATCAAAACGGCGGTAAGCGGCTTCGCAATGCCGCGGTGATAGGCAGAGTGCAACGGCTCGACTTTAATTCCCCAATCCTTGTTGGCCTGCGGGTATTGTTCGGCGAGTTGGTTGGCTACGGTGTCCATGTCCGCCTGAGCAGCGGCGTGGGTCACCCCGAACCTCAACCTTGCCATGGTTTGCAGATTGCGCGCGGAACGGTGAGCTTCGCTCAGATCGGCGGCGGTGAAGGCGAGAGGCGTAAAAACGTCAATCTCCTGATCCCAGATGAAGTAGAAATTACGCGGCATGATGCCAATCACGGTGTACGGCTCGCCGTTAAGCTGAATCGTTTGGCCGAGAACATCAGGCTTTCCGCCGAAACGCTTCTGCCACACAGAAAAGCTGAGGATGACCTCGCGATCGTGCCCCGGCTGCGCCTCTCTCGCCGTGAATCCCCGTCCGATCGCAGGCTGGATGCCCACAAGCGAGAGCAGGTTGGGCGAAATCCGCACGCCATCCAGGCGCTCCGGCGGAACGCCGCTCGAAAGGATATATTCGGCGTAAAGATAGTAGCCGACGTGCTGGAAGACGCGGTTTGCGCGTTGAATATCGATGACATTCAGCGGCGAAACCCCAGTCTGAATGTATCCAACGTTCTTCTGGACGCGGTCTTCGCCTAAACCCACGAGTTGCCCGGGGTGTGGATAAGGGAGCGGACGGATGATGACGGCGTCCACAAAACTGAAAATTGAGGTGGTCGCGCCAATGCCGAGGGCGAGCGCAATGATGGCGATCGCCGTCACGCTGCGGCTCTTCGCCAGCATGCGCAGCCCATACTTCATATCCTTTAAAAGCGCGTCCATGGCTCACCTCCCGCCGACCCCGAGCGCATTTCCTGATTAACGAACCTTCAGGTAACGCCGGGGGGGCTGCCTGAGTCAGGCTGAGCGGCCACTTTACAAGATCATACACTTATTTCGTGGTTCAGCGGCCATCGCACTCCAAACTGCTTTATCCGCGAGTCGTTCGCGGCGGTTTGTCAGGAGGCGGTATACTGAAAATTCAGCGCCGTGTGCCGACAGTGTTTGAAATATCGCCCGACATTTTTCCTACATCTGGTGGGAGCTATTGCTCTTGTTACGTTCCCTCTTTTTTGCCAACCCGGCGTCCCAACTGACGAGGTGACGCGGCAAAGCTTGAAGTTCGCCCAAATCTATCAGGCGATCGAGCAGAACTATGCGACGCCACTCGACCCGGACCGCCTGATTCTCGAGGGCGGTGTGCGCGGGATGCTCTCGTCCCTTGACCCGTTTTCCTCATTTTTCGACCAGCAGCAGTTTGAGGCCCTGCAAGAACAAACGAGTGGCGAGGCGATAGGCTTCGGCTCGATTCTTTACGTGCAGCCCGGCAAAATTACCGTCATTCAGACTCAGCAAGGGTCTCCCTCCTGGCGCGCGGGGTTAGGTCCCGGAGATCAAATTGTGGCGGTTAACGGCTTTTGGGTCGACCGCCTGGAGCTTCAACAACTCATCCCGTTGCTCCAGCAGGCGAAGACTCGCCCGGTACACCTCACAGTAATCCGGCCCGGCGAACCGACGCCTGAAGATGTCAGCATGAAACCCGCGGAAGTTAAACTGCCGACTGTGGATACCGCCTTTCGTTATCCCAACGGCACCGGCTACATTCATATCGCTTCGTTCGAGGCTCGAACCGCGCAAGAAACGGTGAATGCCATTGAGAAGCTGGGCGCTCGGAATCTTACCGGCTTGATCGTCGATCTCCGCAACAACCCTGGTGGTTTGCTCGCTTCAGCAGTCGAGTTTTGCGGCCTGTTCTTGAAGCCAGGCGAGCCGGTGCTTACCGTCGAGGGGCGCGCCGTGCCGCGAAAAATATATGCGGTCGAGCCGGCTCCTCTGCAACTGGGCGTTCCGCTGGTTGTGCTGGTAAATGGCTCAACGGCCAGCGCGGCTGAAGTGGCAGCGGCAGCTCTTCAGGATCATGACCGGGCGCTCATCGTCGGAGAACCTAGTTTCGGCAAGGGTGTCGTCGAAAGCGTCATGCCGCTCAGCGGACAAATGGGTCTGGCGCTTCTCACGGCGGAATATTTCACTCCGAGCGGCCGTTGCATCCAGAGGCCACTGCCGGGTACCGCGCTCGAAAATCCCTCTTTGGGCATCCGGTCCGAACCTCCGAAATCTAAGGGAGCGGCTATTCCCATTTTCCGCACGGATGATGGGCGGCGTGTTCGGGCCGGCAACGGCGTCACGCCGGACGTTCTCGTCCGCGACTGGAAGACCGACGGCTGGCTGGCTTTTCTCAACCAGGCGGGTATGTTCACTAGCTTCGCCTCGCAATACGTCGGCTCACACGCTCCGGTCGCCGCCAATTTCCAGCCTGACTCCGGAATTCTTGACACCTTCAGGGACTTTCTCACAACCCAGCGCATCCGGTCACCCGAGCCCTATTGGTCACGCGATCAGAAGTACGTGATGATGCGAATACGGACGGAGGTTTTCAGCTTGGTCTTTGGACTCAACGATGCAAACCGGGTAGCGGCAGAGAGCGATCCTCAAGTAGAAAGAGCGGTCTCTTTATTGGGACAATTACCGGGGCTCCTCAAGGGCCCAAACGCAAAGATCCTTTCTTTCGCTCGCTCGAGCGCCTCGGAGTGATTTCCCTCTCGCGCGGCGCTAGTCTGAATTCTTTTGGGCAAGCGTTAACCCAGATTTCTTCCGAATTTGGCTGGCTTATGACGGGTGATGATTAGGTAGAATGGCGGTTTATCCGGTGGGCTTCCTAAAGAGGAGCGTTGGCCAGTTGGGATGGGAGGCACGAAACCTCCCATCCTTACCCTGGTGCAACAAGGTCGTCGCCGGCCCTAACTAGGCTCTACCTCCAGTAAAGTTTTTAGTAAGGGTACTCGGCTCGCTTGCTGCAAAACTGAAAAATGGTTTTTGTATTCCGAAATAACCAGTTGTGAACGAAGAATATTATGCGCAATACTCACCCTGTCGAAGTTAAGAGCTTATGGCTTGTGCGCCCTTACACGACATCAAAAGCCACCGTAGCTTGCATAACTCCAGGTAAGCAATCGACCGTCCAACTCGAAACCATTGTATCTAGCGCGTTGTCGAACGAACGAAGGAGACGTGATCAGGAAAAAACGGAAATCCGTTATCCAATAAGAGCACGCGGCGATGCTGTACTACTCTTATACAAGCCGGCCGTATTCCCAACGGAGGCCATTATACTATAAGTAAATAGGGAAGTATATATATAGTAAATGGGCCCAAGGCTTCTTGCGCGGGCCGCCCAGATCTATGGGCCCTAAGCGGCGCAGCTTAGTATGGGATACCAAAGGCAAGACCCTTGGCTGGTTCTCGGTTACGTATAAGTGGGAAACTGCCGGCGATGAAAAATAAAGAGGACCGGCCAATGGCTGCGCGGACAGACGCTCCCTTGCGGAACGAATCCTTTCCCCCTCGTGGGTCTCGTTTGGGCTCACGAACTGATCCACGTACACTTCGCTGGCTGAACTTGCACGCTTGAGTATAAATTATACGCCCTCATAATGGTATCTTTATCTTTTGTATAAAGCTGGAGTTGAACCAAATAACGATAGCGGCTAGACTTCGTATTCCTTGAAAAGCAAACCGCCACGAGAGGTACTCGTTCATGCACGAAGTGGATGTTCAAGTCACAAAATTCAAGTTTGGCCAGACTTCGCGTATTGATCTCTGGTGGGCGCAGCCCTTGACCGTCCTATTAGTTCTTTCGGCATTTGTGGCCTACGCTACTTGGGCGGCGTTTCAGGGTGTTCATTACCGGTTTGGACCCTATCTCTCACCCCTGTATTCTCCCGAGCTCTGGGGCAATCCGCTTACCGCCTGGATCGGCGGCAAGCCCGGATGGTATCCGAGCTGGCTCGTGTTTTCTCCCGCTTTCTTTATCCTGCCGTTTCCTGGCGGTTTTCGCGTCACATGCTACTACTATCGAGGCGCTTATTACAAGTCGTTCTGGGCTGATCCTCCTTCGTGCACCGTGGGAGAACCCCGCAAAACCTACTGGGGCGAGCGCAAGCTGCCTCTGATCCTGCAGAATATCCACCGCTACTTTTTGTATATCGCGCTCTTCTTCATTGCAGATTTGGCCTACGATGCCTGGAACGGTTTTTGGTTTAACGGCCATTTCGGAATGGGAGTAGGATCGATCGTTCTGCTAGTAGACGTGGTCCTGCTCGGAGGCTATACGTTTGGCTGTCATTCTCTGAGACACAGGGTTGGCGGCGTGCTTGACCGCCTCTCGGGTTCGCCCGTACGCAAGAAGGCGCACGACTGCGTCAGTTGCCTCAACGCGCGCCACATGACGTGGGCGTGGTGCAGCCTTTGTTGGGTTGCTTTTACGGACTTCTATGTCCGGGCTTGTTCGATGGGCCTAATTCGTGACTGGAGAATCTTCTGATGGCGGAATATCAGACTCATCAGCACGATGTGCTGGTGATCGGCGCGGGGGGCGCAGGGTTACGCGCGGCCGTGG
This sequence comes from Terriglobia bacterium, assembly GCA_030040995.1. GTDB lineage: Bacteria > Acidobacteriota > Terriglobia > UBA7540 > UBA7540 > JASHON01. Next base: position 6,491 of record JASHOS010000014.1, on the reverse strand, counting down.
AAGCCTCAGCCCTCGGCGCAAAGGTAGGCGTCGTGACCAAATCGCTGCTCGGCAAGGCGCACACGGTTATGGCCGAAGGAGGAATTGCCGCGGCGCTCGCTAATGTGGACAGCCGGGACAACTGGCAAGTTCACTTTGCAGATACCATGCGCGGCGGCCAGTATCTCAACCATCCCCGCATGGCTCAGTTGCATGCGCAGGAGGCGCCGGCGCGCGTGCGCGAACTCGAAGCGTGGGGTGCATTGTTCGACCGGACGAAGGATGGCCAGATTCTTCAGCGTAACTTTGGCGGACACAAGTACCCGCGCCTCGCCCACGTGGGAGACCGCACCGGCCTGGAGATGATCCGGACACTCCAGGATTACGGCGTGCACCGGGGCATCGATGTGCAGATGGAATGCACGATTCTGACGCTGCTGAAGGATGGAGGCCGTATTGCCGGAGCTTTCGGATACGACCGGGAACGAGGTCATTTCCGGTTGTTCCGCGCAGGGTCAGTGGTCCTTGCGACCGGCGGCATCGGCCGCGCCTATAAAATTACCAGTAACAGTTGGGAATATACCGGCGATGGCCATTCCCTTGCCTATCACGCTGGCGCCACGCTCATGGACATGGAGTTCGTCCAGTTTCACCCCACAGGCATGGTATGGCCGCCGAGCGTGCGAGGTATTTTGGTTACCGAAGGAGTGCGCGGCGAGGGAGGCGTCCTGAAGAATAAGGACGGCCGCCGCTTCATGTTTGATGACATCCCGCCGCTCTATAAAGACCAGACGGCAGATAATCCAGAAGAAGGCTGGCGCTACACGCAGGGGGATAAGAATGCGCGACGGCCGCCCGAACTGCTTACGCGGGACCACGTGGCGCGCTGCATTGTCCGCGAGATCCGCGAAGGGCGCGGCAGCCCGCACGGCGGCGTCTTCCTCGATATCGCCTGGATCAAGGAAAAGCTGCCCGACGCCGCCGGGCGTATCAAGAAGAAGCTGCCGAGCATGTACCATCAGTTCAAGCAACTGGCCGATATCGACATCACGCAGGAGGCGATGGAAATCGGGCCCACCGTTCATTACGTCATGGGCGGCGTGCGGGTAGACCCGGAGACGCAGATGTCGGACGTGCCCGGCCTTTTTGCGGCAGGGGAATGCGCTGCAGGGTTACACGGAGCGAACCGTCTAGGAGGCAATTCGCTTTCCGACCTCCTGGTATTTGGGAAACGCGCGGGGGAGCATGCGGCAATCTTCGCCAAACAAAACGGCGCCACCAGCGTTAGTGAGGAGCAGGTGGAAGCGGCGGCGCGCCGGGCGCTGGAGCCGTTTGGACGCTCTTCGGAGGAAGGCCCTTATCAAGTTCAGCGGGATTTGCAGCAGACGATGCAAGACTTGGTGGGCATCGTCCGGCGTGAGCCGGAATTGAATCAAGCTCTTGGAGCTATTGAGAAACTTCGGAACCGCGCGCAAGCAATTTCCGTGGAAGGCAATCGCGAATACAACCCCGGCTGGCACACAGCCTGCGACCTTTACAATCTGCTCACCGTATCCGAAGCCATCACCCGCGCCGCTCTCGAGCGTAAGGAAAGCCGCGGCGCCCATTTCCGCGACGACTACCCGGCTAAAGACGAGAAGTTTGCAAAGGTGAACCTCCTTATTCGCAAGGGCGCTGGCGGCGAGATGAAGCTCGAGCAGGCGCCCGTGCCGGCGATGCCGCCGGAGTTGGCGAAGATCATCGAGGAGATGAAATAATGGCGAGCGCGACGTTTCGCATCTGGCGGGGGAATAAGAACGGTGGGGAATTCAAGGATTACGCCACCGAGGTTGCTCCCGGGATGGTGGTGCTCGACGCCGTCCACGAAATTCAGGCGACGCAGGCGCACGACCTGGCAGTCCGCTGGAACTGCAAGGCAGGCAAGTGCGGCTCGTGTTCTGCGGAAATCAACGGCATGCCGAAACTGATGTGTATGACCCGGCTCAGCACGCTGCCGCTCAACCAGCCCATCAAAGTTGAGCCCATGCGCAGTTTCCCACTGATTAGGGATCTTGCGACAGACGTTTCCTGGAATTACAGCGTAAAAACGCAAATCAAGCCGTTCCGGCCCCGGAAGCCGGATACGCCGGATGGCACATGGCGCATGGCGCAGGCAGACGTGGATCGCGTGCAGGAATTCCGCAAATGCATCGAGTGCTTTCTGTGCCAGGACGTTTGCCACGTGTTGCGCAATCATCACCTGCACAGCCAATTCATCGGCCCACGTTTCTTCGTGTATGCCGGAGCACTCGAGATGCACCCGCTGGATGACGAAAACCGCCTCCGCGAGTTACGCGATTCGCAGGGAATCGGCTATTGCAACATCACGAAGTGTTGCACCAAGGTCTGCCCCGAAGGTATTCATATTACAGATAACGCTATCATTCCGCTCAAAGAGCGGTGATCGACAAACTTTACGACCCAGTCACCAAACTCTTCCGTATTTTCCGCTCGTGATTGGCTCCGTCTGGCCTATGTGGGCGCTTTGTTTCAGATCTGATAAAATGGTCATGAAGATGACCATGTTTCGGGTGTCTCTATGAAGAGCGTGAACGTCGCGGAAGCAAAAGCCCATCTGAGCACGATTCTCACCCGAATCGAAGAAGGCGAAGAAGTGGTTATTACCCGCCGGGGTCATCCGGTTGCGAGGCTGTCCTCCGTCCAGCGCCGCCGGCAACCAATTGATTTTGCGGCCTTGGATTCTCTCCGCGCCCGCCAAAGAGCGGCAAAGACGTCCACTATCCAGTTGATTCGCAGGATACGGGAAGAAAGGTATTGATGGTTTATCTCGACACCAGCATCTTGCTCCCCCTCTTTATCCGCGAGCCGAAATCCGAGGTAGTACGCGCACGCTTGCAAGCGTTGTTGAAGCATAATCCCACAATCAGCGAGTGGACGCGGACAGAGTTTGCGAGTGCCATCGGGATCATGGCCAGATCCCGTCGTCTGGAACAGGATGTCGCCCATGATGCGCTCCGGGCATTCCACGCGATGGCTGACTCGAGCCTCGCGGTCTTAGTCCCTGAAAAGGAGGATTTCCTTCTGGCCAGCCGTTTTCTGGAACGGTTCGAGTTAGGACTCCGGGCCGGAGATGCTTTACATCTTGCGATCGCCGCCAACCATGGCGCAAAGGAGATCTACGCGCTTGACCACATAATGATCCGGAGCGCGCAGAAACTTAACATCAAGGCCCACATGGTCGTCGAGCGAGTGTCGTCCTGAGCTGTGCGCTGCTAAGAAAGTTCGCCCCGAACGGAGCGCACCGCGCTGCCTCTCGAGGGGTGGGTTCGCGATTCCATATCAGAATGAGAAAGGAATCTGATGAGCGCTACAACGCTTGGAGTTCTTGTAGGAAATCGCGGGTTTTTCCCCTCTGAGTTAGTGCGCGAAGGGCGCGAAAGGATGCTGGGCGTGCTCTCAGAAGAGGGCTACAAAGCCGTCTGCCTGACCCCCGAGCAAACGAAATGGGGAGGCGTTGAGACGCTGCAAGATGCCCGCGCGTGCGCCGATCTTTTCAAGAAGCATCGGGACGATCTCGACGGGATTTTGGTGACTCTTCCGAATTTCGGCGACGAGAAGAGCATTGCCAACGCCATCCGTTGGTCCGGCCTTGACCTCCCGGTCTTGGTTCATGCTTTTCCCGATGATCCCGCGCGCATGCGAATGGGCGGCCGGCGCGACAGCTTTTGCGGTAAGATCTCCGCCTGCAACAATCTGTGGCAATACGGCCTCCGCTACACACTGACCGGCAATCATACGGTGGACCCGGGCTCGCATGCGTTTAAGGAAGACCTCCGAATGTTTGCCGCCACTTGCCGTATTGTCAAGGGCCTCAAGAATGCCCGCGTAGGCGTTATCGGCGCTCGCCCGGCAGCTTTTAACACCGTGCGTTTCAGCGAAAAGCTGATGGAGCGCTCGGGAATCAGCGTTGAAACCTTGGACCTTTCGGAAGTGCTCGGCCGCGTTGCGCGAAGAACGGACGACGATAGCCAAGTGAAAGCCAAACTCGAGAGCATTCACGCATACGTTGCGGCGAAGGGCGTTCCTTCCGCTGCGCTTCTTAAAATGGCCAAATTCGGAGTGGTGGTGGATGAGTGGGTCAAAGCCAACGAGCTTGCGGGAACCTCCATCCAGTGCTGGACCGCCATGGAAGAGTTTTTCGGCGTAGTCCCCTGCACTTTGATGAGCATGATGTCGAACAATCTTCTTCCCAGCGCCTGCGAGACCGACATGATTGGCATGATCGGCATGTATATTCTCCAGCTCGCCGCCGGCGCTCCCAGCGCCATTGTGGACTGGAACAACAATTACGGCGGCGAGCCGGAAAAGGCCGTGATCTTCCACTGCTCCAACCTGCCAAAACACTTTTTCGAAGATTTCAAAATGGATTTTCAGGAAATTATCGCCGGATCAGTTGGTCAGGATAACACCTTCGGCACGGTGGTGGGAAAATTAAAGGCCGGACCTCTCACTTATTGCCGAGTATCGACAGATGATCTTCACGGCCGCATGCGGGCCTATGCAGGTGAGGGCGAAATCACCACGGATAAACTCGAGAGTTTCGGCGGCTACGGCGTGGTGAAAATACCCCGGCTGCAAGCTCTGCTGCACTACGTCTGCCATAACGGCTACGAGCACCACGTTGCGGTCAACCGGAGTCACTACGGGCGAGCGGTTGTGGATGCGCTCGGAAATTACAAAGGCTGGGAAGTCTACCATCACCAGGCATGAGTTACTTTGCGCTTTTTTACGATACTGTCCCGGACTACATCAATCGCCGACAACCCTACCGGCAGGTGCACCTGGCGCACGCCCGGAAGGCCCACAGCGAAGGCCGGCTGCTGATGGCGGGCGCCATGAATCCCGCCGACAGCGCCTTATTTGTTTTCCGGGCAGACAGCGCCGCAGAAGTAGAGGCGTTTGCTAAGAGCGACCCTTACGTCATTGCAGGCCTCATTCCCACATGGCGCGTGCGCGAATGGACCGTGGTGATCGGCGGCGAGGACTAAGCATCCCGCCTCAGCCGCACGCTAAGGTGTTGCGCCCAAGTAACCTAAACAAGGGCTAGCACAGCGCGGCCTTACGGCCGCAACCAAACCTGCGCGAAGCCGCTGCCCTCTCCCAAGGGAGAGGACGGACCGCGGCCGGCGTTTTCTCCAGCCGGCGCGGGCCGGGTGAGGGGCAATTAAAAACCTTACAAAAAAGTAGAAATCGCGACCTTGCAATGCAGAGTTTCCCGTCTTTGGAAACTCTGCGGCTTGTCCGCCAGCAGAAAAGCCGCGGACTTCGAAAACCACGAAGTCTGCGCTACGCCCCCTTGTTTTTCTGGACCGTGGCGGCGAAATGGGCTAATTTCATATTGCAAGGGCTGCCTTTGCCAACAGGAGCGGCGGGCCCTGCTCCTGAAGTTCTCTGGGCGATTAACTCAGCGGTAGAGTGCTATCTTCACAAGGTAGAAGTCACAGGTTCGAATCCTGTATCGCCCACCAATAGCACGAAACCCTCACACGGTAGACGTCACAGGTTTGAATCCTCAATCGCCCACCCATGGTTTTCAGGGGCAAATTAGCTGATCACCGTGATACCCTCCGCCATGGCGGCCCGCCGGAGGAGAGTGTCCGACGTGGCAAGGGGAAGGCCCGTACGCTGCGCGAGATCCAGATAGGCGGCATCGTAAGCCGGAAGGTCCCGACGGCGCGCGCGACGTTCCAGATCGACATTAGCCCAGAGGGTCTGGGACTCAACCCAAATGGGGAGTGCCTTGAGTAAATCCAAATATTCCTGGATTTGCTGCTCGGTGATTCTCTTGCGCTTGGTGGAGGAAACAAGATGCTATTGGCAATTTCAAAGGCCCAGATTTCTGGCACGACAGCATCGTTTGACACGAGTTCTTGCAAGATTCGCCTGCTGTAAGGAGTATCTTCGGTGGGATCGCCGGGAAAACACCAAGAGATGGCAACGGAGGCGTCCAGAACGAACGCCACCATTAGAAGCGATGCTCTTCATGAAGGAATTCGCGGGTAATTGGCTCACCGAGGCCCAAGCGATACTTGTCGCCGAATTCGAGCATGCGCCGCACAGCTTCCTCTCTCGCGCGCTGTCCGCCGCTGCGAGTGGGCTCTTGCAATGACGGAACGACTGCTCCTTCAACCAGAGAAAGGAGGTACTCCTCCACGGCCATCCCGCTTGCCTGCGTGCGCGCTACCAAGCCTGCTTCGATTTCCGGCTTCAAATGCAAGGTCACAATCAAGGCGCTCTCTTCTGCCTCTAAACTGACGCTAGTCATATGCCACATAAATAGGTAGACAATGAGGCCTTCTTTGTGTTAGCTTCGCTCATGTGGAAACCAGCGAAGCCGTTGAGAGTGACCGAAGAACAACGATCGATACTGAATCGGTGGATACGAGGACGAAGCACGGCACAGAAACTCGTGCTCCGGGCCCGGATCGTGTTGATGGCTGCCGAGGGCATGG
>JASHOS010000158.1 GCA_030040995.1 Terriglobia bacterium | reverse complement strand
ATTGGAGCTGACGCGGCGTACCCATCCCGACCGGCGTGGTATTCAAAGGCAAATAGATGATGCCGAAGTCGGAAGCCGAAATGAGGCCATCTGGGCTGGCATACATCGCCCGGTTGAAAAGGTTGAAGGCTTCGGCCCGGAACTGAAGCTGTAAACGTTCTCGAACCGGAATGCGTTTGGAAAGCCCCAAATCCATTTGCCAGGCCCCGGGACCTCGCAAGAAATTGCGGGGGACATCGCCGAATCCTGGGACGCCGAGTCCCGGGGGGCAGACTCCACCCGGGTAAAGCGGGTCGGCAGTCCCGGGAGTGCAAAAAGCCGCGGGGTTGAAATTCCCGCCGGCCAAATACATCGGCTGGCCGGGAACGAGGTTGGGACGCTGCTCGTTGGTGTTTCCGTCCGGGCCAGTCGCGCTGGTCGTGAGATTCACGGGGAAGCCGGTACGGGCTGTGAAGTCCGTACTGAGCGACCACGATCCAAATATGGTGCGCAACACTCCGGCCTGATTCAGGAACGCTTTGCCGGGACCAAAAGGAAGCTCATAAATAGCATTCGCATTGAACACGTCGCGGACGTCAAAGGCGCCGCTGGCGTACTCACCGCATTGCGGCGCTCCGGTAGGCTGGCAGGAAACATTTTGCGGCGTAATGGAGTCGCCATCGCCGCTTCCGTTGGAATCGTCGTCGATCTCGTGGGCCCATGTGTAGTTGGCCGATGTCAGCAAACCGCGAGAGAAGGAACGCTTCAGCGAGGCTGTGAGCGCCTCATAATTGCTGTCGCCGATCGTGCCTCGCCAAGGGATCTGGGAGAAGGCAGGGTAGGGACGCAGCGCAGTGAGAGGGTTTATGACGTTAACATAGGATTCCTGGAGCAAATGGCGGCCTATGCTCCCCACATAAGAGAGGGTAGCGAGGAAATTGCTGGGCAGCGCCTGCTGGACCGAAAGGCCCCACTCGTCTGCGTACGTATCTTTGCGGTCTCGCTCTTCCGCGTTGGGTGAAATTGTGCCGGTCGTGCAGACGGGATTGCCGTTCGCGGCCACAACTATGGGGAAGCTAAGGCCTGGGCAATTCTCCGGCGTCAGCGCAAAGCTTAACACTTCATTCTTATCGGGGATGTTCTGATCGTCCAACTGGCCGTCCTCGTGATAGATGCCAAAGCCGCTGCGAATGACGGTCTTCCCCCCGAACGCGGCCGGCGCCCAGGCAAATGCGATGCGCGGATCGACGTCGCCATAATTCCCCGGGCCGAAGCTCGCGCCCACGCCACAATAGCCTGCAGGGCCGCAGGTAGCAAAATCGAAAGGATCGTCGCGGTGATATACTTCACTAAAGATACCGAAAATGGTGTAGCGCAGGCCCAAATTGAGGGTGAAATTGGGTCGCCATTTGAACTCGTCCTGCAAGTAACTGAAATAGTCCGTCTTTCGCAGGCCGTTGACGGGGTAAGCGCCCTTGATGCTGGCACTATAGGCTTGGTCGGCAGCAAAGCTGGTGAGGGAGTTAAAACTGACCGTGCCAGAGGAACTGCTCCCCTGGTTCATTTGCACGCGGCGGACCTCGACTCCGGCCTCGATTTCATGTCTCCCCTTGACCCAGGTCAGATCGTCGATTCCGGCAAAGGTATTGCCCACGCCGACGCTGGTACTGCTGTTGTTCAAGGTAGTGAGGCCCGCGACTGAGATCGCGTCGAGCGATCCGGTCGGATTGAGGTAGACGGTGTCGGTCGTACCGCGGTTGAAGCCAAACTTGGTTTCGTTGATCAGGGTCGGAGAAAAGACGTGCGATAGGGCGATCACGCTGTTAACCGGATAGGACTCAAGTTTCTCTTGCTCATTGAGGTATTGCCCGGAGCTTGGGGAATACGGGAGAAAGTAGACTGCTTCGTCGGTGTTGGCCCGCACAAAAAGATTGGTCGCTTCGGAGAAGCGATGATCCACGCGCAACATCTCCGAGTCTTCCCGGCCTGACTGTCTGCCTTGCCCCGCGAATTCGGAAATGTCCCAATTACTTGTAGGGTTCTGCCCTGCAGGATAAGCGTTGATAACAGGAGTAAGCGCTGGCGATTGCGCCACCACTTGCGCGCTAAAGGCAGCGCTTGGTACATAACCAATAAGAGTCTGCCCTAGGTCTTGCCGGTAGCCTTCGTAGGCGGCAAAGAAAAACGTCTTATCCTTCTGGATGGGTCCGCCAAGAGACCCTCCGAACTGGTTCAAGTGGAAGGGTGGCTGGTGCGTTGGATCTAAAGAGTCAAGCGGATCCAAGGCATCGAAAACGTCGTTGCGCACGTATTCGAAGGCGTCCCCATGGAGCTGGTTCGTGCCGCTAGGCGACGCCAACGCCAACTGGGCCCCTGCCGTCGCGCCACCCTGTGCCGTCGCCAGCATGGGGTCGACGCGGATCTCGTCGATGCCGTCGAGCGGAACCGCCAGACGCACGAAATAGAGCTGGGACTGATTAATAACATAGGTGGCGTCGATGCCGTCGTAAGTATAGTTGTCATCGTCGCGGCCCCTGCCGGCATAGCGAATCGAACGCTGGTTGCCGGCGCCGGGTCCGCCGGCGGTGTCAACCGCGGCTGGAATTTGGGTGGTCAAGGTGGCCCAATCCCGCCCGTCTAAGGGAAGTTCCTTGACCTGTTCGAGGTCAATATCCGTGCCCAGCGTGTTGTTAGTCTGGTCCAGAGATTGCGGGCTGGCCAAGACTTCCACCTGCTGTTTCTTTCCCAGAATCTTCAGCTTTACATTCAGGGTTCGGGTTTGCCCCAGTCTCTGTACCACATTCTCAAAACGTATCGTTCCAAAGTCCTTCTGACTAAAGCTCACGGTATAGACCCCGACCGGCAGATCGGGAATGCCATAGCTTCCCTGGCTAGAAGAAACGGTCTCGCGCCGAAGTCCCGTAGCGTCTTGTACCGCCAGCACTTGTACCCCTGGCACTACGAGTCCGCTGGGATCGGTGATGGTACCGGTCAATCCGGTGCCGTCCACTTGTGCCGAAGCTGGCGAGACAAGGCAAAGGATGGTGCACACGGTGCAAAATAATCTGCTAGCTCGCACGATCCCGTAGCGGATACCGGAAAGGAGTTTGTTATGGGAGACGGGTGTGGGAAGTGGGCTGAGGTACAATTCGCTTCGCTTCATCATAACACCTCCTTACTAATGATGTCCCTGCCGTTGGGCCTTGCTCGCGGAATTAGCTAAGCTAGACTGTTTGAAGTCTGGTCGAGTTGCTGGGCGCTGCCGGGCACCTCGACCCGTTCGCTGCTGCCCGAAACCTGCAGCACCGCGTTCTACGTGGTCGTATGCTCCATCGCTCCCACCACGTTCCTAAGGCTCATCGTTTGGAAGCCTTTGAGGGTAAACGTCACGGTGTACGTCCCAACCGGCAATTCCGGGATGTCATAGATTCCATTCCCGGATGTAATGGCAACCCGCTTCGATCCGATTGCATTTTGAATGGCAGTGACTGTCGCGCCAAGCACGGCGAGGCCGGAAGAATCTTTCACGGTTGCGGTCATAGCACCGCGATTAGCTTGCCCGTAGGCGCTAGCAGCTAACAACAGGAGAGCACAAAGCCACCACAACAGTTTGGACATCGGAGCAGCTTTCTGAGGGAATTGGTCATGGTAAAAAACTAGCAGGAGCCAGGAACGATGGTCTCTTGGGCGGTTCTTTGGCGCGTCGCATGCAGTAGTACACCGCCGCAACTCAATAGAAAGACGGAGGAGCGATGGGAGCGCTCCTCTTAGATCGAGTGTAGTGTCCAGGAATTGGGTCGACAATCCGCATCAGCGGGTGGCGCATACATCGCACAGTTTACGATGTGTGCGACCCGTGAAAATCGCAGACATGGCCAAATGGGGCCATGTCTGCTCCACCCAGATCAGTCGTAAACCTATTTCGTTGAGGCTGCACAGGGCTATTGAAGGCGACCGCGGCTCTCAGGAGCCGCCGCCGCTGGGCACCTTAGTCGAATGGGTAGCTTCGGTGAGCGACTGCGAACTCTCCGCCCTCTGCTGGTTTGCATAGTAGCGGCGGAGCAGCTCGGCACGGTTGTGACGGAGGTCGAGGCCGGTGGGCTTCGCGGGATATGGCTTGTCGCCCATCAGCCCCTTCCAGAGAATGTGGTTGTACTGGTCGAAGTTGAAGTGGTCTTCAACGCTGAAGTCCATGCCTTGCGTCGCCGCAGCCCAGTATGCCGCACTATGCGCCGGTTTCAACGGCTTCATCTTCGCCACGGAAGCGGGCAGCGGAAGCCCAGTGCCCGCGAGCATGGGCGACGCCGTCGCCGTGTAGTTCCAGGTGGCTTGTTTCAGATCGAACACGTCCGCCATAGGGGTGGCCAAGGCGTCGCTGATGTTGAGTGGTTTGAGACCTAGGATCACCTCCATAGTGCGTATAAAATCGACGGTGTTGTAGGATGTGGAAACGACGGCATGTTGTTTCACATACGGACCAACGATGAAGGCGATGCTGCGATGCGTGTCCACGTGATCGCCGCCGTCTTGTGAGTCGTCCTCGATCACGAAAATGAGCGTATTCTTGGCATATTGGCTCTGAGCGACTTTCTGCACCAACAAACCTACGGCGTAATCGTTGTCAGCTTGCTGGAGCTCCGGCGTGTTGATGCCGTCGAGAGCAATGCTGAAATTACCAGTATGATCGTGCATGAAGCGCACAAAGGTCAATGCCGGCAAGCCTCCGTGAGCATAGTTCGCGTCGAAATCGCGGGCGAATTCCGTGTACCGGTAATAATCCGGGAAGGTGTTGTCGAATCCCCGGAAATAGATATCGGTCACGGGCGCCAGCGTGTCGTTGGTCGGATAGGCTACCTGCGTTTGCGTGGCGTAAGGATTGGTAAGCTCGGGAATGCTGTACTGCGCGTCGGCGCCAGTGAGGTTGTACCGCGATTCATCGATAAAAAAGCCGTAGTTGCGGAGGGAAAGCCCCGCCCGCTTGGCCTGATCCCATAAATATCCTGTGTTAACTTCGTCGTCAGGCCCGTCGGGTGCGGCCGTGTCAGTTGTGCCCGGCAACACGTTCGGGTCATCGGGGGTTAGTGGGTTGGCTGCGAGACGCCCGGCCAGGGTGGGTATTCCAACGTTAACGTTGCGATTCGTTCCTTCCGAATCATACGTTAGTCCGCGGCCGGCGTATTCCACGCTGGTCTGCTTCTCCACAACATCCGGCGCGCGTGCGGAGGTTGACCAGGGCCAGCCGTCCATGCTCACTTCGCTCCGGTCGTAGAAATTGTCGAGGTCAACAAATTGCAGGGCAAGATTATGCTCGTTCGGCGTGATGGCTTGGCCGAATTCGGTCAGCGAGGGATCGCCGTTGCCTTCGGGCAGATCTCCAAGAATCTGGTCGTAGGTGCGGTTCTCTTTGATGATATAGATGATGTGTTGGATTTTCTGGTGAAGACCGGCCATGACCTGCCAGTCGGCCGGGCTCATGCGGCGCTGATAGTTGTTGTTCTGCACGACTTGGCTGGTAAGGTCCGCAAGCTCTCCTTCCGACGGAGTGGGGAAGCTTTGCAATCCGGCTTTGATGAGTTGCATATCGTACTCATTTGTCGCGTCGCACTCGGCAGCCGTCTTGTCGTTCTGGCCCCGGCCCTCGCAGTAACCAGGATTCGGCCCTGTGGGTGACTTGTAATTTGCCACGTACATGTAGCTGCTGTTGCCGTTGAAGCTGACCGATGTTGGGTACAAGCCGGTAGGAATGAGCCCCACAATAGATTCGCCCGCTAAATTCAGGACGGCGACGTCGTTCGCCGTCCCGTTGGTCACGTAGAGATACTGTCCGTCCGGAGAGAGCGTGACGCTGTTCGTGTTATTTCCCGTACGCGCGGATGAAGAACGAACCATGTTCGGCGGGCCGCCTACGAAAATGTTGTTTTCAACGGCATGGCTCGCAGTGTTGATCACGGCCACCGAGTCCGATTCGTCCTGCGCAACATACAGCGTGGTACCTGCTGAGTTTAGAACCATCTTATTTGGCTGGCCGGGAACGGGAATGCGCGCGGTCAGGGTAGGAGTTGCCCCTAGCGCGATAACGTCAATCTCGCGATCTCGAACACTGGAGACGTAAGCCGTGCTGTTGCCGTTGATGACGACCCAGAATGGATACTCACCCCCCGGCACTCCCGACTGCGCCGGGTTGATCACCCCCGGGCGCAAGTCGAGTTCGCCCGTCTTCGACCATATGTTGTTGGTTCCCTTCGTCAGTAGGGAAATCGAATCATTGTAATAATTAGCGACGACGATTTGCTGCCCATTGGCGGTGATTGCAATTCCGCCAGCCTGCGGCTGCACGTCCAGCCCAATGCCAACACCGTTGTGCCCTAGCGAAATGGGACTTCCCGAGCGCTCGGCCCAGCCGCTCGAACCCAAGTCAAAAATATGAATATCATCGTCAACACCTCCTGAAACGTAGAACGTGTTACCGCTCGGGTCAAACACAATGCCGCTGTAGGTGTTTGGAACTTTGATGGCTTGTGTCTGCACCGGGGCGTCATGTGAGATATCGTACGCGAAAACGAACTGAGTCGAATCCGCCGGAACGGTATTGCCGGCGCTGTTGTTCATGAGGTTGTAGCCGGAGGTGAGTACCAGAAGAGTTTTTCCGTTCGGACTAACAACGGTTGTTACCGCCTGGCCGGCGACGTAGTTGGGAAAATCACTTAATCCGGGATTGAGAAGGACGAACTGCGCACCACTAGGCGCGAATGGTGTAATCTGCACTTCCTGGTTGGGGATACTCATTACCGGAGCGGCGATATTAATCAGGTTTTGTGCTGTCAGGAAGCGGTGAGTAGGTAGGATTGCGAGCAACGTAGCGCCGAATATCACATATCTAAGACGGTTGTTCCGATTCATTTTCGTTTACCTCCATAGAGTAGAATTG
>JASHOS010000157.1 GCA_030040995.1 Terriglobia bacterium | reverse complement strand
CCGATAGTGCCGGGATCGAGAGAGACAACCCGGGTCGCGGCGTGTCCCGAGCCGATAATAAGAACGGCGCCCGCAATGGCGGCAGCGGCGCACAGGGAGCCAATCTTCATTTCAGCGTCTCCAGATAAGCTGTGACGTTGTGCATATCGTCGTTGCGGACGTGCAGAAGGATCGCTTCATGGGCCGCCAGCGGATCCGTCATCCGTACGGAAACGCGGGGACCGCGAACGATGGTATGAGTCTGTCCGGCGCTGTCGACGAGAGTGATGCGAAAGTCGCTCACCTGCATAACGGTCCCGCGTATGGCGCCGCCGTCAGGCAGCGTCACCACTGCCGTAACGGCCCGCGAGGGATAGCCGTAGCGCTCGGGCCAGATCCAGCCGCGCTGGAGCCGGTCGGGGGTGCGATATTTCCCGGCAATGTGAGCAAAGGTTTGGGGGGCGTGGCACTGCATACAATGGGCGTTGACGTAAGCGCGCCCTTTCGCCGGATCCCCTACGACGATGTTGAGCAGGTGATACGTCCCGCGGTTCGCCACATCTTCCACCTGCTGATGGAGGAACTCCGCGATGTCCGTTAGCTGTTGGTCGGTCATCGTGGCGAAAGACGGCATTCCCTTTGCGGGACGCCCTACCTTCAGAAACGGCACCAGCTTTTCGCCGCGGCTGTCTGTGAGCACCTCGTCGGAAGTGATCAGGTCCGGGCCTTCCGCACCTCGCGCATGCGGGCCGTGGCAGAAGGCACAATTCCGTTCAAACAGCGGCGCGCCGCGCGCAACCATCGCCTTGTCCGGGGGCGGGGCAAGCCCCAGGAACGATCTCGTGAGGGCCGCTCTCTGTTCCGGCGTCATGTTCATGAACGATCTGGGTGCCGGCGGCTGCGGGTTTTGCTCTCCGGTCGACGGTTCCTGACTGTGTCCCACTGCCGCCCAAACGGTTGCGGTTACAGCCAAAGCTCCAATGAGCAACAGCCGACGCATGCCCTAATCCTCTCCCGCGGGATGAACAGCAGATCAACGCACTCTTCAGGGTGCAGACCGAATCCACAAACGCCAAAAATCCGCTGAAACGTTTAGCATAGCAGAGCGTAGTGGGCTAAGCTTGGCACATCGCCAAAGCAGCGCTGGACTACCCACCTAATTTGCCCAACCGACCCAAGTCGGCTGTGGATGCTGCCGCCCTAGATGCTCGCAGGAAGTTCAGAAACAATCGATCCAGACGCATAAGAAGCGCAATCTTTGCTTCCGCCAGTATAGGCTGCAAGGCCGCACGATCGTAGCGCGATGTTCGCCGAAGCTTGACTGAAGCCTCTTGGCAGCGGACCGTTGATTTTGGCGACGCGGTTAAGGTAATCTCTCTCCTGATGGAGGGGATGAGCGTAAGGGCGGCATCGCCCCTCGCCGGGATGCATAAGGCCACCATCCTCTCGCTTTTAGAATTCAGCATGAATCAGAGACCATATCTGGTCGATCGGGGAACCCCTGAGCTCCACGGCTCCAGCCGATATATTAGGACGCAGCATGAAGAATACCAGACTAACCATATCTGCACGAATCTTCGAGCTCATTAGCTGAAAGTCTCTATGTCCATCTTCCATCAAACCAAGTGGGGCGAGATTGTTCTCGCTGACTCGCTCGAATTCCTAACGAGCGTTGCAGCTGAGTCTGTCGATTTGATCATAACCAGTCCTCCCTTCGGGTTGGTCCGCAAGAAAGACTACGGCAACGTCGAAAGCCACGAATACGTCAAGTGGTTCAAGCCCTTCGGATGCGAGTTCAAGCGAGTTCTAAAGCCTTCTGGATCGCTTGTGGTTGACATCGGAGGCGCATGGATACCTGGTCAGCCCACGCGCTCTTTGTACCATTTTGAGCTTGCCATTACGCTATGTCGTGAACTCGGATTCTACTTGGCTCAGGAGTTTTTCTGGTGGAACCCATCTAAACTACCGAGTCCTGCCGAGTGGGTGACTGTTCGCCGTATTCGCGTCAAAGACGCGGTGAACATAGTGTGGTGGTTCTCCATAACACCCTGGCCGAGAGCGAGCAACAAGCGCGTCTTGGCTCCCTATAGCGATGCTATGAGGGGTCTGCTGAGAGACGGTTATAAGCCTAAGCTACGTCCAAGTGGCCATGATATCAGCAGCAAGTTCTCGCATGACAATCGTGCGGCTATCCCGCCAAACCTTATTGCTGTCCCCAACACAGAGAGCAACTCCTACTATCTGCGCTATTGCGAGAAGCGCGGAATCAAGCCCCACCCCGCACGGTTTCCAGCGGCTCTGCCCGAGTTCTTCGTTCGGATGCTGACGGATGAAAAGGACCTGGTAATAGACCCATTCGCCGGAAGCTGCGTCACTGGTGAAGTCTGTGAGCGGCTTCGTAGGAGATGGGTATGCATTGAGATACGCGATCAGTACGTCAAGGCTGCGTTGGGACGCTTCGATCGACCGCTACAGCCACAGCAGGGCTGGATGTTTGACCCCGTTGGCGACGGTGCCATTTATAAGCTTTACCATCCCGCGGCGATGTGGGACGGCCACCAAGAACCATTGGCTGCGGATGGTGGAAAGAAGCGGAGGATTTAGTGCCAGCCGTTCGGCCCGGGGAACTTGCCGCGGCGATCCAGAATGCGATCATTGAATCTGGCTATGCAGCCCAGCTAGTCTCGTCGATCCGTCGTCAACCGCGTCGCTTTATCATTACAGGACCGAACGCTCCTTTGGCGCTCACAGTCTATGCATGGACACTGACATTTGGAGGCCGTCCTGCTCTTCAGAATGAGTACCGAATCCAAATGACCTCGGTCACCTCGCCGCTCCAGACGGGTGCGGACGGGCCTACTGTTTTGCTTGGGTATGAGCCGGAGTTAAACCTATTCGCTGGATTCGATCTTGAGCGGCACCGAACCTTCACAACTGGCTCCCCTTCGGTCCAAATAGACAGGGAAGAACTGCGCCACGCCGAAACCGAAGGGCTGAGTTTCCAGCGGAAGAGCAACGATGAGATAGCTATAGGCATTAGACCAGACATGTTCATGGCTTATGCGATGAGTGGACAGGTGCTTCATCGGTATGGACGCGATGCAAACGTTCTCCGGTTATTGAAACAGGCTGTGCACGAACCCCCTCCAACACGGCAAGTAGAGGCTCTGTCGTCCGAACGCCAAAGGGTCATCGGTGAGGTAAGTCGGCTGAGCAGGGACGCTAACTTCCGGCGGCGGGTCCTGTTTGCCTACGGGAGTCGATGTGGCGTAACGAGAGTTCAGCTGCGGCTCGTGGATGCGGCCCACATCCTTCCCGTGGGAGCGCCCAGGAGCAGTGACCAAGTCACGAATGGGATCGCGCTAGCACCAACTTATCACCGGGCCTTTGATGCTGGGCTTATCTATTTGGACGAGCAGTTCAACATGCATCTGAACCTGTCTCAATTGCATTTGCTACAAGGGCTAAATCTGGCGGAGGGCGTAGAACGATTCCGCGAACCCTTGGAACGCCAAATCTTTTTGCCTCCAGACCCCCAACAACGGCCAGCAGTAGACTTCATTCGACGTGCCAACAGATTCCGCCAGATCGTATAGCATCAGCAACACAACCTTAGCCCACTACGCAGCCGGGCGTTCTCTTGCGGATCGACAAACACTGTATATTTTATATTTAGCAGCGGTCAATATTAATTATTCTGCGCCAACCTCTCCATAGGAGGCCTAATGTCCCAGCGATTGTCCGCCATCACTGCTTTCCTTCTCGCGATCGCAATCCCGGGAGGGGGAAATGCCGCGAGTCCCTCTCACCGGCCACGCCATCACAAGGACCTCAGGATCGTCATGGTCGACGTGGAAGGCGGCGCCTCCATCCTGTTCGTAACTCCGGAGGGGAAGTCGCTGCTCATTGATACGGGCTGGCCTCCCGGCATTGGCGGACCCCGTTCAACGCCCGGCGCTCCACCACCGCCGTCCAGCGCCGATCGGATCGCGGCCGCCGCCACTTCTCTCGGAGTAAAGAGGATCGACTACCTCCTGATGACCCACTATCACGTGGATCATATTGGCGGCGTTCCCTCATTGCTTGCCAAGCTTCCGGTGGATACCTTTATCGATCATGGGCCCAATCGGCAGATTCCCGCTCCCAATGCCACGGCGCGAGAGCTGGCGTTTGCACCTGCAACCTGGTATCCGCGGTGGGTTGCCGCCTACAAAGGGCACCACCACATTTCGGCGCACGTCGGGCAGAAGCTCACTATTGGTTCCCTGCACCTGCAGTTCGTCGCCGGTGACGGCAATGTTCTCGACGCCCCACTGCCTGGGGCCGGGCAGCCCAATCCCTACTGCGAAGGCGTGCCCCAAAAGGATGTCATCGGCGGTGAAGAGAATGTCCGCTCACTGGGGATGCTTATCACGTTCGGGAACACCCGAATTCTTGACCTTGGCGACCTGACCTGGAATAAGGAGCTTCAACTGCTTTGTCCCGTCAACAAGATCGGCAAAGTCGATCTCTATTTTGTTACGGGTCACGGCATGAACCTTTCCAGCAGTCCGCCAACCGCGGCCTTCTCCCCGATCGTCGCCCTTATGCAGAATGGTCCCTACAAGGGTGGAGACGCCGAAGTTATAAAGACGGTGGAGAGTTATCCTGGCCTGCAGGGATTCTGGCGCGAACATTATTCCGTTCGCTATCCCGAACTCAACGGAGACCCCAACTATATCGCCAATCTCAACACCCAGCCGGATTATGGCTATTCGATCTGTGTCGATATCACTCGCGGCGGCACCATTACAGTAACCAACGAACGCAACCACTTCAGCCGGACTTATCAGGCGCGTGGCCAATGACGGCCCCTTGCGCGAGGTATACAAAATGCTGTAGATCATATCTCCTGGGGTCGGCGAGGAGTCTGAGGATGACCATACTCAATCGAAAGAGGCGGCTGTTGACGTGGGCGATCGCCGCATTGATGTGCGTCGTCGCGGGCTGCAAACAGCCTGCAGCGACTGCCCGCCCGGATCGCGGCGCAATGGCTGCTTCACAGCCGACTCGGGTGGGGGGAGAGCCGGCGGTTACGATCCAGCGCAACCCAACCGGTCACGGCATCAGGCCTGAATTCGTTTCTCTGATCTTTCTTCCCGGGCGCGGAATGAACGTTGTTCAGATTTACGCTGACGTCCCGGGCCTGGGGAAGATTCCGGTTCTTAATTCGCCATCGATTGAAACCGTTGCGAAGCGCCTCAACGGCCAGGGATTCGACCGCCTCGGCGGAGCCAGCGTGGGATTCGGAGAAGCGTTTCTGATTCCGTACCCCAATCGCATTTTCGGCAGGCTTGCCAGTGGCGGTACGGAGGTCACTACCGAATGGCGCGGCCATACCATCCTGCTGCCCGCCCTACGCTTTCACCCCGCGCAGAGCGCATCATCGCCGGACCAAGCCGCGTCGAATAAGGGCATGGTGATGCATGGCCTGATTCTCCGGGATCAGGCGCAGGATATACACACGGAACAAACTCCGGACGGCGAGACGGCGACCGCTGTGATTCACGCCGGCGACTTTGGCGGGCACTGGCTTTCCCGGACCGACCTGCATTTCACGCTTGAGCTTGCCGGCGACGCCGTGACTGAATCCATTGTGGCGACCAACGTCGGGCACCAGGACGAGCCCATCGCCATAGGAGCCCATCCCTATTTTGCCATTCCTAGCGGGGACCGCAGCCAGGCCAGGCTTCATGTGCCGGCCCGCATGATGGCCGTTGTGAATAATTACCGCCAGGAATTTCCCACCGGAAAGCTCAGGCCCGTTCAGGGAACCCGTTACGATTACCGGTCGCCTGACGGAATTCCTCTGGATGACCATGCGCTTGACGACAATTTTTCTCACCTCGAACGAACCGACGGCGCCGTTGAAGTAAGGCTGACGGACCCCAAATCGCATTACGGCGTCGCGGTCGAGGGGCTTTCGCCCGCCATTAAGACGGTGCAGATCTATTCTCCACAGGGCCGGGAGTTCGTCGCAGTCGAGGAGCAGTTCAATTTCGTCGATCCCTTCGGCAAGGAATGGAAAGGAATGGACACCGGGATGGTTACCCTGCATCCCGGGGAGTCTACCACCTGGAAGCTGCGCCTGCACCTCTTCACCCCCGCCATTGGTTCCAGATAGAGGGTTGGTGATGGCACTGCCAGTTATCGCCATTCACCCGCCTTCGGCCACGATTCGACCTCCGGGTCAGATCTTTGAAATGCTTACAAACCGCGATAACAATTGGTGCTCATGCTGAGCTCGGCATGAGCACCAATTGTTATCGCGGTTCCTTACGGCAAAGGTTGACCGGTACCGAAGCACGGGTCCCTAGCGAGGCAAGAGGCGTACTTAAAGTGTTGAGTTGAACGGTAGTCTCGTCCAAATATTTCAAAAATGGCATTCAGCTTTCAGAGAACAAGAGGGCTGCGTAACTTACCAGGATTTTTATGCTCTCCCAAGATCCGTCAGACTTTTCGTGTTCCTGCTGCTCTCTTCTGGCGTGTATACTGCGATCGGGGCGTAGCCCGTCGATTGTCTATTGATTCCTCATCGGAACAATGGCGAACCGCGGGTTGACGTGCGGCTTGTAATCAATCAGCTCGTCGATTCGATGCTTGGCCGCCCACGCGATGCCGCGAAGCAGCATATTCTGAACCACCGGGTTGGAGAAGTTCTCGTAAATGTGCCCCTGCATCCAGACAAACGCCCGGGCTGGCTGACCGCTGGGAAGCATGTGCTCATAGGTCCAGATTTGCGGAACCACCTGTCCCACACCTCCGCCCCGTGTGGCGGCCGGAGTGTCTGGAATCTTTATGGTCGCCAGAACGTGGATCTTCGGATCAGTTGCCCATGTCATGTGGTAGAAAGCCTCATCATAAATCGTGAATCCGTTAGGAAATCCTTTCATGATTGGAGACGATGGATCCACTACGTCATAGGTCAGGGGCGCGCCGAGAGTGTAATTGACCTGGCCGTGTTTTTTGCCACCGCCGACGAACATGACCATATCTTCGGGGTCCGGTCCGCAGAGGGAGTCGTGGATACTCACTAGGCCGCCGCCGCGTTTGACGTAGGCCAAGAATGCCGCATGTTCGTTTGGAGTCATAAAGCCGGCGTCGCCCTTGTAGACCACAACGACGTCCGTGTGGGCGAGATCCTCCGCCAATGGTGCGTGTAGCGCTCCGTCGACAACCGCACCGTGCGCCGTAAGAAACTTGCTCCAATCGGCCAGGAACTGTGGGTAATCGTGCTGACCTGGCCCATGCGACTTCAAACCTGCAAAGATAAAAATGTGAATGCCATTCGTATTCTGCCCTTCCGCTGGCGGCGGTTGGTAGATGCAGCAATTGTCGGGCAACGTCGCGCTGTACTCGCTGTGTGGAAGTAGTTGGCCGTCGGGGGTCGAAACCGACTGTGCAAACATGAAGGCCGCAAGCGGAAAAAGCGCCGCAGCCACCAGAAGCGAAAGCGTCCTGCTCTTCACTAGATTCATTGGACTACCTCCTATCCTGCCAACACCTGTCAGTGCCAACTTGTAATTGTGGGTTCAGACGCGGGCTTCGACGATGGCCTTCCGGATTTCGCCATCCGGGTCGTCTTTTACCACGCATTGGTTGTCAAAAATCATCGTGGGCATTCTCACCGGATCGTAGGGTGGCCACAGGGGTAGACCTGTATGATTGGGATTCCCCGTGCGGGCAAAGGTGATCCAGGCGTCTGCCATGCGGCCAGCGAGATCGAGGGCGTCGGGCCCTCCGCCCGTCATCGGCGCGCAAACTTCCGTGTGGTAGAAGACGAAAGGAAGTTCAGAGCAGTGGAAAGCCCTCGCTTGGCCGTCGAGGATGGGCGTCTGCCACTGGAACCAGTAATTGTACGCCGGCGCGCCTCCCTGTTCGGCCTTTCGCTTCGCCTGAGTCAGCGCACTGAGGCGCATCGTCGCCATCGCGGAGATAATGGAGAACATCGTGAACGGCGTGGCATGCGGGTATGCCCTCCGAAACACTTCAATGACGTGATCGGTGCCCTTGCCCAGGTTCGCTGCGAAGAACGAGGGGGAACCGCCGGTGCCTGAGAGCCGCTTCCGGACCTCGCCCATGCTCATCGAGTCGAGACTGGCATCCTCCATCTGAACGCTGTTGAAGAATTCGTTCAGCGTGTTACCCACAATCAGGGGCACATCCTTTGAATAGGATGGGGCATCAGGGGTCCAGGCCGCGCGAGGCAGAACTGTTCCATCGACCACGGGACCCCAGCCCAGGCCCTCATGGATGCCGTAAGCTCCCGAGACTCGCTGCGAGTGCACGGCGGCCTCGATGATCTTCTGGTAGGGAATCTCGTGAATCCTGCTGATGTTGTGTTTGCTCAATCCAAGCTCAGCCAGCACGCCCGCCGTCATTTGAGCGGATTGTTCTGGGCTGTGGTCCCCCAGCATCGAGCCACTTTCCACCGCCGCCCGGCGGAAGAGTCCTTGCGCCGAAGGCATGCCCATCAGCGTTGACACCTTTCCGCCACCGCCGGACTGGCCAAAAATGAGAACATTGTCCGGGTCACCGCCAAAATTGGCAATGTTTGCCTTTACCCACTGCAGCGCCAGAACGAGGTCCAGCATTCCCACATTCGGGGAGCTTGCGTACTGCTCGCCGTAGTCCATCAGATTGGCGAAGCCCAGCGATCCCAGCCGGTGATTCACGCTCACCGCGACCACATCGCCGCGATGGGCTAGGCCGTCGCCCGGGTACATCCGCAATTCCTGGGATGAGCCGAAGACAAATCCACCCCCGTGAAGCCACATCATCACTGGGCGCTTGGCATTGTCGTTGATCGAAGGCGCCCAGACGTTGATACGCAGGCAGTCCTCGGAGTCGTGCCCGTCTTCCCAATCGAACATGAAGGCCTCGCGATCGTGCTTCCAACCGCTGCGCGGCGCATCCAGCGTGCTGGTAAAGGGTTGGGGTGCGACCGGACCCCAGTACAGCGCGCTTCGCTCTCCGGCCCACGGCTCGGGCTCCACCGGAGGCATGAAACGGTTCTTTCCCTCCGTGGAAGCCCCGTACGGAATGCCCCGGAAGCTCACAATCCCATCCTGCACATAGCCGTAAACCTTGCCGCTAGCCGTTTCCACAACGTTTTTGTGGGGCGAGGCGATAATCAGTGTCGGCCTCGCCTCATGCGGCTGGGCAACGATTTGTGCTTCTGCCGACGCCATCAACTTCGAGGAAGCCGAAGCCGCGGTTCCTGCGGCCAGGACCGCCGTCCTTTTCATCAGTATTCGGCGGCTTAGACCCCGGCTTGAGAGGACTTCCGCCTCTTGTTTCTGCTTCTTCATGGGACGGGCTCCTATTGGTGTTGGTGTTTGGATGTGCACATGACTGTCAGAGAGAACGTAAACAGCTGCCTCCTTCCTTACCGAGACTTTGACATTACCGTGGGAGGCACAACACGGGGTGCGCGACATAAAAGTGAGGATCAGGCTATCCGGCGGCCCTCCCAGTAATCCTCGAAGTGACCGTTGAGATGACAGCATCGCAGCGCCAGGATCGCGTTGGCTCCGCGAACGGTCCAAAACATTCCAGACCTTTTGAGGCGGGAGGCGATCACCGTCTTGCAGCCCGCCTCAATGACGCCCGAGCCCACAAAGA
>JASHOS010000156.1 GCA_030040995.1 Terriglobia bacterium | reverse complement strand
GCCTTCAGCCCAAAGATTCTGCGTTCAACGGCCTCGCCGTCACGCAGGCGGGGAATCCTGACGTCAACAGAAACGGACGCGCGTTCCGGCACCACATTGCTTCGCGTCCCTCCCTGAATGACTCCTACATTTAAGGTAATTCCTCTACGATTCCGCGAGAATTTCTCGATACGAACGATCTGGTGGGCTAACTCGATAATGGCATTCACGCCTGACGCCGGATCAATTCCGGCATGAGCTGAGCGGCCGCGAGCCACAATTCTAAACTCGCCCACTCCTTTCCGCGCGGTCTTAAGCGCCCCGCCTTGTGCGGCGGGCTCGAGTACCAGGCAGGCGCACGCCCGCTTGGCTTCTGCCCGGATAAGGTCTGCATAGGCGTGCGATCCGATTTCTTCGTCGGAATTGAGAAAGAGGCGCGCCGGACGGCGCGGGCGGATTTCGAGTGCTCGCAACGCACGCAGTGCCTGGAGAGCACATACAATTCCCGATTTCATGTCGAGGGTGCCGGGACCATAAGCCCGGCCCTGCTGAAGCCGGAAAGGCATGCGCGCCAGCGTCCCCATTTCCCAAACTGTATCCGTGTGGCCAAGGATCAGGACCGGCTTTGCTCCGCCTTGTCCTCTCCAAAACTCGCCTAGTACGGCCATGCCTGCCCCGGAATGACTCCAGGTTTTCGTAGTGCCCCCCGCTCTCCCGATCTCGCGGGCTACAAACTTGACCATTCGATTCACGGCGTGCGGGGAATTACTCGGTGATTCGATTTCGACCGCCCTCCGGAGACTCTTGAACATCCACTCCTGATCCGACAGGCATCGGGC
The DNA here is from genome assembly GCA_030040995.1 of Terriglobia bacterium. Classification (GTDB taxonomy): domain Bacteria; phylum Acidobacteriota; class Terriglobia; order UBA7540; family UBA7540; genus JASHON01. The sequence continues at coordinate 23,413 of JASHOS010000156.1, read as the reverse complement.
GAGTATCCGTTGCGGATCCACGGCATTGAATTCTGAGTTTCGAATTATGGATGATGAATTCTCAGAATTTAACTTTACGCGCTCGTAATTCATAACTCAGCATTCACAATTGACAATTCCCACGGTCCTTCCGGGAGAGTCGTATCGGAATCCCACTGACAACCCATCTCCGTTAATTTTCTTCTAAACAATCTTATATTACACACCCGCGAAGCTATGAAAATAACCTCAACCACTATTTCCCTCTCCAGCGTGCGGGAGAGGGTGGCGAGCGGCCGGCGTTTTCTCCAGCCGGCACGAGCCGGGCCTGCGCCCACCGAAGGTTGCTTACGCTCCGGAGCTTCAGCGACGGAGCGGCTTCTGCCCGCAGGCGGGGGAGGGCGTCCCGAGGAAGTTCCAGTCTGAGTCACCCTCAAATCGTAGCTTCCTTTCGGAGGAGGAGATAATGTCAAAGCGGGCATCGTTGATGGTTGTCCGTAGGGGTAGGGCTTGCCCTACCCTCGTCGGTTTTTGGGGAGGTAATCAAGGGGACGGCAAGCCGTCCCCCACACCAGCTTCGGCGACCGACCGACTAGCCCGCCCTATCGGCTCGATGCGGTGGGAACTCCGGGCTAGGCCCCCTCGTAGCCGATTTGAAAACCGGATGGATATCCGATATATTCAGTTGAAGGATCCCCTATGCCAATCTTTGAGTATGAATGCCGCGAATGCGGAAGTAAGTTTGAAAAGTTTGTCCCGTCAAGCCTGGAAAAGGTGACCTGCAAAAGTTGCGCCAGCCCGCGAGTTGCTCAAATGCTTTCGGTATTTGCAGTCACGGGACATAGCGAAGGACTGGCGGCAGCCGAGCCGGGGCCTTGTGCGTGCGGCGCGCCCCGGCGCGGCATGTGCGGAGAATAATCGAGCTATCTCGTAATCATCCCAACTTCTGATAAATAGCCAGGTCTCGCGCAATATTCCCAATGCAAATTCGTCCACTGCGGACTAGCAGAGAATTCCGCGCGTGCGAAGACATCCAGACGGAGGTTTGGGGCAAAGTCGCTGCCTCCGCTGAGCTCATGAAGGTTACTCAGGAACATGGCGGAATGGTGCTGGGCGCCTTGAAGGGGGCGCAGGTCTATGGGTTCATATACGCCTTCCTGGCGCGCTATCACGGAAGGCTCATCCAGTGGTCGCACGTTATGGCGGTGCGGGAAGGCTTTCGAGATCAGGGCCTCGGTTTCCTGATGAAGCGCGCCCATCGGCGGCTTGCGCTCGCACAGGGAATCGCATCCATCTGCTGGACTTACGATCCACTCCAGAGCCGCAACGCCGCCCTAAACATTTCCCGGCTGGGAGCGGAGATCGCTGAATACGTTCCGGACTGTTATGGCGAGTTTCCGAGCGTGATTGAAAGGGGCTTGCCCAGTGACCGGTTTGTGGTCAACTGGCGAATCGCGTCGGCTCGCGTCGCGAAGCACCTCCGCCGTAAGCGGCTCCTAAAACCAATTCCACCTTTACCGATCATCAACCGCACGGGCGTGAACGCACGCGGCTTTCTGCAAAACCTGAGCATTTCCCACAAGGTCACCGCGCCAAAGCTGTTGGTTGAAATTCCCGCCGAGCCGGATGTGATGCGGAACAAGGCTATCGCTCTTGCGCGGCGGTGGCGAATGGAGACGCGGAGGATCTTCCAGTCTCATTTCAGGGCTGGATATCGCATTGCCGATTTTCTCCGCGAGCCCGACGGGGAAAGGTGCTTCTACGTGCTCGCGCGTCGCCAACCGGTGTAGCGCCGGCATCTCGCCGGCACTTGCCGACGGGACGGCGGCGCTACGCGCCCGAAACTGAGGCATCACGACTTAGGATCAGCATGGACAGCGAAACGGCTTGCGGTGAGGCGCTTTTCACGCGATCAGGTTCCGTGGCGCGGCGTATTGAGAGCCTCATCGATCACGCCGCCGTCTCAATCGACTGTGCGCTCTACCGCCTTGAGCATCCCTTGTTTGCTCGCGCGCTTGGCGCGGCGGCGCGCCGTGGGGTGCGAGTTCGCATGGTTCTCGATCGGGGCAAGTTTTGTGAAGGCCGCTCGGTCATTGAAAACAACGGGAGAGTCGCTTGGCGGATTTCTTCGGGACGGTCCGGTGGCAAATCCAAGATGCACCATAAGTTCGCCGTCTTTGACGGCGAAATCGCTGTGACGGGCAGTTACAATTGGACGGAAGAATCCGAGTCGGCAAATTTCGAGAATCTCCTTGTGCTTCGCACGCCCGCACTCGTAAATGCGTATAGACAGGAGTTTGAGTCTCTTTGGGCTCAATCCGAGGAAGCCGCTGAGCGGGGGTAGCGCGGACCTCCGTCCCGCTTGGCGGGAAGTTCCGTAGCTTGCCCGTCGGGTGAGCGAAAAGCCGCAGACCGCAAACTCCGCGATCTGCGCTACGATCTCGGAAGTGTGGACGCCCCAACATGTGCGCTGGCAATCGCCGGTTAGGGAATCTATAATTCGGTTTTGTGATTGCGGAGAATCTGCTTATGGCGCATGGGAAACGAAAGGCCCCTCAGCCAGCCTCAAAACGGACCTACGAAGTTTATCTGATGCGTCACGGAGCCGCAGCGGACCACGACAGCGCTGCTTTCGCGGACGATTCCAAGCGCCCGCTGACGCCCGAAGGCAAACTGAAATTGCGCGCCATTGCCAAGGGCCTCAGCCGCATCGGTGTGGAGCTGGATTGGATCGTCAGCAGCCCACTCCTGCGCGCTGTTGAAACAGCCGGGATTGTCGCCGAAGAGGTTGCGCCGGCTGCCGCTATTGATCAGTGCGAGGCTCTGGTGCCCGGCCAGGGCTCGGCGCAGAAGGTTCTCGGATTTCTGGCTCAGCATCCGGAGCGGACGCGTGTGTTGCTTGCCGGTCATGAGCCCTCCCTGAGCAATCTCGTATCTGAGCTGGTTGGGGCAAGCCATACGGCCAATTTCGCTTTCAAAAAAGGAGGGTGCGCTTTAGTCACTCTTGAAGAATTTCAACCTCCCGGCCTTCTTGTCTGGTGGCTCACCCCGCGCCTGCTGCGCAAACTCGGGTCGTAGTGCTCGTAGCTGATCATGGGAATCTCCACCGTTCTTCCCGAACCTGCGGTTGACTCCATTACTGCTCCAAGCCCTTTAAAACAGAGGGTGATTGCCGCCCCGTACGACCTGCTCATCCAAGGCGGTAAAGTGATTGATCCATCGCAAGGCATTGAAGCCGCGATGGACGTTGCGGTTGCCTCGGGAAGGATCGCTCGCCTTGGCTTCAACATTCCCGCGGGTGACGCCCGCCAGGTGATTCGCGCCCACGGCAAAATTGTGACCCCGGGATTAATCGATATTCACACCCACGTCTTCCCCCGCGCCGGTCCCTATGGAATTCCCGCCGATCCCTACTGCGTTCACCGGGGGGTTACAACGGTTGTCGACGCGGGGACCTCCGGAGCATTTACGTTTCCTGCTTTCCGGAAGTACGACATCGAACGCGCCGCAACGCGCATTCGAGCCTTGCTCCATGTTGTGTCGATCGGCATGGTCGCCGGTAGCACTCCGAACATGGGCGAGCTTGAAGATCTTCGTTATTGCTCGCCGGAGCTTGCAGTCAAGTGCGTCAACGGGAATCGGGATGTGATCGTTGGTCTTAAGATCCGCTTCTCCAGGCAATACACCGGGCCGAATGACATCGAGGGCATGAAGCGCGCTCGCCGGGCAGCGGACGAAGCGGGATTGCCCTTGATGTGCCACATCGGCGGGCCTTATTCGCCGCTTCGCGAGTTCCTCGGCATGATGAGGAAGGGGGACGTTTGGACACACTGTTTTAACGATCTTCCCGACGGCATCCTTGATGCAAACGGAAAGGTGAAAGGTGAAGTCCGGGAGGCGCGGCAGCGCGGGGTCCGGTTTGACGTTGGTCACGGAGCTGGCAGCTTCTCTTTCGGCGTGGCGCTCCGCTGCCTGGAACAGGATTTCCCTCCCGATACTGTCTCCAGCGATCTTTATTCTGCAAACGTTGAAGGCCCGGTCTACGGAATGCCCGAGACGGCTTCGAAATTCCTGCTACTTGGCATGCCTCTGCCGGAGGTGATCCAACGAACCACGCAGAATGCTGCTGAGACCTTCCAGTTTCGTGAAGAAATAGGCACGTTGAAGGCCGGCGCGGCGGCCGATGTCAGCGTCTTTGAGATCGAGGAGGGAGATTTTGCATTTACTGACTCGTACCGAGAAACGCGACAAGGCCGCCGAAGGATCACGCCCGTCGTGACCGTTTGCGGCGGCAAGACGTTCTATCCGACTGCGGTGCCTCACCCGGATAGTGACGAATAAATCGCGTTTGAAAACCCAATTGAGCTGGCGTATTATGGCGGGAAAGGGACGACTGAACCTAAAATGCCCGGCCTCTGCCTGAGCCAAGAGGGGGTGCGGGAGTGAGGCCAAAGGAAGGCGACTCATGGCCGACCATCAAGCGAAGAAATGCGCACATCCAGCGTGTAATTGCCCGGTAGAGAAGGGAAAGTATTGTAGTGACTATTGCCACGACGCCGGGCGCTCCCTGGAGCTGTCGTGTAATTGCCGGCATCCGCAATGTGCGGAGGAAGCTCAAGCAGCGACGGCGTAAGGGCGGCAATTCTTCGGTTCATTGACCCCCGCCAGACGGGATCTCCCGCCCGAGGTGTCGTGTACACGATGCACAACCTAGAGTTTTGTATACCTATTTCGCGGACACCACGCTAACGTCCAGAGCGATTCCAGACAAAGGCGCCAAACGTCTGGAACGTTTTAAATCCCAGGCGCTCATACCAACGCACTGCGCCGGCGTTTTGCTCTGTGACGGTCAGAGATACTTCCTGATAGCCGAGCTGCTCCAGCTCCCGCAGCGACGACTCCATCAAAATCACCCCCAGGCCGCAGTTTTGAAATTCGTTGGCGACTGCGATTTGGGGAATATGGGCGGTCCGGGAGCGCACCCCGGTGAGCGCGAGGATGCCCGCCAACTTTTGTGTGCTGCGGTGGATTAAGACCCGGGACGCCTGCTGAAGACTTTCGCCGCACCCGCGGAGATGAACGATGTTTTCAATAAGCCGCGAGGTGCCGCCCAGAGAACAGTACTGGTCATTGATGAGGGCGTCTACGTGGGTGCGGTACACGCTGTAAAGAAGCCGGGCTGCCTCGTTGTCATACTTTCGCTGCCAGGTGTCCAGGACGAATTCCCCGCCCGTCCCGGACGCTTGATGGTCCAGGGGAACGAGGGAAACAGGCAGGCGCGTTTCGAGCTGCAGCGCCATAAACCGCCGGGGGAAGACTTGAAATGCGTGTGAACGAAAGCAGCCTTCCAGCTCCTGAGTTGCAAAGTGGGGCAGTTGCGCTTCAATGCGGCTGAGTCCTGGGGTGGCTTTCAGCGTCGCGATGACGTTTTCAAGCAGCAGCAATACCTGATCCGACGTTCCGCCGTCCGGCTGCACGAAAAGGCCACCAATGAGCCCCTTCTCGCCCTCATAGATGAAAAAGCTATATCCGAGAACGCTTCCACCAGAAAGTAGAGCATAGCCGGGAAGCCGCTTCTCCGAAAGGCAGGTGGAGATGAGGCGGGCCGAGGGAGTGTAGTCCCAGCGCAGCGCGTGAGCCCATGCCGACGACTCTGCTTCAAGTAACGGGGCGAAGTGTCGCGGTTCGATGAGACGAATGTCTACTATTTCGATGGCCAAATCCGGAATCCTGTGGCCTGGAGCATGAGCTGCTGCGCCGGGCGGCCTCGCGGCCGTAACCAGGTTCGATAGCTACTCTGCCCTCGCCCCCTTGGGGGAGAGGGTGGACCGCGGTCGGTGCTTTCTCCAGCCGGCGCGGGCCGGGCCTGCGCCCACCGAAGGTCGCTTACGCTCCAGAGCTTCAGCGACGGAGTGGCTCCTGCCCGCAGGCGGGTGAGGAGGTTCCCCGAAGACTTTGCTAAAAAACGGGTTTGCCATGCCGTGAAGCCAGCGGCGGCCGCTGGGCCAGCCGGACAACCTCTATCAAAAGCCGCGCTTCACATAATTTACAGGCTTTACAGTATTCACTCCCCTGCCTGCAAGCGTCTTCTGACCAGAGTATAGCTTAAAGGCTATCTGGCAAGCCGGGACCTTACAAAATTTTTCCTCCGCAAGCATACGGCTGTGGTAGCATGCACATCGCGTGGTATGAGTTTACCCGTTTCCAATGTGGCAGCGTCTGATGAAGAGACATCCGGCGAGGGAGCAACCCGCGGTGCCTCGTTCCGGATGCACCTCGAATATAGTCTGGTCAAAATCCTATTGGCGGCACTGGGAAAGCTGCCGCATCGTGTCGCGCGCGCGGGATGCGAGGTGCTGGCGGCAATCAGCTATTGGGTGTGGCCGCGTCTTCGCGGCGTCGGCCTTCGGAACCTGCAATTAGCATATCCGGAATGGAGCCCCCGGCGCCGCCGCCAGGTACTCTACGCGAGTTTTCAGAACCTGGGCCGCATGCTGGCGGATTTCGCGCATTTCCCGCGCTGGAACTCCGGCAATATCGAGAGCTTGATTACTTATGATGGGTATGAACACTTTGCCCGCGCAGAGCGCGAGGGCAAAGGGCTTCTGTTGCTCACCGCGCATTTCAGCAACTGGGAGCTGGGGTCCTTTGCGCACGGGCTTCATGGTCATCCTGTCGCCTTTGTTGCCCGCCGGCTCGACAATCCTCTCATCGATTCTCTGATCGAGAATTATCGTTGTCTGGGCGGCGGGCGCTCAATTGACAAGGACGACTTCGCCCGCCAGACGTTGCGGGCCTTGCGGCAGCGCGAGTCAGTGGGAATCCTGATGGACCAAAACATGTTGGCTGGCGAGGGCGTCTTTGTGGACTTCTTTGGGCGTTCTGCCTGCACTACCGCCAGCCCGGCCCGTATCGCGCGCAAGACCGGCGCGCCCGTGGTGCTCGGCTTGGTGATTTGGAACGCCGAAACACAGAAGTACCGGCTGCGGTTTGAACCGGTCGAATGGATCCATGCGGAAGATCCGGGAGAAGAGATCATCGCGAACACGGCTAATTTTACGCGGCTGCTCGAAGGTTACATCCGCCAGTATCCGGAACAGTGGCTCTGGGTTCATCGGCGTTGGAAGACGCGGCCGCCCGGCGAGACGCCGCTTTACCAGGCTTGACGCTTGCCGGTTACGCGCAGCAATCGAGGAATGCGAGCCAGGTGATGAAGGTCAGCGAGATTGCCCAGATCGTTCACGGCGAGGTGCACGGGGAAGCGTCGCGGGAAATACGGAGCGTGGCGCGGCTGGAAGCTGCCTTGCCCGATCAGCTCGCCTTTGCCGAAAACAAGCGCGCTCTTGAGATCGCTGCTAGCTCGCAGGCGGGCTGCACCCTCGTGCCGGAAGGCTCCTTGCTCCCCGGACGCACCGCGATTGCTGTGCGCCAGCCGAAGCTCGCGTTCATTCAAGCCGCCGACGCTTTGAACCCGGTTGCGCTGCCCACCCCCGGAGTTCATCCCACCGCCATTATTTCCCCGGAAGCCTGTGTGGGTCCGGCGGTGAGCGTTGGGCCGGGAGTAGTGATCGAGCGCGGAGCCCGCGTAGGCGACGGGACCCGCTTGGCTGCCGGGGTGTTTGTTGGACAAGGGGCGCAGATTGGCGCCCATTGCACGTTTTATCCGCGCGTGACGGTCTATGCGGGCTGCCGGGTCGGTAACCGGGTGGTCTTGCACGCCGGCGTGGTGCTGGGCGGAGACGGTTTCGGATACGTCTTCGCCGAAGGCCGGCACTGGAAATTTCCTCAAACGGGTCAACTGGTCATTGAAGATGACGTGGAAATTGGCTGTAATACTACGGTAGATCGTGGCTCGCTCGGCACGACAATGATTGGCGAAGGCACGAAAGTCGATAACCTGGTCCAGATTGCGCATAATGTCCAGATCGGCAAGCATTGCGTGATTGCCTCCCAGACAGGAATCTCCGGCAGCAGCATTCTGGGTGATCATGTAGTGATTGGGGGCCAGGTGGGAATTGGGGAGCGAGCGCGCGTTGGAAAAGGCGCGGTGATCGGGGGACAGTCCGGTATCCTGCCCGGCAAAATTATCCGCGAGGGCGCAACGGTGTGGGGAACGCCGGCGCGCCCGCTTGCCGAATTCAAGAAGCTCTACGCGTATTTCGCCGCACTCCCGGATCTGGCGCGAAAGGTTAAGGAGCTTTCCCGCCGGACGCCTTAACTGTTGTAGAGGGTACGGCTTGCCGTACCCTTGGCTGTTCAAGGGTAGGGCAAGCCCTACGCCTGCGAAGAAGGAGGAGTTATGAACCGGAGGGAATTTGCACAGAGATTGACCGCGGCAGGAGCTGTTCTATCTGGTCTTAATCCTGAGTCAGGGAAGGCCCATTCCGCGGACGACGAAACCCCCAGATACCGCAACGCCAGGCTGTCCATTCACGAGCGTGTTTCGGATTTGCTGGAACGCATGACCCTGGAGGAGAAAGTAGACCAGATTGCAGGCGGCTTCCGGCACGCTGGCATACTCGACACGACGGGAAGGTTCAACGACCAAAACGTTCGTGAGGCCTTCTATCAATTGCGCGACATGAACGGGCATATGAGCGCGCACGACCGGGCGGTGCTGCGAAATGGGCTGCAAAGATACCTGGTTGAGAAGACGCGCCTGGGGATTCCGGCGCTCATGATTGGCGAAGGGCTCCACGGATTTATGGAAAACGGCAGCACCAGTTTCCCGCAGGCGATTGGGTTAGCAAGCACGTGGGACCCGGAGCTTGTGCATGAGGTGTTCACTGCGGTTGCCGACGAGATGTCTGCTGTAGGCGTCAATCAGGCCTTTGCGCCGGTGGTTCACATGGGACGGGAGCCGCGATGGGGCCGGACGGAAGAGTCGTTTGGCGAAGACCCCTACCTCATCTCCAGAATGGGCGTGGCGGCGGTCCGCGGATTTCAAGGCGATACTTTCATGATTGATCGTCACCATGTCCTTTCCACCTTGAAGCATTTCGTGGCGTATGGCGGGCCGGAAGGAGGCCGCAATGAAGCGCCAGGAAACTATGCGGAGCGGGTGCTGCGCGAAGCTTTTCTTGTGGCCTATAAAGCCGCGGTCGAAGAAGCTCAAGTAGGCTGCATCATGGCTTCCTACAACGAAATTAACGGCGGCGTTCCTTGTCATATTAATCGTTGGCTCCTCACCCAGGTTCTGCGGCAGGAGTGGGGTTTCCAGGGATACGTCACCTCGGACGGCGGGGCGCTCGAGTTGCTGGTGAGCTATCATCACGTTGCCGAAGATAATGCCGGTGCGGCGCGCATGGCTCTTGCGGCCGGTGTCGATTATGACCTCTCAAAAGGGGCAGTCTACCTCACGCTGGTGGACCAGGTGCGCCAGGGAAAAGTGGCCGGGGAGCAGCTTGATGCGGCGGTGGGAAGGATTCTGGCGGCGAAGTTCCGGCTGGGGCTATTCGAGAACCCGTATGTCGAGCCCGACTACGCGACCGAGGTCACAAGCTGCCAGGCGCACCGGGACTTGGCGCTGAAGGCTGCTCAGAAAACGGTGGTGCTTCTTAAGAATGAAGGCAGCCTGTTGCCTTTAGACCTGAAAAAGATCAAAACGATCGCGGTGATTGGTCCCAATGCCGCTGGTGTTCACCTTGGCGGATACAGCCGCGAGCCCGCGCACAGCGTGAGCATTTTGGAAGGAATCAGGAATCGGGTAGGGCCGGGAGTGAAGGTGCTTTTCGAAGAAGGATGCGACATCAGCAATGCCCAGCAAGGATGGCAGGCGTTCTATCAAAACGACGTTGTGCTTTCTGACCCGAAGACGCAAGTTCCGAAAATCCGCGCTGCAACTGAGGCCGCCCGCAAGGCGGACGTGGTTATTCTGGTCGTGGGAGGAAATGAGAGCACCTGCCGGGAAGCTTGGTCTGACCAGCATTTGGGAGATCGCGACTCTCTCGATTTGCTCGGGGCTCAGGAGGAACTTATCCGATCCGTTGTGAACACGGGCACTCCCACGGTGGTGTTCCTCATCAACGGAAGGCCGCTTTCGATCAATTATGCTGCAGAACATGTTCCGGCGATTCTCGAGGGATGGTACCTGGGGCAAGAAGGCGGCACGGCAGCCGCCAACGTGCTATTTGGAGACGTGAATCCCGGCGGCAAACTCCCCATCACCTTTCCGCGGTCGGTGGGCAACCTGCCGTGCTACTACAATCACAAACCATCGCTTGAGCGCCCTTACCTCTTCGAAAAAAAGGGACCACTTTTCCCATTCGGCTGGGGACTGAGTTACACCACGTTCACCTTCGACAATTTGCAGCTTTCGCCGGCCACGATCGGCACAGAAGGCGAAACGTCAGTCAGCGTCGCCGTAACCAACACAGGATCCCGGGAAGGCGATGAAGCGGTTCAGATGTACATTCGCGATGAGGTGAGCTCGGTAACACGGCCAGTGATGGAGCTCAAGGGCTTCGAGCGCGTTCATCTGAAACCCGGGGAGACCCGGAAGGTTCAGTTCCGGCTGACTCCTGCCGAACTGGGTTTTTATGATGTGAACATGGACTGGGTGGTCGAGCCGGGCGTATTTGACGTCATGGTGGGTCCGAATTCCGTCGAAACTACAACGGCCAAACTTCAGGTTACCGCGACATAGCGCAGCGCAGCCGAGCCGGGTAGCGCAGACTCTCGCATTGCAGAGAGTCTGCGGCTTTTCTCAAGTTCCGGGGAATAAAAGCCGCAGACCTGCAAATAATGCAGGTCTGCGCTACCTGCTCACCCCAACCCCACATCAGCCGTCTCCCGCTTGCGGGCTGAGCCTTGCCCACATCTTCGGCTGGACACCCGACCTCATCTGCTGTTCCAGTGCATCCTGCTTGGGCTGGCTCCGTTTCCCGTTTGCATCACAACTGATGGAGCCCTACTCAGCTACTTGCCCAGTGGTCGTACCACAACTCAAACATCAGCAGGGTCCATAAGGCTTTCCGGTGGTCTGCCTTCCCGTGGCCGTGTTCCTCGATGAGACGCCGCACCACGGCCGGGTCAAAAAATCCTTCTCGCTTCAGACGGCCTGCGGAGAGCTTCTCCTCCAGAAGGGGCCGCAGCTCCTGGCGCAACAAGCGGGAGATCGGGACCGAAAAGCCCCGCTTCTGGCGGTAAACAATTTTGCGCGGAAGCCACGCTTCTACGGCCTTCTTCAGCAGATATTTGAGCTGAAAATGGCGCACCTTCAACGAGACCGGAAGACCGGCGGCGAATTCGATGAGGCGGTGGTCGAGAAAGGGGGTTCTTACTTCCAGAGAGCACGCCATGCTGGCGCGATCGACCTTGACGAGCAGATCGTCGGCGAGATACAGGCAGAAATCGAGGTAAAGTGTTTCCGCCAGGCCATTCTCACAGGGCGCATCCTCAATCGCGTTCCGGACCGGGACGAACAGGGTTGCCGGCGAATATTTGCTCTTGCCGTTCGCGAGGATTTCGTCGAGCTCGTGGGGCGAAAACATGCCAAACCAGATTTGGTGCCGCTCGGCGGCAATTCGCTCGGCGCACGACAGGAACCGGCGAAAAAAGAGGCCTATCGGAACCGCGCTCGAAGAGACAGGAAGAAAGGGGCTGAGCCGTTCAAGGAAGTGGCGGCGCAAGAAACGGGGAAGCCACAAATAATATCGCGCCAACTGGGTGCCAAGATAAGTGGGATAACCGCCAAAGATTTCATCGCTTCCTTCACCGCTGAGCGCAACGGTGATTGAAGGTCGCGCAAATCGCGAAAGCAGGAACGTAGGGACAACCGCAGGGTCGGCCAGAGGCTCGTCCAGGCGCTCGGCTACGGCGTGAAGCCCGTCGCATAGCGCGCGCTCATCCGCAATCAGAACATGGTGCCGCGTATGAAAATAGCGCGACACGAGCTGGGCATAGGCCTCCTCGTTGAAGGATTTTTCTCTGAACGCTACGGAAAACGTATTCACTTTCCCAGGGGCGAGCTCGCTCATCAGCGCGGCCAGGGTGGAGGAATCAATGCCGCCGCTGAGAAACAGACCGAGCGGCACATCGCTCACCAGACGGGACAGCACGGCTTCCCGCAGCCGCTCGCGAAGCTCCCGGACGAGCTCCGGCTGGTCCTGTTTTTGCACGGGCGTCTCCCTGCGCCGCACGTGATCCTTGAGGCGCCAATACGGCTCAATACGAACCTCGCCGCCCTCGACCAGCATCCAGTGGCCTGCCGGCAGTCTCTTGATATGGGAAAAGATGGTGCGAGGAGATGGAACGTAACCGTAAAAGAGATATTGCGGTATCGCTTCAGGATCAACCTCGCGGCGCGTTTCCGGGTATTCCAGAATCGCCTTGATCTCTGAGGCGAACACGAGGTGATGATTCTCCAGCCAGTAATAAAGTGGCTTCTCGCCGGCCCGGTCGCGCGCCAGCACCAGCCGCTTGCGGCTCTCATCCCAAAGAGCGATGGCAAACATCCCATTGAGCTCTTTGCTAAAGTCCAGCCCGTGCTGCTCGTAGAGATGCGCGATCACTTCACCATCGGATTGGCCCCGGAAGCGATGGCCGCGCTCCTCAAGCTGGCGGCGAATTTCGCGGTAATTGTAAATCTCTCCATTGAAGACGACCGTTACGTCTCCCGCCTCATTCCGAAGTGGCTGCTCGCCTGTTTCGAGGTCAATAATGCTCAGCCGGCGAACGGCGAGGGCGAGGTAAGGTAAGCCGAATTCACCGTGGCTGTCAGGACCACGGTGCCGAAGGCGCTCCGACATCCGCTCGATTCGCTCGCCGTTCGAAAGAGGATCAAGGGCGGTATTGAATATGCCGCAGATTCCACACATGAAGAGCTATCGGCTATCAGCCTTCAGCTTTCAGCAAGCCGGGTAGCACAGCGCGGCCTCACGGCCGCAACCAAACCTGCGAGAAGCCCTTGCCCTCTCCCGCGGGAGAGGGTCGACCGCGGCCGGCGCTTTCTCCAGCCGGCGCGGGCCGGGCCTGCGCCCACCGAAGGTCGCTTACGCTCCAGAGCTTCAGCGACGGAGCGGCTGCGGCCCGCAGGCGGGTGAGGGGCAGTCAAAAAGCTTGCCAAAAAAGCAAGATTTTACGCCCTTCGGTGGTGTCCTGGTTCAGCGTGAAATGGAGAGCTGACGTTTTGGGTAAACTACCAAGTTCCGCCGCTGCGCGGCGGGAGTTTTCAAGGCATCGGGGTCTATCGTTCGATGAGGTAGGAGCTTTGATTCGGGGAGCGGGAGCGGCGAGCCGCATGGCTCGGACGCTCCCCACCTCATCGACGCGATGAGCCCACCGGGCTATCCCTGGGCACGGTTGCTCTCCAGCAGAGCCGGCTTCCGTTTCGCCCGGCCGGATCAGTTTAACGCCGTCGGCGAGGAGTCGCCAGTCCGATCCGAGCGAGGAGCGAACGCCTCCTGACGGCGAAGTTGGCGCTGACGTCGCGCCGCTTCCAGCTTGCGATCGCGTTCGGCAAAGATCTGCGCCTCGCGCCCTTCCAATTTCGCCAGCGGCGCCACATAGCCGATGGCGCTGTGCAGGCGAACCTGATTGTAATGATCGACGTACCGGTCCACCAAGCGGCAGACATCGTCCCTCGACAAGGGCACGCCCGGACGCAGACATTCCCCTTTCAGCGATTGATGCCATCTTTCGATTTTGCCGTTCGATTGGGGATAAAATGGCGAGCTCCGCACATGGGTCATGCCGCAGAGGCGAATGAACTCCTTGAAGTCGCGGGCGATAAACCGCGGGCCGTTGACGGAGATGATCCGGAGCGTGACTTGCGGAAAATTCTCCCGCGCCCGCTGCAAGATGATCTCGACTTCGCCTTCGGTCATCGATTCGCGAATCTCCCCGTGCACCAAGTAGCGGCTGTAACCGTCCAACACGCTGCACAGGTAGTAAAACGTCCCTGCCAGGTTCAGGTAGAAGATGTCCACATGCCAGTGCTGGTGCGGTCCTGGCGGCGGTTGGAAACCCGTCCCCTTGCGGGAGGGCTTGCGGTTCCAGCATGCCAGGCGGCCCGCTTGGTGCAGAACCCGCCACACGCTTGCCGGGATGACCGCCACCACATCGGCATCGAGCATCATGAAGGTCAGCCGCCGATAGCCTTCCAGCGGAAAGCGGTCGTAGAAATCCAGGATCGCCCGCTTCTCCCAGGTCTCCTGCCAGAAGTCGCGGGGGATCCAACCGTTGTGCTCGTTGACCTTCCCGTAGCGCGCTCGCCAGTCGTAGAACTTGCTGGAGGCGACGCCCCGCCAACGTACAAACCTCTGCGTGGCGATCTCCGTCCGCTCGTTCCAGCGGCGCACGAAGTCGATCACTTAGTCGCGCGTGTCGTGCGGCACCCATTGGCTCTTCGGATCTCCCCAAGGCTTTTTTTTAGGGCTACGTGCTCTTCCATCAGCTCCCCGAGCACCTCATCCTTCTTCTTCAGCTTGCCTTCCAGGAAGGCGATGCGCTGCTCGCGGACCTCCACCTGCCTGTCGGCCCGGGGTGCCGGTCCGAAGGCTGCCGCCCCGTTCTCAAAGAACTGTTTGAGCCAGCGGTAGAAAACCGTCGGATGGAGCTCGTGTTCGTCACATAAGGTGGAAACCGGTACCTTGTCGATCAAGTGCCGGCGCAGAATTGCCACCTTCTCCTCGGGGGCGTGATGCTTGCGCTCGTTGTTCATGAGTCCTCTCCGTTGTAGCTATCCTACGAGAGAACTCTCCATTTTCAGCTGAGGCAGGACAGAATCTCTAATAGAGAAGCGTCCTAGTCGAGCTGGCTGGTAAGTGCGCATCAGTCTCGGGGATCAGTGCCTCCATTCAATCCTGTCTCCGGGAAGTAGAAGTAACTGTGTAGCGCCACTCTCAGTGCGCGGAAAATATATTTCAGCATAATGATCGAAATTCAGTCGTCGAAATACCTGCGCCGACTCCAATGCCATCGTCTGCTCCGGCCCAGGTAGAGATATCAAGAGAGCCGCAAGTGAAGTCCCAAACAGACAGGAAGTCCGATGCCCATTTACCCAGACGGTATAATAAAGACTTGGCACGCCTAGAGGAAACTCTGTGCAAACAGTCCCGTCGTAATTAATGCACTTCGCTGGATTATTTTGATGGATGAGATCTGTTAGCGCGTCGAGTTGCCTCTGGGTGGACGCGCCGATAAGGATGCCATCGGAAGCCTCATGCTTTCCATAGATTCCTTCCAGAAGAAGCCGTAATACCGGTGTCTGAGCGAAGCGCTGTGACAGTGAAAGAAGCTTCTTCTCTTCTGATCCCGAGCCACCATTCGGGCCCCTCTGAACTTTCCGTGTAAGTTTTAGCCGGACACCTTCGCCCTGGCGAGGCATAACCTCATAGTTCGCAGCCCAATAGTTTGCAGCCCACGTCCGAAATGTGCCTCTTGATCGCGTGCTGATCGACTTTCTCGTAGGCAGCATCTGTTGGAGCCTGACTTCCATTCCGGGCGCCAGGTCGATGAACCCTATCCGCTGTTCGGAATAGAAAAACCACGGGACTTCATTCGCCGGCAATGGAATTCTTTGCGCAATTGCCGCTCGAATCTGCAAGGCGGTGAGGCCCGAGGGGAAACAGCCATTTTCATTCATGCGCGCGAGGCCGCGCGTAAAAATCTTCCATTGCGAATAAATATCTATCTCGCTGGCAAGCGTATACCACCCGGAAGTGCTTGGGCTCCGAACGATCCAGTACCTCGAATCCAAGGAGGACGCTGAACGAAGAGAGAAGATTTCACCGTTGATCGTGCACTGGTGGCTAGCTTGATCCCTCGCGCTGGCGGAGCCACTTGGAAGAACGAGCGTCGACGTCTGGAAATTACCTAGACCCGAACTTTGGCCGTTAGTCGGGACCAGCATTGGAGTGCCGCTGTTTTCTCTGATGCGCAACCCGTTGTCAATCGCGATTTTGTGGCCGAAGCACCCTGAGCAACACAATAGCATCGCACAGAGGGCCACCTTTGACAGATTCGATGCAAACTTTGCACCTGTCCTCGTCAGCTCGATTATCTGTGTTGTTCGTTGCGACGACATCCAGGGAACAAAGCTTCGCCAGCGGTGAGCCAGCTTCTCGGAATTTGCATAGACGTGATTCAATCCGACGATGACCGTGGCATTTTCGTAAAAACCCACGATGATACCCGGAGCTAGAGGGATCAGGCTCCTGGGCAGGAAGCTAAGAAATAAGGCTCACCAGCCCATCGAATAACAGGATTCCTCGGCATCTACGAACAATCGAAACACAACTTTGTCAGCATCTTCAACATCCTCTGTACTCTGCCCTTTACAACAGTGCATGGGTCAGCGGCAACTTTGGGTCGATAGAGCGGACCACGGTGCGCACGGAGTCCTCCATCTGTTCGGGCGGCAGGGCCAACCGCACGACGATGTGCTCGCTGCCGCCGAAGCTAGGGTAGTGGAAACTGAGGCGACCGTAGTCCTTGTCCACTTGGACTGGCTGATAGAACTCTGCGGTCGCGCCGGTGTCGGTCCTGCCAACCTTCATGTCGGCCATCATCATCCATGGTGCTCGCGACTTTGGATTGCCGGAATGGGCGGAAGCCATGGTGCGGATTCTTCGAGAGAATGAGCGTGTTGCGCCCGTCGACAGTATCGGCTGCTCCGCGGCAGTAGTTACAGCGACAAGCGAGGAATTGCTGGAGTGGATGGTAATAGGCGACTTCAGGGGTGACCTCAGCTTCCGGGAGACAAACGGTCCCATTCAATGGTTTGAGGCGATCCCTGTTGATGGTTTCGGCATTAGCCGGAGCACGTTAATTGCACCGAATAGCAATGTTTGGGTCTACTTTGGTCGCGTGGCGAGCGGGAATGTAACTCGCCAGCAGTGCCACAGCTGTCAAAACGAGAGTGACGCCGATGAACGTCAGCAGGTCGGTGGGTTTCACGCTATAAAGCAAACTCGACAACATTCGGGTAAGCACCAAGGCGCCCGCAATTCCAACCGCAACTCCTATCAACGTCAACTTGAATCCCTCCGCAACGACCATCCTCGAGATGTCTTCTCTCTGCGCTCCCAACGCCATCCGAATGCCGATCTCGTGCGTGCGTTGTGCTACGGAATAGGAAATGACGCCCAAAAATTCCCACGGCGACAAGAACGAGCGCCAGCAGTGCAAACAGCCCGAGAAGCAGCGTCCTGAACTTTCTGGGTGCGAGCTGGTTTGCAATGACATTGTCCATGGTTCCGACGCCAAAGACGGGCTGATTTTCGTCAACATCCTGGACGGCCTTGCGGAGCGCTCCCGCGAGTGTGTCGGGATTCAGTCCGGTTCGGACCACGTAAGTCATGAAGGAAGTGGGCTGTTGCAAGTAGGGCATAAACAGCTCGGGGCCAGGTTCATCTTTCATCGTGCCATTCCTCGTGTTCGAGACGACACCGACAACCTCCATCCAGGATTTGCGCGGCGTATTAAAGCTAATATGCTGCCCTAGGGGGTTCCGTTCATGGAACAGGGCTCGATCCAATGACTCGTTGATAATTGCGACTGGCTGGGCACCCGCCGCGTCCTGTCCGGCAAACACTCGACCTTTGAGCAAACGAATTCTCATGACTCGAAAGTAGTCAAGGCTTATGGAAGTGGTCTTGACGGCCTGTGCCAGATCAATTTCTCCCCGTCCAGCGACGTCCAACAGTGTTGTCCAATCCTGGAGCGTGTCAAACGGGTATGACGAAACCAGGGCCGCATCGACTACTCCGGGGAGGTGTCGCACCCTTGCCAGTGTGCTTTGGAAGAAAGCTGCATAAGCCTCTGAGGCGTGCGCGTTGGATGACCAGGGTCTTTGAGCCGTACCAATGAGCAGGCCGTGCGGATCGAAGCCAAGGCTGACATCCGCGAGGCTAAGAAAACTCCGCACAACAAGACCTGTTGCAATCAGCAGGATCAGCGCCAAAGCTACCTCGCCCATTGCAATCACTGCCCGCAGATTGTGAGTTGAGCGGGTGGATCTCGCCCACAGATGCCTTTCGTTAAGCGCTTCGCTCACATCGGTCCGGGATGCGAGTAAGGCGGGAACCAGGCCGAACGTCAACACGGCGAACAGCGCGACGGAGATCGTAAATGCAAAAACTCGCAGATCAAGGTGGATCGCGGTTGGAAAATTCGCGGGAATGAGTTGTGCCACAATCTTGGTTGTCAAGAGTCCCACAAGGAATCCAGAAATCCCTCCGACGGCCGCAAGCAGTAATCCTTCCGTGAGCAATTGCCGGACTAGCCACGAACGCTGCGCTCCAAGCGCAGCTCGCACGCTCATCTCTTTGCTGCGGGCCACCGAGCGCGAGAGAAACAGGTTTGCAACGTTCAAACAAGCGACCAGGAGAACAAGCCCAACCGCACCGATCAGAATCAATAGGAGTGAGCGCACGTGCTGTGCGAGCATCTCGTGCAGCGGGATCACCTCGACACGCACGTTTGCCCGAAACTGCGACGCCTGCGGCGGATAATCCTTGCTCACCTGTTCAGTAATGACCTGAAGATCGGATTGCGCCTCGATGATCCCGATTCCAGGCTTTAATCGTCCAACAACCGTCAGGGGGCTCCACCTGAGTGAATGCGGAGAGAACATTTTGCCGTTCAAGGCGAACGGCGTCCACACATCGGCGCTGGGGTAGCGCAGACTCGCCGGCATTACGCCAACCACTGTGTATCCCCACCCCTCCAGGTGGATCGTTCTTCCCAAAATGCGCGGATCGCTGCCAAACCGATTGCGCCAGAGAGACTCGCTAAGAAGTGCAACCTGGTTACTGCCGAGCTTGCCTTCTGACGCCAGAAATGTCCGGCCCAGGAATGGCCGCACGCCCAACATGGGAAAATAGTTCGTCGTCACATTTCTGACGCTGACCCGAACCGCTTGGCCAGCTCCGGTAAGATTCGAGTCTCCCGCTCCGTCTGAGGCGCCGACCTGCTCGAATACGTGGTTGTTATCCTTCCAGGCCATGAAATCAGGGCTGACGACGTTTGTGGCCCCATCGTCAGACGGAAAGTGTTCCGTTGCCCACGCCAGGCGCGATGCATCTTTGTAAGGCAGCGGCCGGAGCAGGACCGTATCTACAAGTGTGAAAATAGCCGTATTCGCGCCGATTCCCAAAGCGAGGATCAGTACCACAACTGCCGTGAATCCCGGAGACTTGCACAGAATTCTCACTGCATAGCGGAAGTCCTGTCCTAGTGCGGTGACAAACATGATGCCGCGCGTCTCCCGGCAGTGTTCTTTGGCCTGGTCTAGTTCGCCGAATTGAATCCGAGCCCGGCGCAGCGCTTCCTCATGATTCATTCCGGCGCGCACGTACTTTTCTGTTTGCTGTTCTGGGTGGCAGCGGAGTTCTTCGTCCAGTTCCTGTTCCACCTTCCTCAGGCGGAAGAGCGAACGAAAACGAATAAGGATATCGCTCAACATGGTCCATCTCTACACCGCGCGCAGAAACTGCGCCATAGCCGCAGTCAGCTTCTCCCAGGTGTCCGGCTCATTTGCAAGCCGCTTTTGACCCGTCTTCGTCAGCTCGTAATACCTGGCGCGGCGGTTGTTATCCAAAGTACCCCATTTCGCCTTAATCCACCCACGCGGTTCCGGTCGATGGAGGGCTGGATAAAGCGAGCCTTGTTGAATGCGCAGTATATCGTCGGAGACTTTCTGCACCCGCTCGGAGAACTGCCCACCCATGCTGTGGGCCGAGCGACAGCGTTCTTAGAATGAGGAGGTCGAGGGCGCGTTCCGAAAGGTCAATGCACAGGGTCAGCACCCCTTCTCCTTTCACCTCTCACGGAAAGGTACAGCATTTCTTCCAGAAGCACAATCGAGACCCTCGCATTTCAGAGAGTTTGCGGCTTTTCTCCAGTTCCGGGATAATAGCCGCTCTTAGCCTTCAGCCTCCCTGAAAGCGGATGCCCAGCTTGATGCGCTTCTGCTGATGAACGTGATTGCTACCCGCTGATTGCTGATAGCTGATGGCTCTTTCCCAAACGGAGTATTTCCACGCTTCCCATAAGGGCGCCAGAGAACCGAACGCACCTACCAACTGTCCTGCTTCGTTGTTTTGTACCAGAACCAGAAACGGGCCGGGAGCGGCACGGAAAAGGTCTTTCAGTTGCCCAGAGTCAATGAGCAGGGGCTCGTTCACGTGTCCGCTCCCGGTCTTGCGCGGCGCGCCTGGGCCGTTGCCCTGAGTGGAGTCGAATGGCAGCGTTTTCTTGCGGAGAGATTTGAAGTGCGCGCCGATGTAGTTGCTCGCGGTTTCATCTCCGTCGGCCGTAACGAGCCCTACGGGCCGTTGGAGGTAAAACGGCAGGCTGTTGCGGAAATAGTAATAGCCATAAACCGTCTGATTCCGCTCCGGGCTGCGGAGGATGGCTTGGGCAAGCTGTCGGCTGGAAAACACGTTAAAGTAGCTCCTCGCAAAGCCGCTCCAGCGCAGCGCGAGAAGGGGAAAGGTCGACGCAATAACAGCAAAGGCCAGGAACCGCATCTTGCGGCGCAGAACCATATTCCGGCCGAGAACCCCCAGGGCTGCAAGAATGATCCCCCCGAACAGCAATCCCGGCCGCAGTTGGGACAGAATTGAAGCGGGTAACTTGTGGGCAAGGCGGCTTTCAATTGCTTGAAAATAAAAAATCTCCAGTCCGGCCATCAGGACACCGAGCAGAATCATGCTGGTAAAACTCGCTGTTACCCAGTCTGCGGGCCGGCCTGAGCCGCTTCCCTCAGCCGCATCCCACGCCCGCGCCATGAGGATGCTAAGAGGCACGAGAGCAGGCAGAAAGTAGCCGGGCAGCTTGGAGTGTGAGATCGAGAAGAACACAAAAACCACTGCGACCCAGGTAATCAGGAACAACTCTGCACGCCATTTTTCGTTCCAGAGGGATCTCCACTTCTTCAGGTGGTTCAATCCCGCGAAGAACAGGAAAAGAGCCCAAGGGAAAAAGCCCGCGAAATAAACGGGAATGTAATACCAGGGCCCCGCCGAGCGGTGCATGTGAGCCCCGGTGGAGAACCTGAGCAAGCTCTCCGTCCAGAACGCGTATTGGGGAAATCCCGGATTGTGAAGGGAAACTTCAATGAACCAGGGCAGAGTAATGACAAAAAAAATCAACCATCCGGCGGCCCAGCGGACACGCTTTAATTGCCCGAGTCTTCCGAGCAGCGCCTGATATACGAGCAGCGTGATTAATGGAATCAGAAATCCCACTGGGCCCTTAATAAGGGCCGCAATTCCCATGGAGGCGAAGGCGGCTAGATCCAGCCCAAGGTTGCCGAACCCGCCTTGGGCGTCGATCCAGAAACAGAACAGGGCCAGAGCCACAAAGAACGTGAGGGGCATATCGAGGATGACGAAGCGCGCAAACCCGAAGACGAGGGGCGAAGTGGCAAGAACAACCCCCGCGTGCAGGCCCATTTTCCCGCCTGACATGTGGCGCGCCATGCTCCATACCAGCAATACCGTTGCGAGGGCGAAGAGAGCGGACGGAAAGCGCGCCGCCCATTCGGAAATTCCGAAACATTTGAACGAGGCGGCCACCGTCCAGAAGAATAATGCGGGCTTATCGAGGCAGGTCAGGGTGTCAAAATGAGGGGTAATCCAGTGGCCCGAAACGAGCATCTCCCGCGCGATTTCAGCGTTTCGCCCTTCATCGGGCTCGAGCAGCGGCAGGCGCCCCAAACCAATAAAGAAAAGGCAGGCTGCGATCACGACGAGAAGCGACCACGAACGGGCCGTCGCGGGTGAGTTTGGCAGAGCAGGGGATGGAATCATTCAGGCATCACGATCTTACTCGCATTTTGCCCGCCTTGGCTGCGCCGGATGGGCTTCAAGGGCAGCCGGCCTTTCGTAGATTTCGAGTTCTCCCGTGTAATCAAAGCGATTCTTTTTCATCCAGCGGACAGCGTAAAGATCGGGCAGCCCCTTCACCAAACGGCCCCACGTGCCGTATTTCGTCCTGCCGTGGAGCCGCGGATAATGTCCTACGGGCACTTGGGTGACGCTGAATCCCCGCATTTTCAGTA
The DNA here is from genome assembly GCA_030040995.1 of Terriglobia bacterium. GTDB lineage: Bacteria > Acidobacteriota > Terriglobia > UBA7540 > UBA7540 > JASHON01. The sequence goes on along the minus strand of JASHOS010000156.1, from coordinate 1,425 downwards.
GAGTGGGCAAGAACCGGTGCATTCCCCGGTAGAGATCGAGGCGCTCCACGCACACCCTCCGGTAGGCTTTCAGCGTGCAGCCCGTATCAACGATGTTGTCGTTCGTCGCCCAATTGCGCACGCCATTCGCAATTCGCGAAGAAATCCGCTTCACCCAACTGTCATGCCGCCGCACCCGGACGCCGCAAACCACGTCCCAATGCTTGAGCCTTTCAACTAAGCCGGGAATTTCGGCGGGGTCATTTTGAAGATCTCCGTCCATCGTGACCACGGCCTCGCCGCGGGCGTGGTGGAATCCGGCAGCCAGGGCCGCTGTCTGCCCCAAGTTCCGCCGGAAATGGAGAACTCGAATTCGCCTGTCGGTTTCCTGAGCTTTCCGGAGCTCGCTCAGGGTTGCGTCGGCGCTGCCATCATCGACGAAGATGAATTCAAGGTCCCGGCCGGTATCCGGGAAAATGTGCCGCAGCCGTTCGGCGAGTGGCTGGACATTTTCCGCCTCGTTAAATACCGGGATCACAATGCTCACCCAAACGCTCTCTCCAGCAGCAGGCATATGTTTCATTCTAGCGGATGGTGGCGCTCACCCTTGGTTTGCCTCCGAATGTCGAGCCCCTCCCGCCATGCCGGCCGCGCTACCGTTCCAGGGATGTGCCGGTCACGCTCGAACTCTTCCGCCGTCAGGACAATTATGTCCGTGGCCATATCCAGCCCACGGAGCGCCCGGTCCATGGCGACCATCAGTGCCCGCCTGCTCGGTCCTTCAGAGGCAATTGGACGAATGACCAATAAATCCATATCGCTCCGGGCATCAGATGAACCGCGAGCTTGTGATCCAAACAAAATGACCCGCTGAGGTTGGAATTGCGCTACCAGCCGCTGCGTGGCAAGACGGAGAGTGTTCTCATCCACCATTGAATGTCCTCCCTCAGGCCTGATCGCGACACAAAAACGGTCCCCGCTGAGCTCAAGATGGCCTTTCGCCGGCTGTGGTTTCGGCTCTTGTCATCCTCGACCCTGAGGCTTTCAATGCCCAGTCATTTATGATTTTAACCGCAACGCGCTGATGTTTGCCCAGCTCGAACGGCAAGCAGCGATTTCGTAAGGATCCCTAGGCGATGCGCGCTAACTGATTGAGGGTGCGGCGATCCCTCGTCTACTCATCTGCCAGGTCGTCTTTGCAAGTTTTAAAGGAGTTTTAAAGGAGCCTGTTTAAAGGAGCCAGTTTTAAGGGTGCGCGACATAAAAGTGAGGATCAGGCTATCCGGCGGCCCTCCCAGTAATCCTCGAAGTGACCGTTGAGATGACAGCATCGCAGCGCCAGGATCGCGTTGGCTCCGCGAACGGTCCAAAACATTCCAGACCTTTTGAGGCGGGAGGCGATCACCGTCTTGCAGCCCGCCTCAATGACGCCCGAGCCCACAAAGA
>JASHOS010000155.1 GCA_030040995.1 Terriglobia bacterium | reverse complement strand
CCCCAAACCGTCCAGAACATTCCGGACCGTTTGAGACGGGAAGCGATCACCGTCTTGCAGCCCGCTTCGATGACACCGGAGCCGACAAAAAGGTGCTGGCGGCGAAACTGGGGGTAGCGCATCCGCTCGGCGTTTCTCTCGAAGTAGTCCGCCTCGGTGCGAATCTTCCCCGCGACTTCAGGGTTATCCGATGGGATGGAGCGCAACGCACCCACTAGCCTTTCGATTTTCCCTTCGTCCAGCAGGCGCTTCTGGTGGCGCTTCATCCAGGCCTTTTGCTTCCCTTCGTCATTCGGGTGTAGCCGACGAGCCAGTTCCCACAGATGCTGGCGAGCGTGGTAGAGGTCGACAATCTGAATCGCACCGGGAAAGTGTTCAGCGGCCAAGTTCCAGATCCATTCGGCTCCATCTCCCATCACCACCTTCTTTTGGGCACGGCTCCAGCCCCGCTCCCAGGCTTCCAGATAAAGGCGCTTCCCAAACTCTTCGGCGGTTTCGATGGCCCCGGTATAGGTGGTGGAATCCGGATCGCGGATCGGATAGCCCTCCTGATCCCACGTCGTCTGAAGGAAGACGCATCCCAACTTGGCTTCTCGCGTGTGGGCCGGCTGGCCGTCCGCCTTGCCTTGTCGACCCACCGTCTCCTTCGGGATGACCGGAACTCCCGTCCCGTCCATTTGCACGTACAAGATGGGAATCGGCTCCCCGCCGACCACGGGCAGGTCCAACTGCAGGGCCTTCTGTACCTCCTCGTTCTGCCGCTGAGCAATATCGGCCCCGATCTCCTCCGCTGTCCGCTCCACCGATTTGCTGGTCATCTCCAAGCCCGCCAAAATTTTCATCTGTTCGCGGCCCTGATCGAATGGCGCACCCTGCCCCACCATCGCCTGCATGCGCCGTACGCCAGGAGAGAATTCCGTGTTCTCGATGTCCAGTTCGACATCCGCCGGGAACTGGCCTCGGTGACAGCCCGGACAAAGATAGTAGGGACGCGAGACCTCGACCGGGCCCACGGCGGTGAGCACGCCTTTGGTGCGCAACTCGTGGTAAGCAGCTTGTTGGCCACACGGGCAGGCCACGGCGCGGTGTTCTTTGTCTGGCCCTGGAAATTGGAGCAAATGGCTCAGCGCGGACGCGCCCGCCCGATGCAAGGCCGAGCGCATCGCCATCTCCGTCGCTTCCAAATCGAGCCGCCCGGTCTTGCGCCGATCCTGGAACACGACCCGCAGGAACTCGTCTACCTCGCGCGCGACCTCTTCGCGGATGGCTTCCGCCGTTTTTTTTCCGGCACCATGGGTGCTTCTTCTTCCTCCTCAACCGGCCGCAATCGACAGATCCCCTCGTTGACGTCCAGAAGCTGACCGCCCAGATCACGAAAACGATGATATTCGGACACCTCCCGCTGAGCCTTGGCCAATTCGGCGGGTGAGGAGAAGGTTTCGGTGACCGTCTTGCCACCGACCTTACGGGTCAAGCGATAGTAAGGGCCGTGGCCGGGACCGCCGGATCGGTGGCAGTGACAGCGGGGATTCCCACAACGACCGCCGGTGCCCGTGATCGATCCTGAGCGCATATCGCCCAAATGGGCGAACTCCGATTGTATGGCAGCGCGACGAATTTCCAATTCCGCGAGAGATTCAGGCATGGGAAGTTTCCTCCGAAACCTAGCGTATCATTACGCTAGATTACATGCCATGAGAAAAGAAAACCGGTTAGACACCACTTTTATGTCGCGCACCCCGTAGAAGCTTGTTTCTTGGCAGGGTTTTTGGACCGTGTCATTCTGAGCGTAAGCGAAGAATCCCCGTATTCCGTTCTACGTAAATGCAGAGATTCTTCGCTCGCTGCGTTCGCTCAGAATGATACCCCGTTTGGTTACGGCCGTAAGACCGCGCTGCAGCGCCCGCCGAGGTTACGCAGCAAGACGGTCAGCGTGAGCCGGGCGTCGCCGGCTTCGGGCGAAAGCCGGGACCGCAAGACCGATGAGAGCGACAGCGAGTAATGCCAGCGAAGAGGGCTCAGGCGTGGACGATGTGGTGAAATCGACGAAGAAGTCATCCCCAGTGGTGTTGTCGGCGTTAACGGTCCACCCGGAGGTCCCAATGAACATGCAACTGGCGTCAGCCGCGCAAGAACCCAAAGTTCCTTCTGAGTTGTTCGTAACGGTGCCCGAGGCAGCGAACGTAGTAATGGTATCCGCGAGCGGGAAAGGGAATTGAGGGTAGGAGCTTGTCCTGACCCAGGGCTTTTCGCGGGGCTATGATATTTCGGCCCTTCGGGCCTTAGTTGCCGGAGAAAGAGGCTGGGAGGGTGCGCGGAGCTTAGTTTCGAGGTCGCGCTTTACGGCGGGCCATTCGGAATCGATGATGCTGAAATAGACGCTATGGCGAAGGCGGCCATCCGGCATAACCATATGGTTTCGGAAGATCCCTTCTTCTTTAGCGCCGAGCCGAAGGATGGCCCGGCGGGAGCGCTCGTTCAGCGAGTCCGTTTTGAGCTCAACGCGGATGCATTTCCAAACCTCGAAGGCGTGCTTGAGCATGAGGTATTTCGACTCGGTGTTGACGTAAGTGCGCTGCCATGCCGGAGCAACGAATGTGCCCCCAATCTCCACACGCCGGTGCTCGCGTTCAATGCTCATGTAGCGCGTTGATCCCACCACCTGGCCCGAAGCTCGCTCGATGGTGACAAAGCACAGTTCTTTCCCCGCTTCCTGCAAATCCAACGCCGATTGAATGTTGCGCCGCAGGTCATCGCGCGTGCGGACCATGTGCGGCCTCCATCGCCACAGGTCTTCGTCGAGCGCAAACTCAGCCAGGCTATCCAGGTGGTTCAGGGCGAGGGGCACGAGGCGTACCCGCTCTCCCTCGATGATTACCGGCTCAACCAGCATCTGACTCTATTTCTCCCCCGCGCCATTTTCGGCCGGAGGAGAGACGATATCGAAGGTCTCATAGGGAACCAGACCCGCCGAGAGCTCGGCAACGGCCACGCGCGTCGGTTTCTTGTAAGGGGTTTGCACTAAAGGTTTGGCCCCAGATTGCAACTGGCGCGCTCGCTTCGCCGCAATGAGAATAAAACGGAACTTGCTATCCATACCTTGGGGTACATCCATCTGCCCTATCCTCCAATGTGCTCAGGGCCGCCGGGACGGCGGCGCTACGAAAATGTTCTGCAGATTTTCCTGATTTCGTCGCGCTGGTTTTGCCGCCGGGCGCGCGAGGCGGTCACAATGGCGTGTAACGCGCGGGTGGCGCGCGCCACGTTGTCGTTGACCACCACGAAATCGTATTCAGGCCAGTGGCTTATCTCGTCCCGCGCAGCGCGGAGCCGCTTTTCGACGGTCGCCGGGCATTCGGAATTTCGCGCCGTGAGGCGGCGCTTCAACTCCTCGTAGGACGGAGGCAAAAGAAAGACACTCACCGCGCCGCGCAGCCGTTTCCGCACCTTTCTGTGGCCTTGTACGTCAATGTCCAGCAGGATATCCGCGCCCGCCCTGTGGGCGGCCTCAATCGGGCGGCGCGGAGTTCCATAGAAATTGCCGTATACGTTCGCCCATTCTACAAATTCCCCGGCGGCGATCATTCTCTTAAATTGCGCCAGCGTCACAAAAAAGTACTCGCGGCCGTTCTTTTCGCGACTGCGGCGAGCCCGAGTGGTGTAGGAAACAGAAAACTGGAGACCGGGAGCCGAGTTCAGCAGACTGCGCACGACCGTGGATTTCCCGGATCCGGATGGGGCCGAGATAATGATGACGCTCGCTGCACCCGGGAATTTCGCTTGGGATCGAGTCACTTCTATTCAATGTTCTGTGCTTGCTCGCGCAGCTTTTCGATTTCTATTCTTATCTCGATGGCAATCGCAGCAATTTTTGCTCCGGCATCCGGCACATCGGTGGTTTTCGAAAGTATGGTATTTGTCTCCCGGTTCATTTCCTGAAGCAGGAAATCCAGCTTTTTCCCGATCTCACCGCCTTGTTGGAGCAGACGGCGGGCCTGAAGCGTGTGGCTGCGGAGACGGGTCACTTCCTCCGTGATCTCCGAACGGAGAGCAAGTAATGTCACCTCCTGCGCGATCCGCCAAGGCTCAACCGCTTCGCTTTGAGGTAAATCGCGGATTCTTGTCTCCAGCCGCTCGCGCAAGGCGGGCGCGACCTCGTTCGAAAGGTGATCGATGCGGGCGGCCGAATCCTCAATCCGCCCGAGCCTGCCCTCAAAATCGTGCCTCAGCTCTTCTCCTTCCCGGCTTCGCATTTCATTCAAGCGCTCAATGGCGTCGAGGAGCGCCTTCTCCAGAGCTTGCTGCACCGCATTTGAGTCCTCTTCTCGAAAATCACTTTCTCCGGTCACCACACCAGGAATGCGCAGAAGGGTCAGCAATTCCGGCTGCGAGGCGATGGCAAATTCTTTTTGCAAGTCCTGGCACGTCCGTATATAGGCTTCCACCAGCTTCCGGTCAACTTTCAGCCGGGAACCGTTGCGACGCTCTATGCCGATCGTAAGCTCGACGTGTCCGCGCGCTACGTGTTCCTTCAGAAACCTGCGGGCGGGCGGCTCAAAGAATTCCAGCGCGGATGGCAGGCGCGCCTGTAAGTCGAAATACCGGTGATTAACGCTTTTCAAGCGCACGAAAATTGAGAACTGATCATTTTCCGTGCGGCTTGAGCTGTAACCGGTCATGCTGCGAATCATAGAAAGGCAGTGGTTCGTGATTAGTCCGGATAGCGCAAACTTTGCACTTTTCGAACGCTCTCCTTCCGGGATTCACGGATAAACCGCAGAGTTTCTCCCGCAGGGCGGGACAGGAAACTCTGCGCTATCCCTATCGACTGCGAACCGCGAGTGACGAATCACTAATCAGTGACTACGGCCGGGTCCGCGTCGACGAACTGAAGGTTATGGAGTTTCTGGTAAATGCCGCCGCGCGTGACCAGATCGTGATGGGTCCCAATCTCGGAGACGGCGCCGCGGTCCAGAACAACGATCCGGTCGGCGCGCCGGACCGTAGAGAGCCGATGGGCGATCACCAGCACCGTCCTGCCCGCCATGAGGTTCATCAGCGCCCTTTGAACGAGCAATTCCGACTCCGTGTCGAGCGCCGACGTGGCTTCGTCCAAGATCAGAATAGGCGAATTCTTCAGCAAAGCGCGGGCGATTGCGATCCGCTGGCGCTCGCCTCCGGAAAGTCTCTGGCCTCGCTCGCCGATCATGGTGTTGTAGCCTTCAGGCATTTCCATGATGAATTCGTGCGCCAGCGCCGCGCGGGAGGCCTCCTCGACCGCCCGCAAATTCACTGAACTTTGTCCATAGGAAATGTTGTTAAATACGGTGTCATTGAACAGCACCGTTTCCTGCGTCACGATGCCCACCTGAGCTCTTAGAGAAGCCACCCGAACGTTTCGGAGATCGTAGCCGTCAAAGAGTATGTGTCCGCCGGTAACGTCAAAGAACCGGGGTATGAGATTGGCCAGGGTGGTCTTTCCGGCTCCGCTCGAGCCTACAATGGCAACCACCTCACCTTTCCGGATCCTCAAGTTGACGTTTTGCAGAACCGGCAGCTCGCCGTAACTGAAATCGACATCCTCGAAAGCAAGCTCCCGCTCGAAGGGCGGCAGCTCGACCGCATGCGGCTTTTCGACGACTTCGGCGTTTACATCCAGAATGTCGAAGACCCGCTCAGAGGCACCGACCGCGAGTTGGAAGCCGTTGTTCACTCCCGTCAGGCGTTTGATGGGCTCATACATCTTGATCAAGGCATAAAGGAACGCCAAAAAACCGCCTGTCGTCTGGGCATGGTGAAGGATTTCATTGCGCGCGTAAAGAAGCAGTCCGGCAACCGTGATGGCGCCGAGAAGCTCCATGAGTGGGGAAGTAACGGCGTGAGCGCGGACCCATCGCAGGTTTACCTTGAGCAGCCGGTGCGTGGCAGCACGAAACTTACTCCTTTCAAAATTCTCCATGCCAAAAGCCTTCACCACCCGGATACCGGTGAAGGTTTCCTGGAGAATGTTCGCCAGGTCCGACATATTATCCTGGCTTTTGCGGCTGGACGCGCGAATATAGCGGCCAATATTCGCCGACGGGAAAATGACGAAAGGCACCATGATGAGCGAAACCAAAGCCAGCCGCCAATCAACGTAAAAAATGACGGCGAGGAGGCCGATTAAGGTGAACGATTGCTTCAGAAAGTTCGCCGCCACGTGCGACACGGCGTCCTGCACGCGCTCGATATCGTTGGTGACTGTCGAAATGAGCCTTCCAGTTGGATTGGCGGAGAAGAAAGCCATGGACTGGGCCGTGACCTTGGCGTAAAGCAGGTTGCGGAGATCACGCACGACCGACTGGCCCACGAAGTTAATCGAGTATGTGGCAAAATACCCGGAGAGCCCCTTAATAAGGGTTACGGCCACGATCGCAATCGCCACCATCGTCCAGGCGTCATGGACGCCTCCCGGCATAAATTCCTGGAGGGTGATCGCAGGGCCGTGGAATGGCAGCTTAAAGAGAACCATCGGCGCCGTCGAATGAGCCGGCTCAAGAACACGGTCGAAGACCGGCCTGATCAGCAAGGCGATGATGGCCTCACAGGCTCCGACGATCGCCATCAGAACGATCGCCGCGAGGAAACGCGGTGTGTAGGGCCGAATCAGCCCGGCCAGACGGCGTGACTTGCTCATGGAAAGATCGAAAGATTACCGGACATACGCGCCAAAGCGTCTGTTTATATTAGTACCGCGAATCACGGCCGTCAAACGCCGTGCCCAGTCTTGAAAATCCCGGCAGAACCCCGTCACCCGGCTCGCGCCGGCTGGTGAAAACGCCTGCAGTGAGCCACCTTCGCCCCTAGGGGCGAGGGCAAACGGCTTCCCTCTGGTTTGGCTGCGGCCGCAAGGCCGCGCGGCGCTACCTGTTACCCGCCGTGCCGCTCTGCGGAGGCGGGTTCGAGGAACACGCTCCCCTGATCATCGAAGCGCGGTTCAAAGTTTTCGGGAGAAATCCGCCACACCCCTCGTAATCCTTCAGCCTCCGCGACGGCTGGCTCCGAAATTGCGATGCGGCTCAAATCGAGCGTATTGCGAATCCAGGCTAGGCGCTGTTCGCTGGGGCTGGGCGATCCGAAACTTTTAATGGCGAAGTCAAGGGCGTCCGAGTCCGAAGCAAAACACATGGGCATGCGAACCGCACTGGGATTCAATGCCGTCCGTGCATTGACATAAGTCTTGGCGAAATCGACTTTCCGCTGAAAGCGCTCGTGGACCATATCGGCATGCCCCATGCCAACCGCGTTACCTCCGCTTTCTGCCGTTAGATCGCGGACGTAGATCAGGTCGATCGCAGGGGCTTCACCCGGACGAGCGCCGGCGCCGCGCCCAATAATCTTCGCATCCATTCCCGTTCCACTGATGTTCTTACCTAGCTCATCCACAATCAGCAACTGGAGTTTTGAGACAGGAATGCGGGGAACCAGGCGGCGCGCGCCCTGCAGAATATCTTTTTCTTGCGACGCGATCTCGGCGGCCCGCAGAGCTCGAACCTGGCAGATTTGGTGCAACTCATTTTCAACTACGCCAACGCCCAGCAGAATCTTGCCGGAGGCCAGCGTCGAAGCGGAGATTTCCCGGATCGCCTCTTCATAGCCGTATTTTCGCGCCGCGCGGTGGACCGCTTCGGCCCCGTTCTGTTTGCCCATGCCCACTGCGATCATCTTGAGCAATCCGCTTTCAATCTCGCCGCAAAACGACGTGTGGGGCTTAATTCGGTTGATAACGACAATGGCGTCAGCATCCCAGGCGTTCCGGTCTACAAAGACCTGAAGGCCCCGCGGAGTGGTGGAGATCTCTACGGTCTCCATGGAGGAGATCACCGGAGCGCCAACATAGTCCTGTGAAATCCCGTATCCGGCAAGAATCCGGGCTTGGCCTTCCGCCGTGGCCCCGCCGTGGCTGCCCATAGCAGGAAAAACGAAAGGCTGCACCCCCAGTTCGTGCAGCCAGCAGCACGTGGCGCGCACAATCTCTTTGAGGCTGGCAATGCCCCGGCTTCCGGCAGTCACTGCGATGCGGCGCCGGGCCAATTCTTGCGGCGCTAACCGGAGACTATTGAGGCTTTCCCGGACTCCGGCTTCGACGTCTGGAATAGCCGGAAGCGAGGCGGAAGTTCTGGTGAGATACCGGAATTTTGACAGGATCAGGTGATTGTTTACTGGCATAGCGGTGGGGAAGATGCTCACCGTGCGGAGCTCAACGTCACGATGACGGGAGCGTTCAACACAAAATTGATCTTGGATTCGGAGGGGATGGCCACTTGGCCGCCATGCGACCCTTCCTGGGCCGCGGTTCCCGCTCCAGCGCCAATAGCGGCGCCTATCCCCGCGCCTGCCCCATGGCCGAGCAAACCGCCCAGGAGCGCGCCCAGCGCCGCGCCTCCGCCGATCTTCTCGGCGCTGCTCTTGCTCCGGGACTGCCCGAGCTTCGTATAGTATTTACTCTCAGTCTTGTAGCGAACGCCCTTTACCGTGACACGTATCAGCTCAACTTGCAGCTCCGACTGGCCCTGAATATGCCCGGCGCTTTGTACCTGGACCACGCGGACGAGGGCATTCGAATCCTTGGGAATAATCTCCTGGCCGCCAATCACGACCGGCGCCTCGAGACTGGCTTTGTAGGTCTGATCAGGCTCGGCAGTCTCAGAGTTGATACCGTCGATCATCCGCACACTTACCACTGTGCCGCTGGGAACGGTTATTTGTTCCGGCGGCGGTGGAGGCGGTGGTGGCTGCTGAGCCGCTGGAGCAGCAGCAGGCACAGGCGCCGCGGGGGCGGCAACCGCGCTGGCTGGCTTAGTGGAAGGAGGAGGTGGTGATGCCGGAGGCTGGGAATTTTCCTGGGCGTTACTCAGAGCGCTATCCGGGACTTGGTCCGGGCCCTGCGAGGCGTTAGTCCCTGGATCGCTTTGGGCCTCCGCCATCTCCCGGTCCCGCTGGGCGGGACGCCGGTGGCGCCGGGCGAGAGTCTTTCCAGGTTTCGCCGCCGGTGGGGCGTTTGCTGCCGAGGTTTGCGTAGATGGACCGGCAGCGACCGACAGGTTATCAACCACCTGCTTCACCCCAGCAGTGTGGTCCGCGATATGCTCAACAGCTACCTTTTCCAGGGGAGCGTTTACGCTTCCGGTCAGTGTCACGACCCCTTGGCGCGCCCAGACGCTCACGGGGAGGGCTTTAAGCTGCTGGTCCTGGTATAACTTGGCTTGGATAGACGTTACGATCTGCTGATCATTCGGGGCTGGGGATGTCTTGTTGCAGGCCGCAAAGGAGAGTGCCACCGCCAGCGCGATACACAACGTAGCAATCCTGGCTGAGTTTTCCATAAAGATTCTCCCGAGACCGCGCGGTCGCCGCTATGTTTGTTCGATTCAGTATCTTCCAGGTGGGTTGCCCGCCGCAACACTTCCATCGGAGTAGTATACCAGTTTGATCCACCGCAGCTTCGTAGCGCTCTGGGGTGAAGCTTCGTTAGTGTTCGGTGCGGCCCTGGCAGATGTCAACAGCGTGGGGAAGCAGATCCAGAATGGCTTCGAGCGATTCGCGCGCGCCGCGCGGGCTGCCGGGAAGGTTAACGATGAGCTTGCCTTTGCACACGCCGGCAAGTCCCCGCGAGAGGGCGGCGCGGCGTGTTTTCTTCAAACCCACCGCGCGCATCAGCTCAGCCAGCCCCGGAACATCTTTTTCGATCACCGCACGCGTAGCCTCTGGCGTCACATCGCGCGGACCCAAGCCTGTTCCGCCTGCGGTAAAAATGACGTCGCAGCCATCGCCGGCCACCCAGTCTTCGAGTTTGGCGCGAATCTCTTTCTGATCGTCGGGAAGAATTTCGTGGGCGGTCACCTGCCAATGGGCAGCCTCAAGGCACTTGGTCACACCCTGGCCGGAAGTATCCGGGCGCTCTCCCCGCGAGCAGGCGTCGCTCAGGACCAGAATTTTAGCTCGCAGCCGGTCTGCCAAGTTTACTTTCTCCGGTAAGTTCCGCTCCTGCCGCCGCTTTTCTCGAGCAGCCGGAGTCCGGTGATTTCAATGCCGCGATCTATCGCCTTGCACATATCATAGACCGTCAGCGCGGCCACAGCGGCCGCAGTCATCGCTTCCATTTCCACACCAGTGGGTCCGGCGGAGCGGACTATGGAAGTAATGCGGACGCCGCTGCGCAAGACGCGTGCTTCAACATCCGCATGGCTGAGGAGCAGCGTGTGGCAGAGAGGGATGAGCTCGGCTGTCTTTTTAGCGGCAGCGATTCCTGCGATCCGCGCGATTTCAAGCGGATCGCCCTTGGGGTTTTGGCGGAGGGAGCGAAGCGTCTTGGGGCTCATTTTGACGAGTATTTCCGCCACGGCCTGCCGCACTGTCTCCGACTTAGCCGAGACATCGACCATGTGCACGCGCCCGGAGGAATCGTAGTGGCTTAGAGAATTAGCCATAAGTAGCTATCAGCAGTCAGCCGTCAGCGCTCAGCTCGCGCCATGAAAGCTGACCGCTGATAGCTTAATCACCTTTTGGCAATACCGTCACCCAGTCACCTGCGCTCCGCGGTCCCTCGTCCGGACGCATCACCAGGAAGCAATTGGCCGCAGCCAGGCCGACGAGGTCTCCCGAGCCTTGCCAGGATATCCGGTCTACAACCGGCGTCGAGCCCTCCATCTCGACGCGCGCGGGCGTGAAGGTAGTCAGGCCTGCCTTCGGAGCCGCCGGTTTCGCCAGCCGCGCGCTCCAAAAGACCGGCTCGCCGAAGCCGGCGCCGGCGAGCGCTTGAAGCGCGCGCTCAACGAAAACTTGGAAAGTGACATAGCCGGAAACCGGATTGCCCGGCAACCCAAAGAAGAATCGGTCCCGGAGTTTGCCAAAGACTAGGGGTTTTCCGGGGCGGATGGCCACGCTTCTAAAATAGAATTCAGCCCCCATTTCTTCCAGCACTCGTTCGACGAGGTCGTATTTGCCTGCGGAAACGCCGCCACTCAAGATGAAAAAGTCTTCTTCCAGGCATTCTTCGATCATCTGCATTATCGTTTCCGAGCGGTCTGGCGCAATCCCGACAGCTCGCGGAATACCTCCCGCTTCCGCCACTTGAGCCTGGAGCGAAAATGCGTTGCTATCGCGGATCTGAAACCATTCTGGCCGGACTTCGACCGGTACGAGCTCATCCCCGGTTGTGAGGATGGCCACGCGAAGCTTTCGGAGAACCGTTACTTTCGCGGCGCCCAGCGAAGCCAAAAGCCCAATTTCCGCACTTCCTACCCTTTGCCCCCGGCGCAAGACGAATTTTCCGGATGGAGCCTCGCTTCCACGGCGAACGATGTTTTCGAATGGCTGAGCGCCCTGAAGAAAGGTGACCCGGCATCCTTCGCGCTGCGTGTGCTCGACCATGACGACGGCATCTGCGCCATCCGGCACCGGAGCCCCGGTCATGATACTCACGCACTCGCCGGCGCCGACCGTGTTCTCAAAATGGACGCCGGCTGCAACCTCCCCGATACACGCAAGGGTTACTGGAATCGAAGCCAGATCGGCGGAGCGCGCTGCAAATCCGTCCCGCGCCGAGCGGTTGAATGGAGGATAGTCCCGATCAGCGCGCGCGTCCTCGGCAAGGACACGTCCACGGGCGGCTTCGAGCGGAACACCTTCAGAGGGAAGATCCAGGGGAACGGCGCTGATTTGGTCCTTGATGGTTTGGAGAGCGGCTTCAAAAGTAGGCGTCACTAGGTTTCCATCCAGATGGCTTGATCCCGCTCGGGACCCGTTGACACCATCGCAATTTCCACGCCGGCTTGCCTAGAGAGAAAGTGCAAGTAAGCCTTAGCGTTTGCCGGGAGCTGAGAATAACTCCGCAGGCCAAACGTCGACTGCTGCCAGCCGGGCAAGACTTCGTAACGAACTTGAACGCGCTCGAGAACCTCCACGCTGGCGGGAAATTCCGGCAGAGTTCGTCCTTCGTACTCATATTCCACGCCTACGGGGATGCGGGCCAAATCGTCAAGAACATCCAGCTTGGTAATGATCATGGCGCTTAGGTGATTGAGGCAGGCGCTATACCGAGCGGCAGGGGCGTCAAACCATCCGCAGCGGCGCGGTCGGCCCGTGACGGCGCCATACTCGGCGCCGCGCTCACGCAAGCTGTTTGCTCCATCTCCTTCAACTTCGGTTGGAAATGGGCCGCTGCCCACGCGCGTCGTATAAGCCTTGGATACGCCCAGCACCGCGCCAATCCGCGTAGGTCCGACGCCTGTCCCCGTGCATGCTCCGCCCGCCGCGGCGCTGGAAGATGTGACGAAGGGATAGGTGCCGTGGTCCACATCAAGCAACGTGCCTTGCGCTCCCTCGAAGAGCACGCTCCTGCCGCAGTCCATTTCACGGTTAAGAAAAGCAGCCACATCCGTGAGGTAGGGTAAGAGCCGCTGTGCCGAGAGGTAGAAACTGTCAATAAACGCTTCTGGGTCCGGTATGCTCGCTGCCGCATAGCGGCTGTCGCCACACATCGCCTCCAGACACTTCCGCAGGAAGAGCTGGGAATCGCGCAAGTCGCAGCAGCGCACCCCTCTTCGCCTCACCTTGTCCTCGTAGGAAGGACCAATGCCTTTGGAGGTGGTTCCGATCTTTGCCGCTCCGCGCGCTGCTTCATCGGCCATCTCGTGCAAGCGGTGATAGGGTAAGATCAGGTGCGCGCGATCGCTAATACGCAGCCGGTCCCGGGCGCTCACCCCGGCACTCTCAATCGACTCTAACTCGGAAAGGAGGGCCTGCGGATCTAACACCACTCCATTGCCAATCACGGCAACCTTATCGGGTCGGAGGATGCCACTGGGAATAAGCTGGAGAATGAACTTCCTACCATCCACGACGACGGTGTGGCCGGCATTGGCTCCGCCTTGATACCGGGCCACAATATCGAAGCGGTCCGCCAAGGCGTCCACCACCTTCCCCTTACCCTCATCACCCCATTGGACGCCAATCAAGACGGTGTTTTTTTCCATGGATCAAGGCTTGCGCACGCCGGCAGACCGGGATTCATTCTAACCCAAAATGCCGGACTAAACGCAGATTGAGCGTAGAGACTTCATACTGAGTGGGTTGCCGCTCGCGCACGCTGACCGCCGCCACAGCCTTGCACTGTCGCCAGAGGTTACGCATCGCCCTTTTCGGATCACAGCCGGCGCCGGTTTATCCCAGGTGCTTATCGATCATCTTGACAATCGCGTCCTTGGACGTAGCCCCCACCACCTGCTCCTGTACCTGCCCATCTTTGAAAAGCAACAGGGTAGGAATGCCACGGATGTTATACCGGAAGGCGATGTTCTGATTGTCGTCGACATTCAGTTTTCCAACCACCGCTCGACCGGCAAACTCCTTGGCGATGTCTTCGACGGTTGGGGTCATCATGCGGCAAGGCGCGCACCACGGAGCCCAGAAATCTACCAGCACCGGCTTACCCGCCTTCAGCACCTGGTCTTCAAAATTAGCTTCACTAAATTCAAACAAATCGTTTCCTGCCATTGGTATTTCAGCTCCCAAGAAAAAGTCAAAGCGTAAATTCGAAAGCCCGCCTTGGACGTGAGCAGCGTAGGGGCAGGGCTTATCCTACCCTTGTTGATTTTCGGGCCGGTAATCAAGGGCACGGCAAGCCGTCCCCCTACTCGCCCTCGGCTATGACCGATCAGAGTCGCCCCTTCTGCTCTTGATCTACATCTCTCCCTAAGCAAATTGGATGTTTGCGATGTCAACGCGGTTCTAGCCTTCCCGTACGGAAACGGCTTGACCTATTCTGAGCGCCTCCCACGGGGCACAGCGTGCGGCCGGCGTGCCTTCATGCACTTCAGCTCTGACCGGCTTCGGGCCCTAGTGAAGATAAGGCAGCTCAGTTTCGCGCCGCAACGCTGGAGTTCCCGCCCAACTCGGCGTAGATGTCCGAATAAACTCGGGCTGAGGCCGCCCACGAAAAGTCCTTCTTCATTCCATTTTGCATCAGCCGCATCCAGGCAGGACGCTGGGCATAGGTCCTGAGCGCCTTACGCAGCGCATCGAGGAGCGCTCCGGCTGAATATCCGGTGAACTTGAATCCCGTTCCGCTCGCGCCGTCAAACTCTTCAATTGAATCGTCCAGGCCGCCCGTCGCCCTCACCACCGGCACCGTGCCATACTTTAGACTATAGATTTGGTTTAGACCGCAGGGCTCGTAGCGCGACGGCATGAGGAAGATGTCCGCTCCCGCCTCGATCTGATGGGCAAGCTCGTTGTCGTATCCGATCTTCAGTAAAAATTTACCAGGATAAGTGGCAGCAAGCGTCCGGAAAAGGGATTCATATTGCGCCTCGCCGGCGCCGAGGGCGGTAATGTAAGTGTCCATTTTCATCAAGTCTTCGGTGGCCAGGGCGATCAGGTCAAACCCTTTCTGAGCGGCAAAGCGGGAAACGATACCAATCACCGGCCGCTCCAGCACCGGGGCAGTGACGCCCATTTTGAGCAGCAGCTCCTTCTTGCAGACCTGTTTCCCATCGAGCTTCTGGGGGGTATAGCGGGCAGGGATCAGGTTATCCGTGGCAGGGTTCCATGCATCGTAGTCCGCTCCGTTGAGGATTCCCCGGAGCTGGCTCGCCCGCGACCGAAGCACGCCGTCAAGACCGTATCCGAATTCCGGAGTTTGAATTTCCGAAGCATACGTGTGGCTCACGGTGGTGATGAAATCTGAAAAAAGAACACCGCCCTTCAATAAATTGACCTGGCCAAAGAACTCCACTCCATCAATACTGAACAGGCCGGCATCAAGCGAGATTTGGGGCAAAACATCGGGGGGAAAGAGTCCTTGATAGCCGAGGTTGTGAATTGTCAAGACTGTGGAAGTCTCCCTGAAGAAAGGATCGCGCGCGTAGAGCTTTTTCAGATAGACTGGCGCCAGAGAAGTTTGCCAGTCGTGGCAGTGGATCACGCCGGGAGGAGTGTCCCGGCGCTTGAGGAACTCGATCGAGGCCAGAGAGAAGGCCGCGAATCGGACCGCATTGTCCGGATAGTCTTTTCCTTCGCGGGTCTGGTAAAGGCCGTCGCGGTCAAAGAGCTCCGGGCATTCCACGAGGTAATGGCGCACCCCTTTCGTCACGCCTCCCTGCTGAATGGCAGCGAATTTATAGCCCGCGCTCAGCGGGACTGTCACATTCGATGCGCCCGCGACCACGGGACCGGGCTTGGTCATGCGATAACGCGGAACCAGGACTTCGACTTCGTGACCGAGTTCCGCGAGCGCCTCCGGAAGCGCGCCCACGACGTCGGCCAAGCCGCCGGTTTTCGAGTAAGGAACGCATTCGGAAGCTAAAAATACGATTCGCATTGAGTCTAACGGGTACGCTTACCGGTTCCCCTGCGCGACCTGGTCGACGGCCCCCTTGGGCGTGCTGATATAGCCTTTTACCCAACCCGGGCCAAGCTGGTAGACCACCATCTCGTAGAATTGATGCATGTAGCGCGGCGCGAAGAAGACCGGCGAATCAATAGGAAGGTTTTTTCTGGTGACGGTCATATCGTTGTAGATCATGTTGACATTGAAGGTGTGGCTTTTCATGTTGGATTTCTTGAGGACCAGAGTAATTCCGGCAACGGTCTTCCGCTCGTTCCGGTCGATCGCAAATTCATAGTAGTCGCGGGAGCCAAGCTTCTGAAGAGCGGCAATGTCATTGTGGTTAGTGGCAATCAGAGTCCCGAGCTGGCTTCGCGCCATGCCCAGATCCGAAGCCAGTGTCGCCAGCTTGGTGTTGGTGCTCGAAAGGTCGCTCTTGGTTGCCGTTAAGCCCTGGCTAAGCGAGCCCACCTGTTGCTGGTCCGCCTTCTGCGATAACTCCTGCCGTAATTGCTGTGCGTTCTGGCTCTCCTGCTTTTGAAGTCTGCGAACCAGGTAGCTTGCATAGTGCGCGCGCGCCAACGCCTGCTTTTCGGTGGCGCTCATCTGGGTCGCGGTATCATCCAGCGAGCTCCGCAGTTCCTCAAGAGACTGGGCATTAGCATTTGCCAAATCCTGAACCTTAGCGGAGAGGTCTGAGTTGAGCTTGTTGGCCAACCGTGTCTGATCGCCTTGAAGCTGGGTGCGCAGCGAGCCCATCCTGCTGAAAGAATAAATCTCTCCGATGATCAACAAGCCCAGGACGACGAAGATGGCCACAAACTTTCCCGTGTGGTCCGGCTTGGTGACGAGCATAGGTCGATCCTCCGGAAAATCCTCACTAGCCATCCTGTGCCTCACTGTCCCCGATACGCGCGGGCTCTGTAGGTTAAAAGCATCGCCGCGGATGCCACGTGCACTCCGCGTAAAATTTATGATAATACACTAAATCAGAGCGAAGAGAGCCTTCGCGGTGACGACGCCCTAATCCGTCGATTACCAGAGGTGATGTAGGGAGGACGGCTTCACGGTCACGTCAAAGTTCGGATAGGCGTGGTTGTAGCGCAGCGTTCGCCTTGTAACGCTGCGGCTTTTTCGTACAATGACAAGCCGCAGCCTTGAAAATGCTCCTGGCTTGAGCGTGGATCTGCTGAAAAAGAAAGACTCATGGCGCCGTCAGTTCATCCGCCGACAAGGAGCATTTTCATTTGCTTTCGCGGGCCAACGGCCCATCATGACAGGGCTAAAAAGCGAGCCCTGTGCTACAAAAACGCGCTCCAAACCCTTATAAGCCCCAACTTTGACGTAGCCCTGGGGACGGCTTGCCGTCTCCTTGATTACCGCCCCCGAACATCAACGAGGGTAGGGCGGGTCCTACCCCTACGCCGCTCACCCTCCAAGGTGGATACCGCGGAGGGACTCGACCGCATGGCTGGTGGGCCCTGGCATACTCGGCGGGCGTTATCGATGGATTCGTGAGCATAGAGTGCCGATTGCAACAGCGGGGTAGCACGAACCTCCGCTTTTGCGCGGCTTGTCCATCAGGTGAGCGAAAATGTTTGGGTCTTGTGCAGGAGGTCGACTTAGCCTGACTTTCGCAGATACGGCGCGGTGCGGAGCGAATTTGATCACTGCGTCGATCTAACCTCTTCCGGATCAGTTCACCCTTAAGGCGGGCGGCTGTAGTGCCGACCTACCCCCTTTACATCAATGCCCAGGATTTGCCAGGATGCGCACTGACGATGTTTTTGCGCAGCAAGAAGCGACGGAAGGACGGCAA
>JASHOS010000154.1 GCA_030040995.1 Terriglobia bacterium | reverse complement strand
CCGGGCCGGGATTGCCGGTGATTCCAATCGCGGTACGCTGGGCTCCCGGCATGGGATGCGCGCGAAAACCCATCGATTCGATTTTTCTGCAGACGGCGCGAATGTCGTCTTCGCTCGCCGCCGGCTTCATGACCACCAGCATGACGATTCGTGCTCCATCTATATTGAGCGACTTAAGTCCGCGACGGTTATTTTGTTGTAGCGCCGCTCTATGAGCGGCGAAGTTCGCCGGTCGCACCGAACGGGGTCGGCAAGTGATCCCGTAGCGCCGACCTTTAGGTCGGCACGTGCCGGGCTAAAGCCCGGCGCTACAAAGCGCCAGTGAGACGCTGGCGCTAGATTTGTACCTTACCGCGCAGCACGGTCAGCGAGGCTTTGGGCAAGCCGAAGACCGATTCTCGGCCGCCCGCAAGGGTCCGCGTAAGGGGCGGACCGTCCGGATCGGCATGGCCGTTCCTGCCGTCTTCGTGCCACTGGTATTGTTCGGCGCCAAAAGTGACCATCGTAACGGGACCGGAAAAAGAAGCATTGCGGCCGGCCTGCTCATCCTGGAAAATCACCCGCACGGCATGCGCGTTGTCCTGGTCGCGGTTGACAAGCAACAGCGACCACTGTCCATCGGGGCGCTCGACGGCGTAGACCGTCACCAGGCGATGACCGGCGGCATCGGTGATGTCACATGATGCCCGGTAAAGATGATGGTCCTCGCCACCCGGCTTCACCCATTCCAGGTTGATGAGTTGGGCAGCAAAATATTGTGAGGTGTGCTGCCTGACTTGGTAATCGGCTGTCGCCGTAGACATTCCGAAGATGCCCTCGCCATTACAGCCGTGGGACAAGTGCTCGGGAAAAAACTGGAAGTAGTAGAGACCGCTTCCGCCGGCGGTGAGAAATGCCCCAGCGTAATCGGCGAGCCACAGCGCGCCGAACATATCCACAAACGACTGGTCCGTACCCCAGGAGAGATTGCTCTCCGTGATCAGCATGGGGACGTTTTCCGGCAACCCGTCCTCTCTCCACACATCCAGAATGTGGCTCACCAGCTCCGGCTCCCGATACAAATCGCTCCAGGTTACTTCACACGGCCCGAATGGATAGTGCTCGAAAGACATGAAGGCGAGGTCGGAGAGCCGGCCATGCGACTTCAGGTAATTAAGAAAACGTCCTAGCCAGGAAGTGCGGCCTGCTGCGTCCGGCCACACCTTGATATCCTCATTGACACCTTCAAAAATCGGCCCGCCGAGCCGCGCTTCCGGCGTCAACCGGTGAATCGCCTCCGCAAACTGCAGGTAAAGCGCCCCATAGTCTTCGGGCATGGCGTACTGGCCGTCAGGCTCTTCGCCCATTTCCACGTAAGCTACCGGATATCCACGCTTCTTCAGGTACGCAATCTCCGCGGCCGCGTCTTCGGGCGTGCCGTAAAGCATGGCGATTGGAATGATGGCTGGCAATTGGTTGGTGACGCCGCTGGTAAAAAACAGATCGAAGCCGGTCTGGTCGCCCGCATGAACGTCCAGGTCAGAGGCCGAATGCCAAGGATCGATGGAAGAGCAGTAAGTGGGCGTCTGGTTCTGATCCGGAGAATGCTGAACGAGGTCCACAAAGCCGACGCTGGAATCGAACGTCCCCACAAAGACTTCGTGGATGGCGTAGCCCACGCAGTTGCGCGGATCGCCGGCGCCGTGAGTGCTGCACGTGTTGGAAGATTCCGTCATCAAGATACGCAGGAACCGCGCCTCGATGGGCTCGCGAGAAAGTGTGAGCATCGCCGAGCCGCCACTCCCGCCGGTGACAATGCCGCCCGGAAACGTGTTCCAGGCGCCGCTTACCGGCTGGTCCATGGCGTCTTCCCCGGTCCAATACTGCACCTCATAGTTTCGTGCGTAAGGGTTGCCCCAATCGATCCGTACCGCGTTCACGCCCTGGGCAGTCCCGAGATCGATGACCACCCATTGCGGATGGAGCGAGTCTTCTTCGCCCGTGAAACGGCTCGTGAGATAGGGATTGCTCTTCCAATACGTTTGCGGGTTGCCATCCGTTAAGCGGGAATAGCCGTGGGTGGACCCGCCGTTGCGCGTGGTGCCGCGATGAGGCAAGGGATAAGCGTAGGAATGGCGCAGAGTCTCAGCAGGCTCGGCGCTGCCTGTAAAGTAGCCGCTTCGGTTGGCCGGGTCGCTCCACGTTCCACGGTCGTTCCAATGCCAGGCGGCGATTTGGAGCTCGGTGTTCTGACGATAGGTCATCGGCCCCCAGCCAGCCGAGAGGCATTCTTTGATGGTTGGTTCAACATAGAGCTTGTCTACAGAGCCGTAAGGCAGTATGTCGATGGAAGTGCCCAGCGCGCGGTGCGGGCTGAAGGTATTCGCTAAGTGGCTCGGCGCTATATCCACCGTGACGGTGCTCGGCTGCGAATGCAGCGCGTCAGTGCCGCCGGGATTATCCTGCATTGCGAGAGCGCCGGCTCGAAGAGCCTTGGATGGAATTACGGCGAGCGCTGACGCCGCGCTGGCGCCCAGAAACTTGCGCCGCGAAAGCTGGCCGGATTGTTCTCGAGAACGCTTCTCCATAGGAGCCTTCTTTAATAGCATAAACAGGAGCAAGAGTATAGGGCGCAATTCACGTCGAGTTGTGATATGTTGTTGGCGGGGTCAAGGAGGTGTGAATGTCTGAAGTTTCGAGAAGAGAGTTCTTGAAGTGTGCGGCTGCCAATGCCACTGTGGCCGGACTATTATCCTTGGACCCGCGAAGGCTTCGCGCCAATCCTCTGGGATTGCCCATTGGATGCCAGACCTGGCCCGTGAGGGAAATGATTGCCAAAGATTTTCCCGGCACTATCAAGGTGCTTGCCAACTCGGGATTCCAGTCGATCGAGTTGTGCTCGCCGGTGGGATACGCCGATTCGGGGTTTGCGGGCGTCGGTAAATATAGCGGCGCCGAGCTGCGCAGAATCCTGGGGGATGCCGGCGTCACTTGCGTGAGCTCGCACTTCAGCATCCAGGAGCTCCGAGAAAACCAGGAGGGCCGAATTGCCTGGGCGAAAGACGTCGGCCTGACGCAAATGATGGTTCCCAGCCTCGAAGGGCCGCGCCATCCCAGCGTAGACGACGTGAAGCGCGCCGCCGATGAATACAACCGCATGGCTGAAAAAGCCGCCCGCGCGGGCATCCAGCAGGGCCTTCACAATGAGGACTGGACGATTTCGATGACCGCCGACGGCCAGCGAACTTACGACCTGCTGTTCAAATTCCTCGATCCGAAGCTGGTCAAGTTCCAGTTTCAGGTCTCGTCGATCAGTGACGGTTACAACCCGATCCACTATTTCACCCGTTATCACGGCAGGTTCATCTCCATGCACGTTCAGGGCTGGTCTGCGAAAACCCGCCAAATAACTCCCGTCGGGCAAGGCACACTTAACTGGAAGAAAATCTTCGCTGCCGCCAGGATTGGCGGCATCAAAAATTATTTCGTCGAGATGCACCTGCCGATGATGCAGGCGAGCGTCCCCTACCTTCGTAAGCTTCAGGTCTGACCAAACTGCCGGGTGGCAGCAGCAGGTTAACGGGAGCATCAACTCCGTCGAGGGTAGTATCGTTGTTCCTGTGTTCCGCTCCGAACCGAGCGCAGGGAGTCCTGATGAAACTTGAGTCAATCACACTTAAGCACTCGAGTCTGAACGAAAAGTGGGTGCAGGACCAGATCTCCGATGACCCCTCGATTCTCGGGTTAGGCGATCTTGTACTCAAGGACAAAGAACGTGTCCAGCCGAACGCAGGGCGGCTTGATCTTCTCTTACAGGATCCCGAATCCCTCAAA
>JASHOS010000153.1 GCA_030040995.1 Terriglobia bacterium | reverse complement strand
TAGCCTTTGTTATCATTCTTCTGGTCATTCTTAAATATCTCTTCTTCCAGCCGCTTGCGGAAGTGATGAGAAAGCGCGCCGACGCGACCGAAGGAGCGATAGCCCGCGCCCGGGAGCAGGCCGGCGCAGCGGAGGAGAAGTCCAGAGAATACGAGGGCGCGGTGCGGGCGGCGCGCCGCGAGATATATGCCGCACGCCAGCAAGACCGGCAACATGCGCTGGGGGACAGGGAGGACTCTCTGAGAAGCGCGCGTGAGCGGTCGGAAGCAATGGTCAAGGACGCTCAAGACGCGCTTGCCCGCGAGACATCGGCAGCCAAAGAGCAGCTTGCGGCATCGGCTCATCTGTTGGCACACGAAATTACCGAGAAGATTTTGGGGGGCGGCGGGAGTGTACGGGCGTGAGGCGACGGTTAGCGCATGCTTTAATCGTCTTGCTTCTTGGCGCGCGCATAGGTCTCCCCGCCGTATTACCCGGAGCGAGTCCTCCCGTAACCACGGCCCTGGCGTTTGCGGAAAGCCCTGCTCCGGGTCCTAGCACGGGCCACGAAGACCTCTTTAATCTTATTAACCTCGTCATTCTGATCGTGGTCCTGGTTTATTTGCTCCGCAAACCGGTAGGGCAATTCTTCACCCATCGCTCCGCTGAGATCCGCAGAGGTCTGGAAGAAGGACGTAAAGCGATGGAGGCCGCTCAGTCGAAGCTCGCGGCGGCGGAGGACAAGATGCGCCGTCTTGAGCAGGAGATTGCCGCCTTGAAAGACGCCTCTCAGCAGGAAATGGCGGCAGAGCGAGAACGGCTGCGCCAAGCGGCCGACGCGGAGTCGGAAAGGATTCTCGAATCCGCGCGAAGCATGATCGAGACGGCAACTCGGGCCGCGAAATCGGAGTTGAAGACCTACGTGGCGCGCCAAGCGTGCGAATTAGCCGAGAACATGATCCAGGGGCGGCTTAACCCTGAGGCTCAAGCGCGGCTGGTGAGCGGCTTCATCGAAGGACTGCCAAGCAGAGAATAAGAAGCCGTCAGCACTCAGCACTCAGCACTCAGCCAAAAAACCTGGAGATACGAATCCAAATCCTTAAGCTGAGCGCTGACTCCTGATCGCTTCGTACTGACACCTGAAACCTGTAACCTGATACCTGAAGCTTATGCCTCAAGCAATTGCCCAGCGATACGCACGCGCCCTGGCGGAGGTAATTGGACCGCAGGGAGACTACGCCGCGGTGATGCGCCAACTCGAAAGTTTCTCCGTCGCTTACCAGGAGAGCGCCGAGCTTCGCGAAGTGTTCGACAGCCCGGCAGTTTTACCGGAACAGAAAGCAAGGGTGCTGGACGCAATTCTGAGGCGGCTTGAGGTGTCGTCCCTGACCGCGCGCTTTCTGCGCGTGCTTCTAGGCCATTATCGGCTTAACTTGCTCGAAGAAATCCGCGCCGCATTGCGGGACATCGTTAACAGTATTCAGGGAATCGTAACGATGACTGTTGTTTCTGCCTCCCCGCTTTCCGCCGAGCAGCAGGCCGCATTGCGTAACCGTTTTACGCATCTCACCCGCAAAGCCGTAGAAATTGAGTATCAAACCGATCCTCAACTGGTGGGGGGCGTCCGGGCCCAACTTCAGAGCACAGTGTACGACGGATCGGTGCGCGGATACCTGGACCGCGTCCGCGAACAGATGGAGACAAGCCAGCCCTAATTTTAGATTTTCGATTTCCGATTTTGGATTGGAGATGGACGCTGCGAAATCGAATCCAAAATCGATAATCTAAAGTCGGAAATTCAAGGTGGACTATGCCCCAAATCAGAGCGGACGAAATTACCAGCATTATCCGCGATGAAATAGAGAACTTTGACCGCAGCGTCACAGTCAGCGAAGTAGGTTCCGTGATTTCCGTAGGAGACGGAGTAGCTCGAATCCACGGCCTCGATAATGTGATGGCGGGCGAACTGCTGTCGCTCCCGAACCGCGTGGCAGGACTTGCGCTCAACCTCGAAGAAGACCAAGTGAGCGCGGTCTTGCTGGGCGACTCGGCGCTGATCAGAGAAGGGGACATTGTCAAGCGGACCCATCGGATCATGTCCGTTCCCGTCGGCGAAGCACTGATCGGCCGCGTCGTGGACCCCATCGGCACGCCCGTTGATGATAAGGGTCCAGTATTAACTGACGAATTTAACCCGGTGGAAAGGCTTGCGCCGGGCGTCGTCGATCGAATGCCGGTGCGCGAGCCGCTTCAAACCGGGATTAAACCCATTGACGCCATGATTCCCATCGGCCGCGGCCAGCGCGAGTTGATTATCGGCGACCGGCAAACCGGGAAGACCGCGGTTGCAATCGATACCATCATCAACCAGCGCGATGGCGACGTCATCTGCATCTACATCGCCATCGGTCAGAAGCGCTCGACGATTGCCCAGGTGATTGCGACCCTGGAAGAATACGGCGCTATGAAGTATTGCATCGTTGTGGCAGCAAGCTCGTCGCTGCCCGCCTCGATGCAGTACCTCGCGCCCTACGCGGGCTGCGCGATGGGGGAATATTTCCGGGACCGCGGACGCCATGTTCTCTGTGTCTACGATGATCTCTCCAAGCACGCTGTCGCCTATCGCGAGATTTCGCTGCTGCTGCGCCGCCCCCCAGGCCGCGAGGCCTATCCTGGCGATGTCTTCTACCTCCACTCCCGGCTCCTCGAGCGCGCATCGAAGCTGGGGAAGGAGCTTGGAGGCGGCTCGCTTACCGCCCTGCCCATTATTGAAACCCAAGCGGGCGATATTTCAGCCTACATTCCGACTAATGTCATCTCCATCACCGATGGGCAGATCTACCTCCAGGCCGATCTATTCAACTCCGGTGTCCGTCCCGCCGTGGATGTGGGCCTGTCGGTCTCGCGCGTGGGCGGCAACGCTCAAATCAAAGCCATGAAACAGGTCGCGGGAACTTTGCGGCTTGATTTGGCGCAATATCGCGATCTGGCCGCGTTCTCCCAATTCGGCAGCGATCTGGACAAAGCAACTCAAGATCAACTGAACCGCGGAAGGCGCCTTACGGAGCTCCTGAAGCAGGACCAGTACCAGCCCTTGCCTGTGGAAAAGCAAGTCCTCATCATTTTTGCGGGCACCAACGGCTACGTCGATGATCTCCCGCTGGAAGACTGCCGTGCCTTTGAGTCTGGCCTCTACGAGTTCGTCGATACCGCGCATCCCGGATTGCTGACCAAGCTTTCACAGAAGAAAGCTTTGGATGACGAACTCCGCGGAGAAATCCGCAAAACGCTGGATGAATATAAGGAGCGCTTCAAAGCGGAGAGGGAAGCGGCGGAAAAACAGGGAACAGGTGTCAGGTGACAGGTGTCACGCCGCTTTGCGGTACCCGCAAAGCACGAAAAGAACCCAAACTACAATTCCCTCTCCCGCAAGCGGGATGAGGGTGGCGAGCGGCCGGCGCTTTCTCCAGCCGGCGCGAGCCGGGTGAGGGATTTTTGGAGCGAGTCACGACTAACAAGGGCTGATAGGTTCTTCCCAAATCCCGACACCTGTAACCTGACGCCCCACACCTGACAGCTACAGGAGCTTTGTGCCGAGCATTTTAGATCTTCGCCGGCGAATCCGCTCGGTGAAGAACACCCAAAAGATTACGCGGGCGATGAAAATGGTGGCGGCCGCGCGGTTGCGGCGATCCCAGGAGCGCGTGCTGAACGCGCGCCCCTATGCCCAAGAGATGCGGCGTTTTTTGGCCAGCCTGGCCGCTCGCACGGAAGATCGCTCCCACCCGCTCCTCGTGCAACGGCCGGTGCGGAAATCGCTTCTCGTCCTCGTCACCGCCGACCGGGGTCTTGCCGGCGCCTTTAATGCCAATCTGATTCGCGCCGGGCAAAGGTATCTGGCCGGCCATAGGGACCTTGAGATTCAAATGCTCGCCGTGGGGAGAAAAGCGAGAGATTTCTTCCGCAAGCGGCCAGTGAAGTTGGCGGGGGAGTACGTGAATCTTTTTCAGCGTCGTGTTGAGTTTTCAGCCGCGCGAGAGGTCGCGGCACGGGTTATCGAACTCTATGCCAAGCAAGAAGTCGATGCGGTCGACCTGGTTTACAGCGAATTCAAATCGCTCCTTTCCGCGAAGCTAGCTGAAGTTCGATTGTTACCCTTCGAACCCGATAAGCCGGCGCAAGGCGAAACGCTCGTCGATTACATCTACGAGCAGCCGCCGGAGGAAATTTTCGCTCATCTTCTGCCTCGGTACATCGAGTCGGAAATTTACCGGGCCCTCCTTGAATCACAGGCGGCCGAGTATGCGGCGAAGATGATGGCCATGGATGCGGCCACCAATAATGCGGGCGAGTTGATCGACTCGCTCACGCTCCATCTCAACCGCGTGCGGCAGGCGGCTATCACGAAGGAGATTATCGAAATCGTAAGCGGCGCGTCCGCATTGTAAGAGAAGCTATCAGCGATCAGCCGTCAGCGACCACTTCTGATAGAAAGTTTGCCCTCGCCCTTTTGGGGCGGTTGCTGGCACGTGATAACTGATTGCTGATCGCTGGCGGCTGATCGTTTCATTTTGAAAAGGAGTCCTGTGGCGGAACAGAAAGTTGGAAAAGTTGTGGAGATAACGGGCCCGGTCGTCGTCGTGGCTTTCGAGGAAGGCCATCTGCCGGCCATTTTCAACGCCGTGCGCATAACGTCCGAGGGATTCGACGTGCCGGAGCCCCTAAGCGTAGTGGCAGAAGTGGAACAGCACTTGGGCGATGGCCGCGTCAAATGTGTGGCCATGGAAGCGACAGAGGGAATGGTGCGCGGAATGCGCGCCACCGACCTCGGCGAGCCCATCACCGTACCGGTCGGCAGGGCAACGCTGGGGCGCGTGCTCAATGTGATTGGGGAACCGGTCGACAAGCTCGGGCAAGTTGTGACGAACGTCCGCTTCCCCATCCACCGTCATCCTCCGGCGCTCGACGAGCAGAACATCCGCATGGAGATGTTCGAGACAGGCATCAAAGTAATCGATTTGATGGAACCTTACCTCAAGGGGGGGAAGACCGGGCTTTTCGGCGGCGCGGGCGTCGGCAAAACCGTCATCATCATGGAGCTGATCAACAACGTCGCCATGAAGCACGGCGGCGTCTCCGTGTTTGCCGGAGTCGGCGAGCGCACTCGCGAAGGCAACGACCTCTGGCTTGAGTTCCAGGAAGCCGGAGTCATCGATCTCAAGAACCTTCCTAAGTCCAAGGCCGCTCTCATCTATGGCCAGATGACCGAACCACCCGGAGCGCGCCTCCGCGTGGCCCTCACCGGCCTTACCGTTGCCGAATACTTCCGCGACCAGGAAGGCGCTGACACACTGCTCTTCATCGACAACATCTTCCGCTTCACTCAGGCCGGCTCTGAAGTCTCCACGCTGCTCGGCCGCATGCCCTCTGCCGTCGGCTACCAGCCCAACCTCGCCACGGAAATGGGCGAGCTGCAGGAGCGCATCACCTCCACCAAGCGCGGATCTGTAACTTCTGTCCAGGCCGTCTACGTTCCCGCCGACGATCTTACCGACCCCGCTCCGGCAACCACCTTCGCTCATCTCGACGCAACCACTGTGCTCTCGCGTCCGCTCTCTGAGCTTG
>JASHOS010000152.1 GCA_030040995.1 Terriglobia bacterium | reverse complement strand
AAAGCACGATTTCGTGATTGGCGTTGGGTTGATCTTCCGCCGCGGTAAATACCCGGCCGAGAACTGGTTTCGCAGCAAAAACGTCGAACCACTGCCAAGAAACCAGCGCGCCTTCAAGGTCTACCGGATAGTCACCCCCGGTGTAATTGAAGTCGCCCTCCTGTTCGAGCGCCGCGGCGGCGAAAATTTTCGTGCTGCCGCGCATTTGGGCAAAATCCGGAACCGAAACCACGATGTTGTTTAGTCCGATCTTGAGGTAACGAGCGCGCTGGACCACGACCTGTTCGGGATGGGCTACGCCTGCGGGATGCAGGAAAAGCGCGTTCACGATGGAGAAAATGGCCGTGTTCGCGCCAATACCGAGCGCCAGCGTCATGACCGCGACGGCGGCGAAGCCGGGGGACTTTAGCAGCATGCGCACGCCGAAACGCAAGCCTTGCAAGAGGCCTTCTACAAAGTGGACGCCACGCGCCTCCCGGCATTCTTCCTTGACTCGCTCGATGCCGCCGAATTCCATGCGTGCGCGCCGCATCGCTTCCTTCTCAGAGATCCCGCTGCGGACCAAGTCTTCCGCATAGGCCGCGATGTGAGAACGCAGCTCCGAGTCCATGTCGCTTTCCGTGCGCGAGCGCCTCAGAAGAGCCTTGGTCCAGGATTGAATTCGGCTCGAGAAACTCATATTTCCTCCGGTGTGGCGCGCAAAATTCCGGCAATGACATCCGCCATGCGATTCCATTTCTCGGTTTCCGTTTGGAGCCTGCGCTTGCCTGCCGCCGTGAGGCGGTAATATTTCGCCTTGCGCTTGTTTTCCGACTCGCCCCATTCGCTCGCGATCCAGCCCTGGTGTTCGAGGCGATAGAGCGCCGGATACAGCGAACCTTGCTGAATTTCCAGACGGTCTTTTGAAATTTGCTGGATGCGCAGCAAGACGCCATAGCCGTGCAACGGGCTCAGCGAGACAGCTTTCAGGATCAGCATATCGAGGGTGCCTTGCAACAGTTCCATGTGTTTATTCATTATGCGGTTCTCTCCCAGATACTCTAGGAGTCTATACCGGAGACTCCTAGATTGTCAAAGAGACGCAGCAGGAAAAAGCCATCGGCTCGGCGATAACAGTTTCTTGGCAGAGCGAGGCAAGTACTCAGCAATCAGCCGTCAGAAATCAGCAGTCATTTCCGCGAGCATTTGATCGCCGGTTTCCCTTGAGAGGTTGGCGCAGACATAGAGGGCATGGCTGCGCCTCCCGGCCTATACACGGTGTATAGTGGAAATGTGAATTTCCGCGAGCATTGCGGTCCCGGCCACAGCGAAGCACCGCAGATATTAAGGGCATGGCTGCGCCTCCTGGCCGCTGAAGCGGGGAGCGAGCGGCGCCCCGGGTGACGGCCAAATACTATCCAGAAAGGAACGAACCTCGTGGACATCGAGCGAACGATGGAATTCATCCTGGAACAGCAAGCGAAAGTCGAGGCCACTCTTGGCAGATTTGAGGCCAACTTTGCCAGAAGCAGTCGGCGGATGGACCGCATGGAGCAGGGACTCGTGGAAACGCAGCGTGTGTTAAAACAGACGAACCGCGTGGTTGCCAAGTTAGCCTCAACCGGCGTTTCGCTTCGCAGCGACATCCGCCGCCACGAAAAGGCACTTGCGAAGCACGAAGAAATGACGGCGAAACACGACCTGGCATTCGCGAAGCATGAAGAAATGATGGCGAGACATGACTTGGCGATGACGGAGATGGATGACAAGCTGAACGGCCTGATCGACGTGGTGGATAAGTTTATCCGCCGGAACGGTGAGAGCCGGCGATGAAGAGCTGCACGCCAGCCGCAAGTTCGTAGGACCCCGGGGGCATTCGTGCGATCTACGCCTGAGCCCCTTCTTGGCTCCTATCCCCATTTGCCCTTCTTGAGCTGAGCTTTCAGGCGCATCGCGTAGGCCTTCTCCGGGCACTGCGCAGCACGACTTGGCGGCGTGCTCACCTCGCCACGCGAGATGGCGGCATCAAGCCGCCACTATTTCCGACGAGAATTTGCGCTGATCCCTGATCGCTTTGGCTGATGGTGGGGGCGAGGGCAGGGGTTCCCGCTGGTTTGGCGTAAACGCAGACATAAAAGATATGTCTGCGCCATCCGGCCGACAAGACGCCCGCGCGATGAGCGAATTTGAAACGCCTGTTTCGCCCGGATATAATGCAATCGCGGGAACACTGAGCGGGAAGGCTAATATGGCGGCGCGAACGATGTACGAGAAAATCTGGGAGGCTCACCGGGTGCGCGAAGAGCCTGGCCAGCCCGCGCTGATTTATATCGACCGCCATTTCATTCACGAAGCGACATCTCCCCAGGCATTTGCGGGTCTTAAAGCGGCAGATCGCAAGGTGCGGAGGCCGGATCTTACCTTCGCCGTGATGGACCACTCCGTGCCAACCCAAAACCGCAATTTGCCGCTGGCCGATTCCGTGGCGGCGGCGCAGTTCGACGCATTGGCGCGCAATTGCCGCGAGACGGGTGTGCTGCTGCTGGACATGCATCATAGCCGGCAAGGTATCGTTCACATCATCGGTCCGGAACTGGGAATCACGCAGCCGGGCCAGACGATTGTTTGCGGGGACAGCCACACCTCTACTCACGGCGCCTTCGGGACGCTGGCCTTTGGCATTGGCACGAGCGAGGTGGAGCACGTCCTGGCCACCCAATGTCTTTCGCAGTTCAGGTCCAAGACCATGCTGGTGCGCGTTAATGGCCGCCGGCCACGTGGCGTTACCGCCAAGGACGTCGTGCTCGCCATTATCGGCGAAATCGGCATCTCGGGTGGAAATGGGAGCGTTATCCAGTATGACGGTGACGTGATCCGGGGACTGTCGATGGAAGGCCGGATGACGGTTTGCAACATGTCAATTGAAGGCGGGGCCCGCGCGGGAATGGTCGAGCCGGACGAAACCACATTTGCCTATATGGAGGGGCGCCCGTTTGTGCCGCGCGGCAAGGACTTTCAGATTGCCGTGGATTACTGGAAATCGTTTGCTACAGATCCGGGAGCGGCTTTCGACCGCGTGGTTGAATTGGAAGGCGAAAACCTGGCTCCACAGGTGACTTGGGGAACGAATCCGGGCATGGTTGCGGCGGTCACAGGCCGTGTGCCGGACCCAGGATCATTCAGCGATGCCGACCAGCGCAAGGCCGCGGCGCGCGCTCTTGAATACATGGCGCTCCAACCCGGCACTCGAATCACCGATATCCCCCTCGACCGTGTCTTTATCGGTTCCTGCACCAACTCCAGAATCGAAGACCTGCGCCTTGCGGCGCGAGTGCTGGAAGGGAAGAAGATTGCGCCATCTGTGAAGCAGGCCCTGGCCGTGCCGGGCTCCCGGGGGGTGAAGGCGCAGGCTGAAAAGGAGGGTCTGGACAAGATCTTTGGCGACGCCGGCTTCGAGTGGCGCGACGCGGGCTGCAGTATGTGCATCGGAATGAATGCCGATGTGCTTCCGAGCGGCGAGCGTTGCGCCAGCACTTCAAACCGAAATTTTGAGGGGCGGCAGGGAAAAGGCGGCCGCACGCACCTGGTGAGCCCCATGATGGCCGCTGCGGCTGCGGTTGCGGGCCACTTTGTGGACATTCGGGAGTGGCCGGACATTCCGTAACGGTGGTCCGGAGCAGGAGTGTCAGCAATGGATCTCAAACCGTGAAAGGAATTATTGAGCTCCTTACAGCCTCGGGTGCCCTGGGTACCTTTGTAGTTGCCTTGCTCGCATACCTGACGTATCGCCAGGTGGATGAAAGAATTGTACGAGAAGTTTTATCAACGTAGTGACCTTAAGGGTATCAGAGACGTTTTGGATGGCGATGATCCAGTCAAGGTGTCTAACTTGGTCAGAGAGGAGCGCTCCGAGGAACGGCAATTGAAGAACAGGACTCAAGCAGTTGCAGGCTGTTCATTTCTCTTCGTCTACGGAACCCTCATGCGCGGATTTCACGAGGATTTGCAGGAAAAGGTTGGGGCGAAGCTAGTTGGCGAGGGAACCATTAGAGCCAAGCTCTACGATCTCGGAGATTATCCGGGAGCCAAGCTTGCTGGAAGCAGTTCGGAGAACCTCGTGAAAGGGGAGCTGTACCGGCTACGCGATGGGGAAGGTGCGTCAAAAATCTTAGACCAGTACGAGGACTACCTTCCCTCGGCGCCCCGAAGGAGCCTCTTTATCAGACAGCTTGTGACGGTGACGCTGGAAAACGGCAGAAAACGAAAGGCCTGGACATATTTGTATAATCGGCCGGTGGACGATGCAAAGTTAATCCCCAGCGGGAGCTATCGAGATCGCGTCCTTGCCCGTCATTGGAGTTAGTGGCCGGAAAGCGCGGCGGCAGGAGAGGGATGAAGAGGCGGAGGAGCTGGCTAAGTCCTGCTGAGAACCCGAAGGAATTCCTACGGAAGGTGAGGGAAGTTACGGGGCGGCCAAACGACCCCTCACCCGGCCTCCTCCGTCGGCTACCCTCTCCCCAGGGAGAGGGCTGAGACTGCGAATTGACCCCGGTGTCCAGCAAGAAATGTGGGACACGTTCAGCCCAAGGGAAAGGGCTAACTCCCTTTTGAGTTTGAGGCCGGCGAGGATGGGACGCAGTCAGATGGACGTTGAAAAAACGATTGAGTTCATCCTCGATATGCAGGCCAAACATGAAGCGGCTGTGGCGCGACACGATATAGAAATGGCTGAACTGCGGGGCGAGCTACGGACGCTCAGTAGGGATACAGCGGACCGCCTTCGCACGGTTGCGCAGATTCTCGGCACGCAAAACGACCGGCTCACGCCGCACCGTGAACGAATGGACGCGCAGGATCGCCATTTCGACGCCTTTATCAAGCGTTTTGATGACTTCCTTCGAGGCCAGCGGCCTAACGGCCAGAGGAAAAGACGATGAAGCCGTTCACCCACCACACCGGGCTTGTGGCGCCAATGGACCGTCTGAACGTGGATACGGACCAGATGGTTCCCAAACAATTCCTGAAGGCGCTCACGCGCGAAGGCTTCGGGCGAATCCTGTTTTACGAATGGCGATATCTGGCGGGTGAAAAGCCCAACCCGGAATTCGCGCTCAACCAGCCGCGATACCAGGGAGCATCAATCCTCATGGCACGAGCCAACTTCGGCTGCGGCTCCAGCCGCGAGCACGCGCCGTGGGCTATTCTCGACTACGGGTTTCGCGCTCTGATTGCGCCGAGCTACGCGGACATCTTTTACAACAATTGCTTCAAAAACGGGATCTTGCCCATCACGCTTACCGATGCTGAAGTGGATGAACTATTTCAGCGCACGGAAAGGACTCCAGGCTACCAGCTCAACGTCGATCTTGAAAAGCAGCTTGTTACGGATGAGAAGGGGCTACGCATGGTCTTTCGGATTGATCCCTTCCGCCGCAACTGTTTGCTCCAAGGACTCGATGACATCGGGCTTACGCTGCAGTTTGAAAACCAGATCGCCGCGTTCGAGACAACCCACCAGCCCGCTGCCACCCTGTATCAGCCGCTCGATTCCGGCACGCCCGGAAGATAGCTCAGTCAAAACTACCCGTCACGCCTTGGAAGCCGCGCAGCGCCTGACGGAGCACCCAGCGGATGACCCTTCCGTCGTCATAGCAATATCCAAGATTGTGGTTTAGAGTCGAAAAGCAGTGCGTCTGGCAAGATTTCTTCATCTCGTTGAGCTGCCGGACTTCAAACTTATGGTTCTCGATAGCTCCCCAGTCGTAGGTGGCCGAATACATGGGGAAACAGGGCGCCAGGGAACCGTCGACACGGATAATCAACGAATTCTGGCCGGCCCGGCAGTTCCACGGCTCGACCTTGCCTCGCATAAAGTCCTTCATGTCATGGAGCCGCTTCACGGAATTTACCATCTTGTAGCCGGACCGGTTCTTGTCACTCAGCCAGTCCAGCAAAGCATCCACCTTCGGCCAATCTTCGGGCATGATGTAGGTGCTGTTGTCACCGAGATGCTTGAAGTGAGGCTGCTCGATCATCGGCGATTCGTTGATGTGATAATCCGTTGCGATGCCATGATCGTGCGCGATTTCCGTAAGCTGTTTGATGTCGTCAAGGTTCGTGCGGCAGATATTCATGTTGAAGAAAACCGTGTAGCCGTACGTGTATTGTTTCTTGATGAGATACTCAAAGTACTGCCGGACAGGATTAAGCGCCTTGGGCAGGCCCGGTTTTTCATCCACAACGTCCACGGCGAAATTTACGGTGGCGACACCCGCATCACTGATCCGATCTATAACCTCTGGCCTCAGCAGCCGCGCGTTCGTGGGAAGGTACACCCAAAATCCTTTTTTCGCGGCATAGTAGACGACCTTATGCACGAGTTGCGGGCGCAACAACGGCTCGCCGCCCATGAGTGCCAGGACGCGGCATGTGGTTGAATAGAGCCAATCGATGGAGCGGCGCGCCGTTTCTTCGCTCATTCCCTTAACCCGATTATCAAAGGCCCAGCAATAGTGGCAGTCCAGATTGCATTTCCATTCGGTAAAGAGATAGGCAATCAGGGGGTGAAAATCTCCCGGCAGAAGCCGCGATTTGACGTAGGGGAAAAGCCAACCGCGCATGTGATGGTAAATTAAGCCCGGCGTCCAGCGCCGATGGTACGGGGTCTCGCCCGGCCTCCGCTGCGGCATTTCGATATCTTGGGCGAGCAGCTCCGGACGTTGGGGAAATACGGGTTCGGGAAACTTCTTTGGCGCCGTTGAGGGTAAGGAAGGAGCCGGCGCCTTCTTTCTAGAGTTCTTGAGCAGCTCGTGAACTTGAATATCGACGCGAAACTGCGGAATCGCTCCGCCAGCTTGCTGATCCGTTTGCTGAACTTCCGGCACAGGGCCTCCTTTCAGATCGTCAAAAGCCGGCGCTTTGGTCAATCCGATTTCTTAAACAGCACGCAGTTATGACTCTTAACAGTGACCGTTGGCGCTCGGCCCTTTTCCCGTAGCTGAATACATCCTCGCGGCGCCGTTACCGAGAGGCGGGGCCGGCGCGCCGGTTGCTCCGCTTCCGTCCCGCCTCTGTGAATAAACGGATCCCTTCCTCCCCGCTGTTTTGATGCTCTTTGGACGCCGTGGGTTCGCTACGTTTCGCCTGTAAATTTTCAACCCTGTCATGAATGGGCCTTCGGCCCACGAAAGCTCATGAAAATGTGTTCGGGGTAAGATAGTAGCAGCCCGGAACGGCGAGGTCGAAACCGCAGTGGAGGCGTTGACGCCGTGACCCTGTCTGATCCGGAGCGTGCCTATTGTACGAATAATTGGGCGTCGTTCGTTTCCCGGCGGGAGCGGCGATAGCCCGCGAGCCTGCATAAAGCAACGCGCGGCACGCTCTCCGTTCCGGGAAGACCCTCGAACGCGCCCTCGAGACGCGGAGGCGGAAGTGTACGCGGTCGAAAGAAGGCCGGTCCATAACGCCTTTCTTTCTGAGCATCTCATTTTCGAGTCTGC
>JASHOS010000151.1 GCA_030040995.1 Terriglobia bacterium | reverse complement strand
TTGCTTACCGAGGGCAGACGTGTTACTCTCGGTTACCGAGGACACGAACATGAGCAAACCTCCCGATCTGGTGCAGGGCACATTGGACATGTTGCTGCTTAAAATTCTAGCGCTCGAGCCGATGAATGGCTTCGCCGTCAGTCAGCGGTTAAGGCAGGTGTCCGGCGATGTTCTTCAGGTGAGCGACGGATCACTGTACCCGTCCTTGCACAAGTTGGAACAAGAGGGCTGGATCACCGCTGAGTGGAAAGTGTCCGACAAAGGCCGACGCGCAAAATACTATTCGCTGACACGGCTCGGGCGGCGACAGCTTGAAAAGGATGCCGAAGACTGGGGCAGGCTCTCGAGCGCAATTTCGCGCGTGATCAAACTGAAAGAGGCCTAAGCGGCGCGAACGCGGAGGGAGGCGGCCCGATGCGACTAGAACACTGGCTGTACATAATTCGATTGCGTCTGCGGTCGCTGTTTCAGCGCCAGCGTGTCGATGAAGAGCTCGGCGCGGAGTTGCGCTACCACATCGAGTGCAAGACCGAAGAAAACATTGCCAGAGGCATGCGGCCCGACGATGCCCACCGCGCCGCGCTGCTCGACATGCATGGGATCGAGCGAACCAAGGAAGAGTGTCGCGACGCCCGCCGGGTGACATGGCTGCAGGACCTCGCGCAAGACCTTGGTTACGGCCTGCGCAACCTGCGCAAATGCCCCGGCTTCACAGCCGTCGCCGTCCTCACCCTGGGGCTGGGCATCGGTGCCAACACCGCCATCTTCGGCCTCGCAAATGCCGCCTTTTTTCGCGCGCTGCCCTATCCACACGCCGAACGTCTCGCCTTCCTACGAAAGAGCTACAAGCGCTCGGGTATGGGTGATGGCGCGGTGTCGTACCCGGACTGGGCGGATTGGCAGGCGCAGTCGCGAAGCTTTGCGGACCTAGCCTTCATCGACAACGGGACGCGGGAAGCGCTACTGTCCACAGGGACCGGGGTTGAACGCGTACCGACGAGCCGCGTTTCGATCAACCTTTTTTCCGTCCTCGGCGTAGGTCCCATGCTCGGGCGCAGCTTTGCGCCCGACGACACGCTTACGGGCAAGACGAACGTGGTGATTATCAGTTACGCGCTGTGGAGATCGATCTTTGCTGGCGACCGGCACGCAATTGGGCAGCACCTTGGATTCAGCGAAAGCGCAACCGTGATCGGCGTAATGCCGCCGAACTTTTCTTTTCCACCTGGCACGGAGATGTGGACACCGCTCCAAGTAAACGACTATCTGCGAACGAAATCCCGACAATATCAACTATTCAAAATAATCGGCCGATTAAGGCCCGGCGTGAAACTGTCCAGCGCCCAAGCCGAGATGAACACGATCGCCCTGCGACTCGCGGCGCAATATCCCTCGATCGACGGCGGCGTAGGCATCCGCATCGTTCCATTGCGCGAGCAGATTTCGCAGAACGTGCGGCAGGGGCTGCTTCTGTTATGGGGCGCGGTCTTCGGCGTGCTGCTGATTGCCTGCCTGAACTTGGCCAACCTGATGACGGCGCGCGCCGCCGGACGCCAGAAGGAAATCGCTGTGCGGTTTTCGCTCGGAGCGAATCGCAGCCGAATCATCCGGCAATTCCTCGCGGAAAGTTTGCTGCTCGCTGGCGCGGGCGCTATGGCAGGATTCTTCCTTGCGTTTTGGACTTTGGCTCTGGTCTCAAAATTCAATCCGAACATAGCCAATCTCGATGGCGGCGTTCTGGATGCGCGTGTTCTTCTGTACACAATTGCGGTCACGGTGTTCACGGCGCTGATTTGTGGCGTTCTTCCGGCATTTTCCGCCTCACGCCTCGAGTTGAACTGCGCTCTCAGGGAAACAAGTGCGGGCGCAGCCTCACCGGGCGCACACTTCATTCGCAAAATCCTGATCGTCGCGGAAGTCTCACTTGCGTTCGTTCTCCTTGCTGGTTCAGGCCTTCTGATTCGCAGCCTCTCGAAAATCCTGTCGATCGATCCGGGTTTCAACGCCGACCATGTCCTCGCCTTGGACGTTCGTTTTCCCTGGACGTCGCCGGATCTTACGGATAAGAAGAATAACGCCCTTTACGCTGATCTCATGACTCGTCTTGGTGCGCTGTCTGGTATCCTCGGCGTCAGCTCCGCATCCAACGTCTTCTTCCCTGGCGGAGTCCTGTTTGTCACGAAGGGGCAACCGTCCCAGGAACCGATGTCGCTTCTCAAACCCACTAGCGTGACCCCTAATTATTTCCGTACCATGGGAATCCCGTTGCTTCGTGGCCGCATTTTCAGCGCCGCCGATGCTGCGGGCCATCCAACATTTGTTACGATCATCAGCGAAGCAATGGCGCGACGCTACTGGCCGAATGGCGATCCTCTTGGTAAGCGAATTCGCAAGTACGATCCTTCCCGGGAAACTCCGTGGTGGACGATTATCGGCGTCGTCGGTAATGTGCGCATGAGCGGTCTCGAGAACTCACCGGGCTTAACGGCCTACTACCCTGGAGAGGGTGACTGGAGCAACGATTTGTTGATCCGCACGGCTGGCACGCCAGTTAAACTCATACCGGTCGTGCGCGACGCGGTTCACGATGTTGACAAAACCCTGGCTATCTATAGCCTCACGCCTGTCAGCGCCATGGTGTCCCAGAACGAATCCGAGCGCAAATTCAATGCTTGGCTGCTCGGGGCGTTTGCCTCCATCGCTCTTCTGCTGGCCGCAGTGGGCATCTACGGAAGCATGTCCTACTGGGTGAAGCAGCGCACACAAGAAGTCGGCGTGCGCATGGCTCTCGGCGCACAGCCGCGAAACATCTTCACGCTGGTCCTTAGCCGCGGCATGGCCATGATCTTCGTGGGACTCGCACTCGGCATCGCGGGAGCTCTCGCCCTCACGCGCCTCGTCGCTTCCATGCTCTTCGGTGTCCGCCCCGAAGATCCGCTCACCTACGCGCTGGTCGCTGTTCTCCTCACCGCCGTCGCGCTCGCTGCCTGCTACATCCCTGCGCGCCGCGCCATGCGGGTCGATCCCATGGTCGCGCTGAGGTACGAATGACACGATCGAGCCAATGCAGCTCATCCTGCCTTTAAGGATGAAAGGTCTTCGGACGCAGTGTCGGCTGGGTACAGTGTCTCGCCTGTAGAGCGGCCCCGGTCGTCAGTTGAAGGGTTAGGTCCGTGCTTTGAGACGCCGGCTGCCGCCCCCTTTTCCTCGTGCCAATAGCCAGTTGCTAGTTCTTCGGAACTGGCTCAGTTTTGATAATTGTCGCTGGGCCAAAATAGACCCCGTGTAACGGCGTAGGATTTACTTATCACCACGCACTTTGACGGTTAAGTCGGCTTGACCTCTGATGTGACCTAGATCATTTCCAGACGGGTAAGTCTCGTGACGGGTCAGAAGGAACCGAAAGAGGTACGATTCTTCCCCGCGTTAGACCGTCATCGGCCCCAAAACGAGAATTTTGTTCGCGTTTTGTAGCGCCGGGGATATCGAGGGCGAAGCCCTTGGTGAGTAAGCAGGCGCCCAGCCCTAAGCAAAATCGCCAGGTGGCTGGTCGGCGGGCTGTACACTGCCTCCTGATTCATTCGAACCGATTTTTGACGACCTGGCATTTGCGCCGAGACTGTCTCCGTGGAACCCATGGTTACGCGACTCCGGGACAAGTCGCGTCAAGTTCCTTTTCTGTTTTCACCCGGCCAAGCCGGGATCCCTAGCTCATTTGTTTCAAAAAAAGTGTCTCATTTGTCTCCATTGTTTTTTTTGGCTCATGTACACTTGTTCCGCATGGAAGCCGCATTGGCTGCCGTGACGGAAAAGGCATGCGGCCCAGCAGTTCGCGCACTGTCTCAAGGCGGCGTGATCCGGCTCACCCGAACGCGGACGTCAGGAGGGTTGATTCTTATGAGCTTAATCGAGAGGCGCTCGACGGAAGCCGCCGTGACGGCCAGCCGCGCCAATACTCTGAAATCTGCAGGTCCAACCACAGCATCCGGGAAACTCCGCTCCCGTATGAATGCGCTCGAGCACGGCATGCGTGCCGAGGTGGGCCTGGCGCTGCCCGAGTTGAACGAACGCGCTGAGGACCTGGAGAAATTGAAAGTGGAATTTTGGTGTAAGTTCGAGCCACGTGACGATTTTGAAGGAGGATTGCTGGAGCAGATGGCAGAAAACCGCTGGCGGCGCCGCCGTGTGGTCCGCGCCGAATCGAGCCTGCTTCTGGCGCACCGGTTTGAATTTGACCTCGAGCATGCCCGCGCTCAGGCCAGCGAGAGTCGTTCTCCGGCCTCGGCCGGAGAGGCGGATCGGGCGCAGGAAACTGGCTTGGCTTCATTGCCGGATTCCAGCCCCAAGTTCAGCTTCATTCTGCAATGCCTGCGCGCAGCCCGTCAGACGGTTGAGAGGGAAGGCTTCAGTGAGCCTGGCCTGAAGCGGCTGGAGGCGGTCTATGGCCCGCATCCGGGTCTGGCTGGCGCCGCCGTGCTCTCGTGCTATCGAGAATGCCAGAAAACGCTTCCCGACGGCTCGCAGCAGGAAGAGAGCCCGCAATATCGCACCGAATTCCTGGCCCTGCTTGACGGCGAGATCGGCAATTTCGAAGAGCTTCAGGATCTCCATCAAGCTTCGCGTGACGAGCTTGCCGCAGCCCTTAGGGAAACACTCAGTATTCTCCCGAACAGTGATCTGAGCCGGATTCTGCGCTACGAAACCTTTCTCGACCGGCAGTACGAGCGTCTTCTTAAGCAGCTTGAAGGCTCCCAAAGCGACAAAGGCAAGAGGTCACGCCAATCCGGCGGGTGAGCGGCGCCCGCCCGGCGTAACGCCGCTCCAAAGCCGGCCAAGACGCCCGAGATTACCGAACGAAGCTGTTATGTTATAGAAAACAAAGGACCGAACATTAGAAGGGAGAAGCAGCAACGTGGAAAAGCTGACGCCCGAGGAGCTAAGAGGAGTATCGGAAACGCTGCTCATTCCGCTGCATTACTGTGTGGAAGGCAGCCGCAAGTAAGCGAAGGCGTTCCGCGATGAGACCGGCGAACGCTTTCATGATGCTATTGCCTAGGAAGAGGAACATCGGAAGATTTTTGGCTATCTCGTGGAGCATTTCCCCGGGCAGGAAATGCTCTTTCAAACCATGGCGTCTTCCCTGATTCAAGGACTCGTGCAGTTTTCCAATCTTTCCAGGATGAGCTCGAATGTTGAAGTCCGCTGGGATCTGGACGATAGCACCCAGGTGTCAGCCCTTCCGAATCCAACGGTGCGCTTCGTTCGGGAATTTTCCCTGTTCTAAGGCCGCTACGATCTCCTACCGGACCGAATCAAGCAGAAGTTGTTGCCAGCGGCGGCACTGATGGTTGCAAAGATCGGTCACGTGCACTTTGACGAGTAAACTGCCGTGTTGCTCTGACTGTTCAGCCACAATCCAATCAGCGGAACGCGCCCGCATTTTCGACGAGCCATCGATCGAGCCCAATGGGCTCGCGGCCGAGAATGCTGCGGAAATCTCCTATTGACAGTGCAAAGGAGGGAATGGTAACTTCATTTGCAGTGTAAAAAGGAAGGACGCCATGAAGGCCCCAAAACAATCAGATGTGCTGCAAGGAACGCTGGACCTGATGATTCTGAAGACGCTCCACGCTTTGGGGCCGCAACACGGGTTCGGGATCGCCCGGCGAATCGAGCAAGTGAGCCGTGATGTGCTGCATTTGAACGAAGGCACGGTGTATACGTCGTTGTTGCGCCTCTCACAGCAAGGGTGCATCGCTGCGAAGTGGGGCACTTCCGACAACGGCCGGAAGGCTAAATACTACTCGATCACGGCGCGGGGCGAGAGGCGCCTTGCGGTCGAGACCGAGAATTGGAAGCGGTTCTCGGGCGTGGTGGGGCGTGTACTGCGGTTGGAAGCGGAGGAATAGCCATGCGTGATGGGTTAATTTCCCGGCTACGCAGTTTTGCAGCGAGGGTGCTCGGACTCTTCGCGTCTCGAAAGCGGGACAGCGACTTCGATCAAGAGGTGCAATCGCATTTGGAGTTGCTGGCCGACCGCTTTGTTGCGCAAGGGATGTCACGGGAGGCCGCAGCAGCGGCGGCACGACGCCAGTTCGGAAACACAACCCTGCTACAGGAAGAGCGGAGGGAATTGCGGACTCTGGCTTCGGTGGAGGATTTAGGGCGTGACCTACGCCATGCGCTGCGCAGCCTGGGGCGAAGTCGCGCATTCGCAGCGGTTGCGATCGCGATGCTGGCTTTGGGCATCGGCGCCACCACCGCCATCTTCTCCATCGTCGACGGAGTTCTCCTGCGCCCGCTGCCTTTTGCCAACGCCAACCGGCTCGTCACGCTCGGTGATCAGGTCAACGGCGGCGACTGGGGACCCGTCAGTTGCCCCGAGGTGGTCATCTATCCGCGCGACACGCGATCTTTTCAAAGCCTTGGCGGCTACGGCTCCACGAGCTTCGGCCTCTCCGGAATAGGCCAAGCCGCACAGATCAACGCCGCGCGCATGACGCCCTCCGTCTTCTCCGCGCTCGGCGTTGCGCCGCTCATGGGCCGTGTCTTCACGGCACAGGAAGATCAGCAGAAGGAGCAAGTGGCAGTTCTGAGCTATGCCACATGGAAGAGCCGCTTCAACAGCGACCCCCACATCCTCGGCAGAAAGATTCTGCTCGACCGCAAACCATATGTAATCATCGGCGTCATGCCCCGCAACTTCGAGTTTCCGCTTTACCCCGGCCGTCTCAATCGCAGCGAACTGTGGGTGCCCATGAGCCTTACTCCGGTGGAGCGGTCTGACTATGGCGATTTTTATTTGTACATGGTGGGCCGGCTCAAATCCGGCATCACGCCGGCGCAGGCCGAGAGCGATGCCAATCGCGTGGCGGAGCAGATCATGCGCAACTACCCGCCCGTGGACGCCAACACCCGCATCCGTCCCGTGGTCTACCCCTTGCAGCAGATCACTGTGCTGCAGGCCCGTCCGCTGCTGCGCATGCTCTTCCTCGCCGTCTTCGTGGTGCTGCTGATCGCCTGCGCCAACCTTGCGGGCCTGCTCCTGGTGCGTGCCATCCGCCGTCAACGCGAAATGGCCGTGCGTCTCGCCCTCGGTGCGCCCGCGCTTAGATTACTACGGCAGATGATTCTTGAAAGCCTCGTCCTGAGCCTGAGCGGCGGCCTTCTCGGCATTGGGCTCGCGGCGCTCGCGCTCGACGTCGGTAAGAATTTGCTCCCGGAGACACTGCCGCTGATCAATGAGATTGCGCTCAACTGGACCGTCGCCGGCTTTGCCCTCCTGCTTGCGCTCCTCACTGGCCTCTTCTGTGGATTGGCTCCGGGGTTTGCCGCCCTTCGCACCAATGTGAACGCCACGATGAAAGAGGGCGGACGTAGTGGCTCTGCCAGCGGCAGCCACGCGCGGCTGCGCTCTACCTTCGTCGTCGCGGAGATCGCCATCGCGCTCATCCTGCTCTGCGCTTCCGGCTTGCTCTTGCGCAGCTTCAGCAATATGAGCGCTGTCGATCTCGGCTTTCGTCCCGAGCATGTCACTACGGCCGCTTACGCGCTGCCGCACCACCCATACTCCACACTGGCGTACGTCGATTACTTCAACAACAAGCTCCTTCAACAATTGCGCCAACTTCCCGGCGTCGAATCCGTCGGGCTCACCAACGCCCTGCCCACCACCGGCGGCGCCTTCCCCCAGTTGTTCGTTATCGAAGGCTATGTCGATCCTCGCGGACCCGACCGGGCCATTGCTTGGCCTTCCCTGGTCATCGGCGACTATTTCAAGGCGATGAGTATCCCGCTGATACGCGGCCGCTATTTCACTGAGTCCGACGATGTCTCTGCTTCCCGAATTCCTATGTTCCGCAACAACCACCTTCCCGTCATCGTCAATCGTGAGTTCGCCCAGCACTACTGGCCGCACGAAGACCCCATCGGAAGGAGAATGCGCCTCGGCGCTCTGAAGTCACGCACCCCTTGGATGACCGTCGTCGGCGAAGTCGCCGATGCAAAACTCAACTCGCTC
The DNA here is from genome assembly GCA_030040995.1 of Terriglobia bacterium. Lineage (GTDB taxonomy): Bacteria > Acidobacteriota > Terriglobia > UBA7540 > UBA7540 > JASHON01. Next base: position 4,550 of record JASHOS010000151.1, on the reverse strand, counting down.
GACGCCGATGCAGCCGAGCAGTTCTACCTGCCGCTCGCGCAGCCCGACAGCGGCTACATCGTCGTTCGTTCTGCGCTGCCTCCCGAGCAGATGGAGCATGCTCTGCGTGCTGTCGTTCGTTCTATCGATCCGGAACTGCCGCTAACTCACGTCGAGACCATGGATCAGGTGGTCTCGCAAAGCGAAGCGCCGCCCCGGTTCAACACCATCATGATCTCCAGTTTCGCGCTGGCTGCAATGTTGCTGGCTGTGCTCGGCATCTACAGCATCGTCGCCTTTTCCGTGGCTTCACGCGTGCACGAGATGGCTATCCGCATGGCCTTTGGCTCGCCGCGATCGGACATCATGCGCCTTGTTCTCATCTCTGGCCTCAAGCTGGCCGCCATCGGCTGCGTTCTCGGACTGGCCGGAGCGGCCGGCGCATCCAGTATCCTTCGCTCCTTTCTCTTTCACGTCAGTCCCTTTGACCCTGCCGTTATGATTACAGGGGCGGTCGCTGTCTTCGCCTTGGCTCTCGCAGCTTCGGCTCTTCCCGCCTACCGTGCCGCTTCGGTCGATCCTGTCCTGGCTTTACGGGCCGAATAAGGACTATTTCTGTCCAACCCTCCAAACCGGTAAGCCCGGCCTATTTTTGGCTTTAATACTGCCACGTTTCCGTTCGGGCCGTATCTTGGGAAGATACGTAAAGCCCAAGTCCTTTCGGCGTTTTAATTTCGTGATATAGATGATCTGCCCTGCGTGATAAGCAAAATGTTCATAAACGCTGGATACGGCCGTATGACCTGAAACACGATAGCCCTGAATCGCGAATTCCTGGCCGAGTATTGCAGGTGACACACGATCGAGCGTTTGCCGTGCCTCTTCGACCGTTTGCTTCAAGGTTGCAATGAGCATGCGTCGGGAAGCGGGCCCGTGTTTGGCAAACTCCTCGTCCCGTTTCCGCACATCAGGCTTTCCGCCCAGCCCGGAAATAATCCATTGACGAACGTTGCCGCAGAGATGCAGCACCAGATTACCGGCTGAGTTCGATGCTGCATTGGGCCGCCACCATATCTCTTTTTCATCGAGTCGTTGCAAGCACTTCAGGATGCGAGGCACATATTTATCGATAGGATTTGTAAGCACAGCATCGGTAGTTTTCATTTGTCTCTCCCGCATCAATTCTCCTGACTGCGATCACCAACCCTTTACCTGGAAGCGATGGCGGGGGTGAAGAGGTGCAGGCGCAGCTTCCAGGTGGTAGACTCCCCGGGATGCAGGGTGACCATCCCGGTGTCCATTCCTTTCCATTCCTTGCCGAAGGGATCGACGAAATTGAACTGCTCCTCAACTGCGACAAATTCCCGGCCCTGTGGAGAATAAATCTGCACCGTTTTAATGGCGGGCGAAAGCCCCTCGACCGCGACGCCGTAATGCGATTTGGGGTCCGTCAGCCTTACGTCAACGGCGCCGTCGGTTCGTTCGAGATGAGAAAAATTGTCGTCCAGCGCATGGTCATCCAGAGGAATTCCGTCAGGCGGCCGGTAATCGTAGCGGGTTCCCTGAACGGGCCTGAGCTTTCCGGTGGGAAATTCCTGGCGGTAATTATTCACAACGGCCATCATGCGGGCCGGCACATGAAGCCTGGCCTGGCTGCGGTCCCCGCTCGGAATCGCAAAATAGGGATGGGCTCCTATGGCGATGGGCTCGTCCTGGTGCCCGACGTTAGTCGCCACAATCGATTCAGTCACGGCGTCGCCGGCAAGCTCAAGTGTGAAATGCAGGTCGGTCCGGGAAAGCCAATGTCCGCCAAAGTCGCCGGCGTGAATCACAGCGGTCGCCGTCTCGCCGTCCGGAGTTTGTTCCGTGTGTATATCCTGCGCCTGATCTCTGAGAATCAGGCCATGCATCACCATGCCCTCATTCAATGCGGCTCGGTCCGGCGATGATGCGCTCTGCGCGGGGTGAAAGCGTAGGGTGGGCAGCAGGATGGTATGGCCGCGCCATTCGGTGGCGAGCTCCGTACCGTCATTGGAAAGCCTGCCGAAAATGCGATTGGGGTACGGAATCAGAAACGCTTCTCCGAATCCTACGCTGGCAGCGCCGAGGCGGTCGAATCCCTGGCCGTTGAGGCGCTTCGCAACGGTTTCAATCGATGGCGAATTAAGAACCGGAATCTCCCCCAGGCCCGGGACGTCAGCGTAAATCTGAACAACATTCATTCCGCGCCCGGGAAGGAAGGTCAGAGAAACGAATTCAGGCCTGGCGCCGTGACTGGTTGGGTTGCGCTGGATCGTAACCGCCGGCTCTCCTCCTACCTGAACCGGCCGTGAAGCAGCCATTGCGCCGCGATCCGGGTGAGCAGTCGTTGCAGGCTGTTTGCAGCCCGCGACGACGCACATCAATGCGGCGATCGTCCACGTCACCAGCCGCCTCTTTCGATTGAGTATGGTCATCCTCAGACTCCTCACCGACCCCAGGAGATATGATCTACAGCATTTTGTATACCTCGCGCAAGGGGCCGTCATTGGCCACGCGCCTGATAAGTCCGGCTGAAGTGGTTGCGTTCGTTGGTTACTGTAATGAGGCCGCCGCGAGTGATATCGACACGGATCGAATAGCCACGATCCGGCTGGGTGTTGAGATTGGCGATATAGTTGGGATCTCCGTTGAGTTCGGGATAGCGAACGGAATAATGTTCGCGCCAGAATCCCTGCAGGCCAGGATAACTCTCCACCGTCTTTATAACTTCGGCGTCTCCACCCTTGTAGGGACCATTCTGCATAAGGGCGACAATCGGGGAGAAGGCCGCGGTTGGCGGACTGCTGGAAAGGTTCATGCCGTGACCCGTAACAAAATAGAGATCGACTTTGCCGACCTTGTTGACGGGACAAAGCAGTTGCATCTCCTTATTCCAGGTCAGGTCGCCAAGGTCAAGAATTCGGGTGTTCCCGAACGTGATGAGCATCCCCAGTGATCGGACATTCTCTTCACCGCCGGTGACATCCTTTTGGGGCACGCCTTCGCAGTAGGGATTGGACTGCCCGGCACCGGGCAGTGGGGCGTCGAGAACATTGGCGTCGCCGGCGACGAACTGCAGGTGCAGGGAACCGATAGTGAGCTTCTGCCCGACATGCGCTGAAATGTGGTGGTGCCCTTTGTAGGCGGCAACCCATCGCGGATACCAGGTTGCCGGTGCAAACGCCAGCTCTCGCGCCGGGGCATTGGGAGCGGGAATCTGCCGATTGGGCCCATGATCGATAAAGGTATCCACCGGAAGCTTGGCAAGCAACGAGGGAACGCCGCCAATATGATCCACGTGATAGTGGGTCATCAGGAGATAGTCGATCCTCTTTACTCCGAGGGAAGCGGCGGCGGCCGCGATCCGATCGGCGCTGGACGGCGGTGGTGGAGCGCCAGGCGTTGAACGGGGTCCGCCAATGCCGGGAGGCCAGCCCGTATCAATGAGCAGCGACTTGCCCTCCGGAGTTACGAACAGGATGGAGGCGCCGCCTTCCACGTCGACCATGACGATCCGGAGATCCTTGTGGTGATGGGGGCGGTGAGAGGTGGCCGCGGCATTTCCCCCTCCCGGGATTGCGATCGCGAGGAGGAAAGCAGTGATGGCGGACAAGTGCTGGGACATTAGGCCTCCTGTGGAGAGGTTGGCGCAGAATAATTAATATTGACCGCTGCTAAATATAAAATATACAGTGTTTGTCGATCCGCAAGAGAACGCTCTGCTATGCTGAACGTTTTACCGGATTTTTGGCGTTTGTGGATTCGGTCTGCACCCTGAAGAGTGCGTTGATCTGCTGTTCACCCCGCGGGAGAGGATTAGGGCAATGCGTCGGCTGTTGCTTATTGGAACTTTGGCTGTAGCCGCAACCGTTTGGGCGGCAGTGGGACACAGTCAGGAACCGTCGACCGGAGAGCAAAACCCGCAGCCGCCGGCACCCAGATCGTTCATGAACATGACGCCGCAACAGAGGGCGGCCGAGACGAGAGCGTTCCTGGGGCTTGCCCCGCCCCCGGACAAGGCGATGGTTGCGCGGGGGGCGCCGCTGTTTGAACAGAATTGTGCCTTCTGCCACGGCCCGCATGCGCGAGGTGCGGAAGGCCCGGACCTGATCACTTCCGACGAGGTGCTCACAGACAGCCGCGGTGAGAAGCTGGTGCCGTTTCTGAAGGTAGGTCGTCCCGCAAAAGGAATGCCGTCTTTCGCCACGATGACCGACCAACAGCTAACGGACATTGCGGAGTTCCTCCATCAGCAGGTGGAAGACGTGGCGAACCGCGGGACGTATCACCTGCTCAACATCGTCGTCGGGGATCCGGCGAAAGGGCGCGCTTACGTTAACGCCCATTGCATGCAGTGCCACACTCCGCAAACCTTTGCTCACATTGCCGGGAAATATCGCACCCCCGACCGGCTCCAGCGTGGCTGGATCTGGCCCGAGCGCTACGGCTATCCCTCGCGGGCCGTTACGGCAGTGGTGACGCTGCCTGACGGCGGCACTATATCCGGGACCGTTATGCAGGTAAGCGACTTTCGCATCACTCTCGTCGAC
>JASHOS010000013.1 GCA_030040995.1 Terriglobia bacterium | reverse complement strand
CAGAATCGGCTCCAGCGCGGAGCCTTCCGCTCCGTCGCGGAGCTGGAGGCGGCGATTGCCGACTACGTGAGCGTGCACAATGCTGATCCTAAGCCCTTCGTTTGGACCGCCACTGCCGACCGCATTCTGGCGAAAGTCAAAAGAGCTACCAAGGCGTACAACATTGTCCAGAACCGTTAGTGGCACATGACTAGGATCCTTAGGGTTGTCAGGGAAAGGAGCGGTGGGTTAGAGTAGTGCCGGTATGCGGTTTTTTCCGAGAGGACTGAGAACAATCCCGGGCGTCGTGCTGCTGGCGGTTTCTGTCTCAGGGCGCTGCCAGACACCAAATCAAAGTGGACAGTCGGCAGGTGGGCTGGGCACGTCACCTGCCATTCAATCTTCCAGTTCCATCCTCCAAGCCAGGCAACTATTCCAAGAGGCGGCCGCCCTGTTTCGGGGGCAGCATTACCCTGAAGCGATCCCGCTGCTTCGCCAGGCTGATGCGCTTGCTCCGGACCAGGCCAGCATTCATCATTACTTGGGCTACGCGCTGTGGAAGCTGGACCAATGGAGCAGCGCGCAGGTCGAGTTTGAAAAGGCTCGCCAACTGGATCCTCATAATCCCTATACTTGCTATTTCCTCGCCCGTATCGCCCAATCCCTGGGCCACCCGCGCCGTGCCGCCGCCTTCTACCAGGATGTGCTGAGCCTTGGACCGGCCATTTATGACACCGACAAGCGCCTGGGCGAGGTTTATCTGGATGAAGGAAAGCTCGGAAAAGGCAGGGAACTCATCGAAGCCGCTCTCCGGCAGACGCCCTGGGACGGCTCGCTTTATTACGAGCTAGGACGAATCGATCAAGAGGAAAATCACCCGGCGCAGACGCGCGAAGAATTCGCCGCGGCCAACCGGCTAAAGAGCGTCGATCAGACATCCATACAAAAGCTGTTGCAGCTCGATGAAGCGGTTCATCGTCACCAAGACGCCCTCATTCGCAGTCTCCAGGCACAAGTTATGGCCTCCGCAGGTAAGGACCCGGAAATTATGGATTCGACCGGCGTATTGCTGGGCGAGGGAGGGTATTACGCGCAGGCGATCGAGCCGTTCAATCAGGCCATTAAATCGGCTCCGAAGAATTTTGAGCCCCACTTCGACCTCGCCTTTACCTTGCTCAAACTAGGGCAAACTGCGCAGGCTGAAGCGGAGTTGGAGCAGGCACTTTCGCTGGCCCCCGAGTCGCCGGAAGTGAACAAGCTCCTGGCAGTCATTTACGTCGACCACGGCCAAACCCAAAAAGCCATTGAGCGTCTCGAGGCGGCCAGACAGACTGCGCCGGACGACCCTCGCATCCTGGCCCTGCTCGGAGAGCAATATTTGGCAGGACATTATGTAGCAAAGGCCATCCCCTGCCTCACGGAAGTCGTTCAGCGCGACCCCAGCAACGCCGGGCCCTTTTCCTTGCTGATTGAAGCCTACCAGGATCAGGACAATTTCCAGGCGTCATTGAAAGTGGCTCAAAATGGCGCCGCGCGCTTTCCCAAGAACGCTCGCCTTGTCTACGAAGAAGGCCAGCAACTTGCCAACATCGGCAATTACGAGAAAGCGCGCCCTTATGCGGAGCAAGCCATCGAGATGGACCCCAATCTCGTTGATGCCTACGATCTCCTGGGCGATATCCTGTCCAAACACGGAGACTACGCGGGGGCTCTCACCAATTTTCGCAAAGCCGGAAACATCAAGTCCACGGACAAGCTTGCTTTGAAGGGGATTGCGGAAAGCCTGATTGGCCTGAATCGCTTTCAGGCGGCCCTGACTGAGTTGAAGCAAGCGACCGCCCTGCAGCCTGAATATGACCAGTTATATTTTGATCTGGTCCAAGTCTACATGCGGCTGGGTGAGCGAGAGCAGGCCGAGCAAGCGGAAAAGACATTCCAGACCCTGCACGCCCGCGCCGTGGCCGCGCGGAACGCGCAGGCCCCGCGCCCCTTCAAGGAACAGTGAAATTGATGGTAGAGGTTTGATTGGCGCTTAAACGCAGAGAACTTCTTCGCCACCTTGCCGCCCTTGCGCCGTTCGGCGCAACGATCGGACGGGGTGTGGCTCGGCCGACGACCCCGCCAGCTTCGCGCGTCGTTTTTCGCGACGTCGCGACCGAGGCGGGCATCACGCCATTGATTGTCTGCGGAGGGAAGCACAAAGCCTCGATTTTGGAAGTGAACGGCACGGGCTGCGTTTGGTTTGACTATAACAACGATGGCTATGTCGATCTCTACATCGTGAACGGCTCAACGCTCGATCATATGCTCCATCCTTCCGCCGCCGGTGAGCCCCCGCGCAATTATCTTTTCCGGAACAATGGCGACGGCACCTTCACCGATGTGACGCTTCAGGCGGGCGTGCCGGGCCAAGGCTGGGGCGTCGGCGCGGTGGCGGCGGACTATAATAATGACGGTTTTGTCGATCTTTTTGTTTACAATTACGGACCCAACATCCTCTACCGGAACAATGGCAACGGCACCTTCACCGACGTGACAGCGAAAGCGGGCGTGGCGGGGGATAACATCATCTGGGCCGGCGGCGCGGCCTTTGGCGATTACGATAACGACGGCTTCCTCGACCTCTATGTCTCTGGCTATATCAACCTGGACTTGAAGCATCCCCCACACCTCGATTGCAGCTTTGAAGGCGTACCGGTGACCGCTTGCGGGCCGCTCGGCCTTCCCGCAGCGCCGGATGTTCTTTATCACAACAACGGCGATGGCACGTTTACCGATGTGACGGCAAAAGCGGGCGTTGCCGCTAACCCGTTGCGTTACGGCTTTGCGGTCGCTTTTGAGGATATTGACGGCGACGGTTGGCCCGACATCCTGGTCATGAACGATTCAGTCCCCAACTATTTCTACCGCAACAAAGGTGACGGGACTTTCGAGGAGATCGGCGTGCTCGCAGGCATGGCCTACAACGGGAACGGGCACGTGCAATCCAACATGGGGCTGGCGGTGGGCGACATCGACAACGACGGCTGGATGGACCTCTTTATCACCACCTTCGCCGACGACAATTTCACGCTTTTCCATAACGCCGGGCGCGGTCTCTTTGACGATATCTCTTATCCCTCTGGCGTCGGCGTCCCCACCATCCCTTTTCAAGGCTGGTCTACGTTTTTCCTGGACTACAACAACGATGGCTGGAAGGATATTTTCTGCGTTGAGGGCCACATCTATATTGAAGCGCTCGGTGGAAAGATGCACGCGCCTTACCGGCAGCGCCCGCAAATCTTTGAAAATCTGCGTAACCGCACCTTTCGTGAGGTCGAAGCGGAATTGGGGCTGGGCGGCTTATTCATACCTGGGCGGGGCGGGGCCTGCTGCGACTACGATAACGACGGCGACGTGGACGCCGCCCTCATCTGCATTGATGATCGCCCGGTTTTGCTCCGCAACGACGGCGGGAACAAGGTGGGGAATTGGCTTCAGGTCAAGACCGTGGGGAGCAAGAGCAATCGTGACGGCGTCGGCGCGCTGGTGAAGGTTGTGGCCGGCGATCTCGTACAGTACGATCGCGTGCGGACGGGATGCACGTTTTATTCCTCGTCAGATATGCGGCTTCATTTCGGCCTCGGCGGGCATGAAAAAGTTGACTCCGTTGAAATCCGCTGGCCGAGCGGCCATCTCGACCGGCTCACGGGCTTATCCGCCAACCAGGCAATTGCCGTGCGAGAAGGCGCAGGCCGAATCGCTTCGCCATATAAGGCTTTTCGATAAGGTTAGCATTGCTCGGCGATAATGCTTTTGGGTGGTAGCCACGGCGAGCTTGTCCACCGAAGCGGCGCGAGCCGCGCAGGTAGGCGGTTTTTCTCGCCGTGGGCTTTTCGACGTCAAACGTCCATCGTCTTCGGCTGCACGATCGGATTTTTTATGTGACGGTTAGGCTTTGTCATGGTTTGTCACCTTTTACCGAACGGGAGAGAGATAGGGCACACCTGCGTTTTTTGCAGGTCTGCGGCTTCTATCCCCGGAACTCGAGAAAAGCCGCAGACTCTCGCATTTCAGAGAGTCTGCGCTACCCCGATCCAATAAGTCCGCCTTCTGACGGCTGGCCATGAGCCTACGGATGAAGTCGGGTCTACAATAAGGAACGAGCCGGCCGTTACCCGTCCACTGCTGCGACCGCCCATGCAAAGCGCCAGCGCTTAGGTTGTGGCCAGCTTGCATGTGCTCGCAATTCTAAGGACGGCTTCCAGACTGCGTTCAACGTCTTCGTCAGTCGTCGCCCAGCTTGAAAAGCTGATTCGCATGGCGGTGTGCCCCCGCCACTGCGTTCCGCCGCACCAACATGTTCCGTCATTCTGCACTTCGGCAATGACGCGCCGAGTCTCCTCCGCTCGACCAAACGAGACGAGCACCTGATTCAAGACCACGTCATTCAACACCTCGAACCCTGCCCCGCGAAAGCGTTGGGCACAGACTCTCGCCTGATGGCAGTTTCGCTCGATCAAGTCTCTGAGGCCCTCCCGTCCCAGCGAGCGAAGCGCCGCCCATAATTCGATCCCTCGTGCCCGCCGGGAAGCCTCGGGAGTATAGTGACATGGCTCCCGCAAATTGCTGGCCGGCAAATAGGCTGCATTCAAAGACATCGCGTCGCGCAGATGCTGAGCCTTCCGGACGATGGCCATTCCCGAGTCATAAGGCACGTTCAGCCACTTGTGACAGTCGATCGCCCACGAATCTGCCAGAGAAAAACCGTCCACCAGCTCCGCGTAACGCGGTGAAACCGCTGCCCACAGTCCGAAGGCTCCGTCCACATGCACCCACGCCCCCGCCTCACGGGCACGTGTGCAGATCTGCTGCGCCGGGTCGAAAGCGCCGCTGTTGACGTTCCCAGCTTGAATACAGACGAGAGTGCGATCGTCTAACACAGGCAGCGCTTCAGGCCTGATCCGGCCCTGTTTGTCCGTCGGTACTGAGATGACCCGCGAGCGGCCAAGCCCCAGCAACGACAGAGCCTTCAGCAACGAGACGTGAGCCTCCTCCCCCACAACGACCTTAATCGGCGGAGCGCCAAATAAGCCGTCTTCTTCGACATTCCATCCGAAACGCTCAAGCAACGCGTTCCGGCACGCCGCTAGGGCGGTGAAATTCGCCATCGTGGTTCCCGTGACGAAGCCTCCGGCGCAACTCGCGGGCAACCCCAGCAGTTCCAGAACCCAACTCAGAACAATTTCCTCAACTTTCGCAGCCACCGGTGACATCACCGTTAAGGCGCCATTCTGGTCCCAGGCTCCCGCCAGCCAATTTGCGGCCAGTGAGGCAGGTAGAGCGCCCCCGATCACAAATCCAAAATACCGCCCACCTGTGGTTGCGACCGTCGCAGGAGATCCAATCTCATCGAGCAACGCCAAGATATGCGCCGGATCGGAGACGGACCGCGGCAGTGGTCCCCCTAACACTTCCAGGCGCGCAATATCCTCAGGGCTAGGTGCGACGCGCCGGTCGCGAATGCCCGCCAAATATCGTGTCGATCGAGCGGCACTGTCCGTTAGCAGATCCTTCACGCTCGCCTCCCGTTGGATAAAACCCTGCGCTGGCGACTGTTCAGATCGGGCAGATGAAAGCCACGATTATTGTAGCGGAAGCGGTCTTAGGCGACTATGCTGTGCAAATCGCGCAAGCCCAAATCGCCAGACCGGGAGGTCCGCCGTAAGAAAAGAGGATCGCCAACGTTGTCATTGTGCCACTCGGGGAGAATCCTTGTGCTCAATTTGGCGTGTAGTCTTCTCAGACAAGTTCCTTGCCCCGTTGTCATCCAGGCTATACTGGCTACCGGGCACTTGTACCAACGCGAAAGAGTTCGACGAAGTGGAGATGAGGAAACGCCTTATGCGCTTGACCTTAGCCGCGGCACTGACGTGCATAGCGTTGCTTAGTGTCGCGGTCGCCTCGGGCGTATCTGCATCCAAAATCCCGCAAGCCGAGATATCAAACGCTCAAATCCGCGTGAAGTTGTACCTTCCCGATGCGAAGAATGGATACTATCGCGGTACCCGATTTGACTGGTCAGGAACGATTGGCAACCTGGAATACCATGGGCACGAATATTATGGACCGTGGTTCGACAGCGTGGATCGGAAGGTTCACGATTACCGGTTTCTCGGGAACATGATCATCGCCTCGCCTTGTTCGGCGGACTCAGGTCCTGTTGACGAATTCCAAACCAACGGGACAGCTCTGGGTTGGGATGAAGCCAGGGTGGGCGGGACATTTATCAAGATCGGGGTGGGCGTGCTTAGAAAGGACGATGCCAACTATGACTATGTGAAGCAGTACGAGATCGTGAACCCAGGTCGATGGACGGTGGAAGCGCATCACGACTCCGTCGAATTTATTCAAAAGCTGAGTGATGCGTCGTCGGGCTATGGTTATATCTATCGCAAACTTGTCCGGCTCGTAGCGGGCAAAGCGGAGATGGTGATTGAGCATCACCTTAAGAATACTGGCCGCCGAACCATTCAGACCTCCGTGTACAATCACAATTTCCTTGTTCTTGACAGACAGGCTACCGGACCCGATTTCGTTATAACGGTTCCGTTCCAAATTCGGTCGCCTAACCCACCCAGGAAGGAACTTGCCCGCTTCCGCGGAAATCAGGTTATGTACTCGAAGGTGCTGCAGAACGAGGAGGTCGTGCAAACCCTGCTCGGGGGTTTCGGCGATAGCCCGCGAGACAACGAGATCCGCATTGAGAACCGGAGAGTTGGCGCCGGCGTGAGGATAACTGGGGACTATCCGCTCTCCAAACTTAACCTGTGGTCAATCAGGACCGTGCTGGCAGTGGAGCCCTTCATCACCATGACAATCCAACCGGGCAGCGAATTCAGTTGGAAAACCTCCTACGACTATTACACGCTCCCCTCAGACATCAAATGAGCTCGTGGCGACAAGCACGACTCCGTTGCGTCGCAGATGCAGGTTGAGCTAGCCAGGTGAGGGCCTCACGCCTTATGAGCTTGCTGCCAGGCCAACTTTTGCGTCTGAGCCGCTCTAAATTTCCTGCACTTGTTCACTCGGCCCTCTGGGCGAGCAATACGCTTGCTCCTCAAGCTGTCCCAATGCAGCGCCGCTATGGGGCCGGTAAGGTTACAATCCGAAATGAATGGAGCGAAGCAAGTTCGAGGCACTCGTCGCGCAAGTTCTCAACGGCCTGCCCAGAACGTTTCGTGACAAGCTCACAAATGTGGCAGTCATCGTGGACGACGTGCCCCCGCAGGAACTGGAAAGTGAAGGGCTGCTACTGGGGCTGTTTCACGGTATTCCCCGCACGGAAAAGAGCGTCTTTTTGTCCAGCCCGCCCGACCGGATTGTTCTCTATCAGCACAACATCGAGGCTATTTGCTCCAGCGAAGCAGAGGTGCGTCGCCAAGTCCGGGCGACTCTGTTGCATGAGGTGGGACACTACTTTGGCCTCCGTGAAGACGAACTATGCGGACTTTGAAAACCGAGCGACAGCATGCCTCCGAAAAACAGCGCCGGGGCGACAGGCCGGACTTGTTTCTTCCGCACCGCGTGTGACGCCGGCGTAGACCGGTGGCGGCAAAAGCTTACCACCAGCTGATTTTGCAAGAAATATCCCTTGCGTTCCCAGGGGAGATGCATTAAGCTTCCCTTGGAATGCTAGGGGTATCGATGGAGACGGCCAAACTCGAATTCCTTCGCGGCACGCTGGATGCTCTCATCCTCAAAGCCCTTGTCTGGGGCCCGCTTCATGGTTATGCCATAACCAACCTCATCCGCCGACAGAGCGACGACGCTCTTCTCCTCGAGGAGGGTACGCTTTATCCCGCCCTCTGGCGACTGGAAAGCAAGGGACTACTTGAAGCAGAGTGGGGACTCTCCAACAACAATCGGAAAGCCAAGTTCTATCGACTTACGCCCGACGGCCGACGTCAACTGCGTCGCGAAGTAGCAACCTGGGAAGCGTATGCTGCAGCGGTGGCTAAGGTGCTTGAGGCGACACAGCCTCCGCTCGCCGAGGAGATTCGATGAAGCCACCCACTCCTGTATGGCGGCGCTACGACCGCTTGCTCGGCCCCGACCCTTTCGCTGACGTGAAAGATGAGCTACGCTTTCACCTCGAAGCCAAAATCGACGACCTCGTTGCTCAGGGCTGGCGGCCCAAAGCTGCTCGCCAGGAGGCCGAACGCCAACTTGGCGACATCCGCGCCCTGCAACAGATCGGCGCAAGCATAGGAGAACAAATGGAACGCCGCAAACGCCTTAAGGATTGCTGGAGTGACTTACGGCAGGACGTCCGCTATGCCTTGCGTACGCTCGGCCGCGACCCGGGTTTTGCTGCCGTCTCCATCGTGATCCTGGCTTTGGCCATCGGAGCCAATGTTGCGGTCTTCAGCGTGGTCAACACGCTGCTGCTGCGGCCATTGCCGTTTCCCGATTCGCATCAGCTCGTGTGGATTGCGCCGCCGCCGACTGATTGCGGCTTCTCTTGCGCAACTTACTCCGCCGACGCCTACGAAGAATTTCGCGCCCAGAGCCGCGCCTATCAGGACGTGAGCGGATACGAGGCCTTTACCACTCCCGACAATCTGCGACTCACCGGCCGCGGGGAACCCGAGCCGGCCACAAGCATCGAAGTGATCGGCAACTTCTTCCAGGTTCTCGGCGTTCAGCCCTTCATGGGCCGCCTGTTCACCCCGGACGAGGCTCGCGGCGGCCCGCACCCGGTGGCCGTGCTGAGCGATGCTTACTGGCGGCGTCAGTTCAACGCGGATCCCGCCATTGTTGGCAAGGCCATCGACCTGAACGGAACGCCCGTAACGGTGGTAGGAGTTTTACCCGCCGCCTTTGACTTCGGGGCCGTGTTTTCTCCGGGCCTGAAAGTTGATCTTTTCACGCCGCTGGACCTGAATTATGAGCGCAACTGGGGTAACATCGTTACCCTCTTCGGGCGCCTGAAGCCGGGCGTGACGGTGGCCCAAGCCCGCGACGATGCCAACCGCGTCGCTCCCCACCTCTATCAAAACGTGAAATACCCCCAGACGCTGGGCCGATATAAGGGCGACCTTATTCCAGTGCCGCTGAAGGATTATGTTACGGGCAAGCTGCGCCGCTCGCTGATTGCGTTATGGTGCGCGGTAGGCGTGATTCTGCTGATCGCCGGCGTGAATCTTTCCAACCTGCTGTTGGCCCGCGCCGCCGCGCGCGCTAAAGAGTTTGCCGTGCGCGGCGCACTCGGTGCGAGCCGCGGCCGCACGGTGCGCCAACTCCTTGCGGAAAGTCTTGTGCTGTCCGGCGCCGGAGCGGTGGCTGGGCTTGGCCTCGCTCTTCTCCTGATCAGGTGGCTCGCACACCAGGGATCCGTGGCGTTGCCGCTTCTCGGTACGCTGCATATCGATGGCGCGGCGCTCGGTTGGACAATCCTCATCGCCGTCTTCACCACCATACTCTTCGGCCTGGTTCCAGGCCTGAGGACAGGGGGCAGCAGCCTGCAGGAAGCGCTCAAAGATTCCGGTCCCGGTGCCGGCCTTGGCCGCAGACATGAGCGTGTCCGCGCCACGCTGGTGGTTTCGGAGGTCGCTCTGGCGTGCGTGCTTCTGGTAAGCGCCGGCCTGCTGCTGCGCAGCTTTCTCAAAGTGCTCGACGTCAACCTCGGCTTTCAGCCTGATCACGCCGCCTCCATCATGGTGGACTATGACGACAGCGCCCCAACCGATGATGCTAGCGCGGCCAAGCGCGCCGTCATCTTCCAGCAGATTCTCACCCGCGTGACGGCGCTCCCCGGCGTCGAAGCCGCCGGAATGACAGACTACCTGCCCCTCGGCCCAAACCGCGAATGGGACACACCGGTCCCGCAGGGCCAGCAGGGAAAGGTCTTCGCCCCGGGCGAGCTGCCTGACCCGCTTGTCTACGTGGTCACGCCGGGATTCGTCCGCGCGATGGGCATCCGCCTGCGCGGGCGCGATTTCACATGGGCCGACACCCTGCACAGTGAAAGAGTGGTGCTCATCAACGCCTCCGCCGCCCGCATTTACTGGCCCGGTGAGGACGCCGTCGGCAAGGTCCTCATGCGAGGCAAGGAGGCAGACCGCGTGGTCGGCGTTGTCGACGATGTCCACGAGGAGAATGTAGAAGGCCCGGTGGGCTCGCAAATCTATTACCCGGTAACGCAGCAAGGCCCTAGCGGAGCGCAACTGGTCATCCGTACCAGCCTGCCGCCCGCCGCGCTGGCCGGGAGCGTCCTGCGCGCCCTGCGCGAGCTGAACCCCAAGCAGCCGGCTGCGGAGTTCCGTCCCATCCAGACCCTCGTGAACCGCGCCAACTCACCGCGCCGCTTCTTCATGCTGCTGGTGGCGGCGTTCGCCGGTCTCGGCCTGCTGCTGGCCGCGCTCGGCATCTACGGCGTGATCTCCTACTCGGTCACTCGGAAAACCCAGGAGATCGGAGTCCGCATGGCGCTGGGAGCGAGCCCCGCCCGGGTGCGGCTCGAAGTCATTCTTAACACATTACGCCTTGCCGTGGTCGGCCTCGTGGCGGGAACAGCCGCATCCCTGGTATCTGCGCGTCTCATTGCATCCCTTCTCTTCGGCACTTCGCCCTGGGATCCGACCGCATACGCAGGAATGGCGCTGTTGCTCGTCGCGGTGGCATTAATCTCCGGCTACATACCCGCCCGAAGAGCTTCTGGCATCGACCCAATGACTGCTCTGCGTAGTCAATAGCAGTGGTTCCGATGATGGCTCTTTGAGGCCTCTTTTATCGAGCAGCGAAGGTCGACCCGAAAAGGGGAGATCTGCGTCGAGACAGAGGCTTTTCACGAGAAGTCGGCGGGGCCGGGCCAAGCCTGGAGCGGATTGAATCAATTTGCGGGTTGTCAGCGACACGGACACTGGGTGCGCTCAGGAAACCGTTGGCTCACAACTTCCGGATCGCGTTAACCAGGATTTATCTGCTCCCTTCACCGTTTGAATAACGAAGCGCAACACATCCTGATTTAAAAATCTTTGACTCAACAAGTTTCAATTGCAATCTCTCCCGCAGGTTAATACCTTCCAACAACCGTCTACCTTCTCCTGCAACGATTGGCCCAACGACAAAGCGATATTCATCCACCAGGCCAAGCTCTATGAGTTGTGAAGGAAGACTTACACCGCCGACTAAAATATTTTTGCCTTGTTCTTGTTTCAATTTAAGTATTTCGCCGTGAAGGTTCGCACGAACGATTCTCGTATTTTTATCTTCAGCGCTGTCCAATGACCGTGAAAAAACAATTTTGTGGATGGAGTCAAATGCTCGAGCAAATTCATTCTCTGCTTTTGTCATCGACTGGTTTTGGGCGACTTCAGGCCAATAAGGAACCATCAATTGATAGGTGATACGCCCAAAGACCTGCAGGTCGACATCTCGCATGAGGTGCGTAAAATATTCATGTGTTTCGTCATCGGCAAGTTGTTTGGTGTGGTCGCAGCAGCCATCAAGGGTAATGTTGATCGCGAATATTACCTTTCTCATGTACGCTTCTCCCAATTCAGACACTCTCCCAGCGTTTCAACTGCCAGTCAACTCCCGGTAAGTCGGCAACTCTTCCATAACTGCGGCTGGGGCGCAATCGAAGAGTAGCGCGTGATCCTACCGGAAACGCTCACTGAGGCCAGTTCAACGGTTTGCCGACTATACGGCAACTGAATGCGGATTTGTAAAGAATACGGATCACTTTGCGAGCCACCTCCGGTTCCCGATGAGTTGCAACTCCGCTCTCTTTGAGCCAGTAGTATCCTCAACTAGCGCGCCAGGGCTAGGATTCGTCGCTTCACCCTAAACGCTCGCCCTGCGGGCTCGCGGGGCTTCGCTTCGGGCAAGGCCAACAGAACCTAAAAACGAGATAGAGAAAGGATAAAACCCCAAAGGGGACGTTTCCAAAGAGGCTTGACACAATTCGACAATTCGCTACGGCAATCACCCGATTTGCCCTCTTGCGGCACGGTGGTAAAATGAATTTAGGTGAAGGTGACGGGGAGAGAACTTACGGCGCATGCGCTGATGGCGCCGGAGTTTCAAAACCCGGGGAAGAAGGACCGCAGCGATGACGGGCCTTACGGCAGGCGGCAAATGCCTCCCAGCTCAACTGTTGGTGGCTTTCTTCTGCTTCTGCGCCGTGACTCAAGCCCAGGTTGCTGCCGGGCCGGGAACAAGCCCAGGAGCGGCGCCAACCGCTGCCGGCGAGGGTCAAGGGGCGCAGATTCAAGTTCGTAAGCCGCCCGTCTTCACTACCCCGTTTCGAGTGGACGTTAACCGGGTACTTGTCGATGTGACGGTAACTGATCCTTACGACCGGATCGTGACGGGGCTTGACCAGTCGAATTTTGACGTTCTCGACGATAAAGTGGAGCAGCAAATTCTCTCGTTTAACACGACGGATGCTCCCATCTCCGTTGGTCTTATATTTGATTCCAGCGGATCGATGTCGGATAAGATTCAAAAATCCAAGGAAGCTGCCCTCCAATTCTTCCAAACCTCGAATCCTCAGGATGAATTCATGGTGATCGATTTTAACGAGCGGCCGAATCTCGTCTCCGGATTCACTTCGAGGTTCCAGAATCTGCAGGACCGGCTGCTGTTTGTGAAAGCGGGCGGGCGTACCGCGCTGCTTGATGCGATCTACCTGGGAATGGAGGAAATGAAAAAGGCCACAACGGACCGGAAAGCTCTATTGGTTATTTCCGACGGCGGAGAGAATCACAGCCGGTATACGGTGCGGGATATTAAGCGGATGGTGAAGGAATCTGACGTGCAGATTTACGCGATTGGGGTTTTTGAACCTCTCAGCTCGCGCGACCGCACGCCCGAGGAAGCCGCCGGGCCTAGCCTTCTGTCCGACTTGGCGGCGATGACCGGAGGCCGCATGTTTGCGGTCGAAGACCCCGACGAGTTGCCGGATATTGCAGAGAAGATTTCCATCGAACTTCGCAACGAGTACGTGATTGGCTACAAGCCCTCCAACTTGGTCACCGATGGCAAGTGGCACCGCATCAAGGTAAAGCTCAATCCGCCCCGTGGCCTGCCTCCGCTTCAGGTCTATGCGCGAACGGGATATTATGCTCCAGCCGACTAATTCTGTTTTCTGCCGGCTGCTTGTAGT
The DNA here is from genome assembly GCA_030040995.1 of Terriglobia bacterium. Classification (GTDB taxonomy): domain Bacteria; phylum Acidobacteriota; class Terriglobia; order UBA7540; family UBA7540; genus JASHON01. The sequence goes on along the minus strand of JASHOS010000013.1, from coordinate 23,954 downwards.
TGCGGCTCTGGTCTTCGCCATAGCGGCCTTTTCTCCCCGCTTGCATGCGGCGCCAGCCCGGAAGTCCGGCGCTGCCGCTTCTGCCCCTCAAGCCAATCAGCGCAGTCCGTTCACCATCACTTCTCACGTCAACCTTGTGGTCTTGCATGCCACCGTGACGGACGGCCACGGCCACCGCAGGGACGACCTGGGCAAAACAGATTTCCGGGTTTACGAAGATGGCTCTTTACAAAAGCTGGCCGTTTTCTCTCATGCCGATATCCCGGTCACGATGGGGATCGTGATCGACGACAGCGGAAGCATGCAAGAAAAACGGCCCGCCGTGAATGCCGCGGCCCTTACGTTTGTGAACACCTCGAATCCCAATGACCAGGCGTTCGTGGTGAATTTCAACGATGTGTATTATATCGATACGCCGGGAGCATTTGCGTCCAACAAGGGAGAACTGCGCGCCGCCCTGGACCATATCGACGCTCGCGGGGGCACTGCTCTTTACGACGCCGTCTATGCTTCGCTCGACCACTTGAAGCTTGGGAACCGTGACAAGAAAGTACTCCTCGTCATAACCGATGGAGATGATAACTCGAGTAACTATACCTTTCCCCAGCTCATTCAGTATGCGGAGAAATCGAGTGCGGAGATTTACACCATTGGCCTTCTGGGCGGCGACGATGAAGGGGGAGGGCTATTTCATATCCACAGCGGAGGCGACCGCCACGCCGAAAGAATATTGAAGGATCTCGCGCAGGCGACGGGCGGAGAAGCCTATTTCCCGAAGTCGTTGGCCCAGGTCAATGAAGTATGCGAAAACATCGCTCACCTGATCCGTGATCAATACACGCTAGCCTACTACCCAACCAATATGGCCAGGGACGGAAGCTTTCGGAAGGTCCGCATCGAGGCATTTTTGCCGCATTCTCACAAACGCCTTGTAGTGCAGACCAGACCAGGGTATTTCGCCCCGCGCGGCCGCCAACTTGCCCAAGTGGCCTCTTCCAACCCGCCGGCTCCGGCGCAGGGAAAAATCAGCAAGTGAGCAGCACTTCTCAATGTTTCTTAGCCCTCGTCCGGTTACGGACGAGGGGGTCCATAACCTCGCGATGTAACGGTTGTCTCCTGATCTTCGCTGCCCTGCTCACGAGCTGGGCAGCGCGGCTTACCGGCACGGTAGCTCCGCAAATTCAGCAGACGCCCGCCGTCGCATCCGATTCCCCGGCGCAGCAAGAGTCTCCTTTCACGCTCCGCTCGAGCGTCAACCTTGTTCTGCTGCACGCGACGGTGCGGGACGGGAATGGCCGCCGCGTGGACAATCTCACAGAAAACGACTTTCGAGTCTACGAAGACGGCATCTTGCAGAAGCTGGCCGTCTTTTCCCACGCTGATATTCCGGTCACGATGGGCATCGTGATTGACGATAGTGGAAGCATGCGCAGCCTACGGCCAGCGGTGGACGCTGCGGCCTGGAGCTTTGTCCAGACCTCGAACCCTGCCGATCAAGCGTTTGTGGTGACCTTCAACACAGCCTACCAGGTGGATACGCCCGGCGCCTTTGCCACCAGCAAAGAGCAGCTAAAGACGGCGCTCAATCATATCAACTCCCATGGCGGCACCGCTCTCTATGACGCCGTCTACGCTTCGCTCGATCACCTGAAACTTGGCGACCGCGATAAAAAGGTGCTTCTCGTCATCTCGGATGGAGATGACAATGCCAGCGCTCACACTTTCGCGCAGTTGCTCTGGCTCGTTGCGCGGTCAAACGCTGAGATTTATACGATTGCGCCCGCCGAGGATGAGGACCGCTCCGTGCACGGCTCAAGTGACGCCGCCTCTTATGCCGCCCAGGTCCTAAAGAAGCTGGCGCAATCGACGGGAGGGAGAGCGTTTTTCCCTGACTCGCTGGCTCAGGTGGACAGTGTGTGCAGGCAAATCGCTCACGCGATTCGCGATCAGTATACGTTGGGATACTATCCACTCGGCACAGCCTCTGAGGGAGGTTTCCGCCGCGTGCGAGTCGATGCATTCTCCCCCAACGCCGTCCCGCCGCTTACGGTGGTGACCCGCCCCGGATATTACGCTCCACCCGGCCAGCTTTCGCCCGTTGTTTCGCTCGCCGCTCCTCTTTCGGAGAAGGCAAGCGGCAACTGATCTTTCGCAGGATAGGGGAGCACTTTTGTGGTATCGGGCTGGAGCTTCTACATTCCGAGCCGCGAGTTCCCCGGCGCGCAACTCGGGTCGCCCCGCGTGCAAAAACGCGTTCCCGACGCCGGTCGTGTCAAAGTCGGGCTCAGTACGGTTTGGAGTGCGTTTTTGTAGCGCAGCGCGGCCTCACGGCCGCAATCAAACCAGCACGAAGCCCTTGCCCTCTCCCTCGGGAGAGGGTGGCTCGCGGCCGGCGCTTTCTCCAGCCGGCGCGAGTCGGGCCTGCGCCCACCGAAGGGCTTCTGCCCGCAGGCGGGTGAGGGGTCTCTAGAAAATCTGGTTAAAAAAACAAGATTTCACGGCATTGCAATGCAGGGCTCGCCTTTTAGCCGTGCGGTTTGTCATTGCACGAAAAAGCCGCAGCGTTACAAGGCGAACGCTGCGCTACAGCCACCCCTATCCGGACTTTGACGTGACCCTGGTCCCCACCGCCTTCGAAATGTAGAAACACAGGTCGATCGTGTACACTTGGGAGATATCTCTGGAGGAGCCCCGAAATGACTGACTTTGCTGGTTTAGAAAAAACAGGCCCGCAAAAGGCAACCCTCGCAGTTCTGGGACTGGGCCACGTTGGATTGCCCACCGCGCTCGGTCTGGCTGACCTTGGCTGGGATGTAATTGGCGCCGACGAGACGCTAGAAAAGGTCGATCTTCTCAAATCGGGGAAGGCTACATTTTATGAGCCTGGCATACAGCCCCTTCTCTCCAAGCACATCGCCAGCGGGCGGTTCAAACCCACGGTGGACGTGGCGGGAGCTATCAGTTCCGCCTCCGTGATCTTTGTATGCGTCGGCACGCCGCAGAGCGAGAGCGGGGCGCCCGACTTGAGCCAGGTTGAGGCCGTGGCGCGCACCATCGCCCGCAACTTGAATGGTTACAAGCTCATCGTCGAGAAGAGCACGGTTCCTGCTATCACCGCGCGGTGGATCAAGAAAACCATTGAGCGCTTCGCTCGATCTGAGGGCCGCCGCGGCAAAGAAGAAGATCAGCAAAATGAACCGGTGCCTTCTGCCGCCGACTTCGAGGTGGCCTCTAACCCCGAATTCCTTCAGGAAGGAAAGGCCGTACAGAACTTCTTTCATCCCGACCGGGTTGTCCTGGGCGTTGAGAGTGATCGGGGGCGAGCGATCCTCGAAGGAATTTACCGGCCGCTCAACTGCCCGATCCTGGTAACGAACCCCACCACGGCCGAGCTCATTAAGCACGCTGCCAACGCTTTTCTGGCTACGAAGATCTCATTCATCAATATGGTGGCAGACTTATGTGATCAGGTGGGCGCCGACGTCGAACAGGTCGCTCGCGGCCTGGGCCTGGACCCGCGCATCAGCCCCGAGTTCCTGAGTGCGGGTATCGGGTTCGGCGGCTACTGCTTTCCCAAAGATCTTAGGGCGTTCATTCACCTGGCCGAGACACACGGGGTGGAATGTGCAGCATTGAAGGAAACGGAACGCATCAATGAGCGGCGTGCCGGGATTTTCTTGAATAAAGTCCGCGAGGCGTTGTGGGTTGTTCAAGGAAAAACGCTTGGCGCGCTTGGCTTGGCCTTTAAACCTGGCACGGATGACATTCGCGAAGCACCCAGCCTGAAGATCATCGATGCCTTACTGAAGGAACGTGCGTCCCTGCGCCTCTATGATCCGCAGGCAATGCCGAACACGCAATGCGTGTTTCCCGAGCAGGTGGGCAAGGTCACTTACTGCGCCTCTGCATACGAAGCGGCGCGCGGGTCAGCCGGCCTCCTGATTCTTACCGAATGGGATGAATTCCGAAGCCTGGACTTGCACAGGATCAGGGAGCTCATGGAGGTGCCCGTCATTGTAGATGGAAGGAACATGTTCGATCCCGTGGCCGTGCGCGAGGCAGGCTTCGAATACCTTTGCATGGGCCGGCAACAACTGGAAATCAATTCTCCTGGCGGCGCCGAGAGCCACCGGCCACGGAAAGTGGCTCTTCCGGCGCCCGGGTAAGCTTTTCCACAGGATCACCGCGTAGCGCAGACTTCGTGCTTTTCGAAGTCTGCGGCTTTTTTGCGGTCAGCGACACGCCGCAGGGTTTCTTGCGCAGAGCGGGACAGGGAAACCCTGCCCTCGCCCCCCTACCCTCACCGAAGCCTCTCCCGCAAGCGGGAGAGGGCTGCGAGCAGAGCGAGCAGGCGGCCGGCGTTTTCTCCAGCCGGCGCGAGCCGGGCCTGCGCCCACCGAAGGTCGCTTACGCTCCAGAGCTTCAGCGACGGAGCGGCTCCTGCCATAGGCGGGTGAGGGGGGTTCTGCCGAGATTTTCAAGACAGCAGGGCGACTTAGGTGCCACCTCGAATCCTTGCTGTTGACAAGCGTCTGTCCGATAGTTTACCATTTGGTTATCATGCTGGAAGGTCCGGTCTCCCTGCAGGCACTCGTCAAGTCCGGCTCCCCCTTGCTTACACAGTCCCCAATCAAACTCTGTCGCCAACCAGGAAACCGTCCCTGCTCTGCCACCCGAACGAACAGAAAAGATTAAAATTACCGAACGAAGCTGTTATGTTATTGAAAACAAAGGTCTGAAGATTAGAAAAGCGACCCAAGCTGTTATATTACTGAAAACAATAAACTTACCTCGATATAGCTGCCAAATATCTGGAATCAAATCACTTAATGCTTCAGTTTCGGGTGCAATTGTAGCGGGCGGGTTTACCCCGCCAACGGAATGGCGGCGTAAAGCCGCCTCTACGCGCCCGAAACTGGGGCATTAACAAATCACTTATGTAAACGCAATGACGTCCCTATCATAAAGCCGCTGGAAGTGGGACACGTCTGGGACTGAAGGTGCTTGCGGCTTGGCAGATCGGAAACCGAGTCTCGCATCCCCGAGGCGAGGTGGGTTCCGGTTCCACCCACAGCCCCATCTCGCTTGAATCGATGCTCCCTCTGGGCTAAGCTAATTTTGGGATGGAGCGTCTCGCTTGTCTCCAGACGGACAGGCTTAGCTCGGCGTTAAGCCCTAACAGAAGGTGTGCGAAGGTCGATATGAGCAGTGAAGCAACCAAGCCAATGGGAGAACGCGTAGGCGCAGCCCCTCTGCACGCGCTTCACGTCGAAACACGCGCTCGAGTAGAGTTCAAAGATATCACCGGCGTCATCCAGAAGGCCGTCGAAGAGTCCGCAGTGGCAAGCGGCGTATGCCACGTCTTCGTGCCTCACACAACGGCGGCCATTCTGATCAATGAAAACGACGACCCGGCCTTGCAAAAAGATCTCGACGGGTTTCTCAAGCAGTTGGCGCCGCAGGACCGCGAGTATCTGCACAGTGACGGCAACTGTGATGCTCATCTGAAGGCAGCGCTGATCGGCTGCTCCAAATTCCTGCTCATCGAGAATCGCCGGCTAGTGCTCGGACGGTGGCAAGGGATTTACTTTTGTGAATTTGATGGCCCGCGCCGACGGGATCTTCGCCTGAAGATTATCGCCGGTTAGCCGCATGCAACCACTGGGCCTCTACATTCAGTTTCCCTTCTGTGCCTCGAAGTGCAGCTTTTGCAATTTCACTTCGAAAGTGGTGGCCCCGTCTGTATACCGTTCATACATTGAGGCCCTAGGCCGGGAAGTCTGCCTGGCGCTCCGGAGCGCGGTTCCCGGACAACTCTGTCCTGACCAGACGCCGCCCGAAGCGGACACGATTTATTGCGGCGGAGGCACGCCGTCGCTTGCCGGCGAGGATGGACTCGAGAGGATATTCCAACCCGTCCGGCGCCAATTCCGGTTACGCGAGCCGCTGGAAGTAACGCTGGAAATTACGCCCGGATCAGCCGGGCGCGACCTTTTGAAAAAATGCGCCGTCCTGGGAGTGAATCGGCTGAGCATTGGCGCGCAGTCCTTCAGCGATCAGGAGCTCAAGTGCGTTGGGCGGCTGCACTCGCCGTCAGACGTGAAAGAACAGGTGAAATTGGCGCGTGAGGCAGGTTTTCGAAACATCAGCCTCGATCTTATCGCCGGGCTTCCCTATCAGACGCTTTCGAGCTGGCAATCAAGCTTGGAGGCGGCAGTAAGTTTGCGTCCGGAGCACCTCTCCATCTATCTCTTTGAGGTGGATGAAAAGAGCCGCCTGGGAAGGGAAATCATGCATCACGAGAGCGGATATCACGCGGGAGCGATGCCCGGCGAGGATTTTATGGCGGAAGCGTATGAGCGGGCGCGAGAGGCTTTAGGCCGCGAGGGCTATCAGCGATACGAGATTTCCAACTTCGCGCTGGCCGGTTATGAGTCCAGGCACAACCGGAAGTACTGGGAGCGGCAACCGTATTGGGGTTTTGGAGCGGGCGCCCATTCGTTTGATGGCTCGCGCCGCTGGTCGAATGAGGTCGAGACCGAAGCGTACCAGGCACGGCTCGCCGAGGGTGAGCTGGCCGTCGCCGAAAGCCACGTGCTTTCTGATGGCGAGCACGTAGAGGAATTCTTTTTTCTCGGCTTGCGGCAGGCCCGAGGCGTGAGCCTGAGTTTGGCGCGGGAGTGGTGGGGCCATTCGCCGTTCAATTGGTGGGAAGAGCGGGTGCGGCAGCTCCAGCAGGATGGTCTTCTTACCGAGAAGGAAGGACGGCTCCGGCTTGCCGAAAATGCTTATCTTCTGTCCAACGAAGTTTTCCAGCAATTCTTAATGTAAGTGGAGGCAGCTTGATCTAGGCACCACCATGGATAAAATTGTTGACCTGCGAAGTGACACGATAACCCGGCCCACTGCGGCAATGCGCAAGGCCATGGCGGAAGCCGAAGTGGGCGATGACGTCTATCGCGAAGATCCCACGGTGAACCGCTTGCAGGAGCGCGCGGCGGAGATCTTCGCGCGAGAGGACGCACTCTTTGTTCCTTCCGGCTCTATGGGCAATCAGGTTGCAATCAAGGTCCACACGCAGCCGGGAGAAGAAGTGGTCTGCGAGGAGCGCACGCACATATACAACGCAGAGATGGCGACTATGGCGGTGTTTTCCGGATGCCTGGCCCGGCCCGTTTACGCCCCGGACGGAATCCTTGCCTGGGACATGATCGAGCCGCGCATCCGTGGACGCTCTGCCAATCGGGCGGGCACCGGCCTGATTTCTCTTGAAAACACGTCGAACCTTGCCGGGGGATCCGTCTATCCTGCAGAAGTTTCGAGCGCCATTGTCGAGCACGCGCACAAGGCTGGTCTGCCGGTGCATTTGGACGGGGCGCGCATCTTTAACGCCGCCGTGGCCCTGGGCCGGACCGTTGCCGGAATCACTTCCGGGTTCGACTCGGTCATGTTTTGCTTCTCGAAAGGGCTGGGAGCGCCGGTCGGCTCGATGCTGGTTGGTAGCCGCCAATTCATTGGAGAGGCGCGGATCGTGCGCAAAATCATGGGAGGCGGCATGCGGCAAGCCGGCGTCCTGGCGGCGGCGGCGCGCGTGGCCCTGGACGAAACGCCACCACGCCTGCACATCGATCACGAGAACGCCAAATACCTCGCCGAAGGTCTGGCGCAGATTCCCGGACTGAACATCAATCCTTCGAAGGTGGCCACTAACATCCTTTTTGTCGACGTCACGGAAACCGGCCTCACGTCTTACGAACTGTCCCAGCGTCTCGCCCATCACGGCATTCTGGCAAACGGAGTAACGCCCAGGAGCATCCGCATGGTGACGCACTACGATGTGGACCGCGCAGGGTGCGCCCGCGCGCTGGAAATTATGGCCCTCGTGCTGGGCCTCCCCCACAAAGCTGTGGCCGTCTAACCCAGTCGGAACGAGAATCCTTGAACCCAGAATCGCAGCTGCCGCCCGTGTTCCGGGCGCTCCGCTACCGTAATTACCGCCTCTTCTTCACCGGGCAACTCATTTCACTTGTTGGCACCTGGATGCAGACGGTAGCCCAGGCCTGGCTCGTTTACCGCCTCACCCGCTCGTCTCTCCTGCTTGGGATCGTCGGGTTCGCCAGCCAGATTCCCGTTTTCCTGCTCGCGCCAGTGGGTGGCGTGGTCGCGGACCGCTACAAGCGTCATCGCATCGTGGTCACGACCCAGTCTTCAGCGATGGTGCTTGCGTTTATCCTTGCCAGCATCACCCTGCTCGGCCACGTCAGAGTATGGGAGATTATCGTCCTCGCTACGCTGCTTGGGATCGTTAATGCTTTCGATGTTCCGGCGAGACAGGCGTTTGTAGTCGAATTGGTTGCTCCCACAGACCTCATTAACGCCATCGCGCTCAATTCCTCCATGGTGAATGGCGCCCGCATTCTTGGCCCAGCCATCGCCGGAGTCATGGTGGCAGCGATCGGCGAAGGGTGGTGCTTCTTAGTGAACGGGGTGAGTTACATCGCCGTGATCACGTGCCTTTTGCTGATGGTGCTCTCGCCTGGAGCTTACCGGCGGGTGGCGCTCTCTGGTTTCGAGAGCATCAAGGAGGGATTCCGGTTCGTCGGGCGCACGGGCCCGATTCGCGCCTTGCTGCTTCTCCTGGGCCTGGTCAGCCTGACGGGGATGCCCTATACGGTGCTGATGCCTATTTTTGCGGGCACTGTCCTCCATCGCGGCGCCCAAGGGCTGGGATGGCTGATGGGAGCTTCGGGGGTCGGAGCGCTGGCCGGAACTCTCACCCTGGCGGCGCGCCGGGGAGTTCGCGGGCTGGGCAAATGGATCACGTATGCGGCTGCTGGCTTTGGAGCGAGCATGATTGTGTTTTCGCTTTCACGCTCTTTTGTTTTGTCGGTGCTGCTGCTGATTCCTGTGGGCTTTTCGATGATGCTGCAAATGGCCAGCTCTAACACGCTGATTCAGACGATGGTGCCCGACGTGCTCCGCGGGCGCGTGATGGCATTCTACGGAATGATGCTCATGGGCATGGCGCCATTCGGCGCCCTTATCGCCGGGGCTATCGCCAACAGAATTGGCGCGCCCCTCACGGTGACCTTTGGGGGACTCACATGCCTGGGAGGCGCGATGATTTTCGGTTGGAGGTGGCCCGGCCTTCGCGGCGAAGCCCGCCAGCTTATCGTCGCCCAAGCCATGGCCAGCGGTGAGCCGCCCGAGGATATTACGGGCCACGCGGTGACCTTGGAAAGGCAGGGCGAATAGCAGAGAACCTGCGAAAAAATTCGAATGTGTCATGCTGACCGGATCGAAAATCTACTGGCCTTCGGGCGGCTTTGTATCAGGGCACGACTTTAGTCGTGCCGATGGATGGCAAATGGAAATCGGCTTTAGCCGCTGTTGCGTCCAAGGCGGAAAAATCAGGGGCTAAAGCCCGTGTTCTTACGTTTTTCTTGTGGCATAGCTGAAGCTATGCCCTGATACAAAGCCGCGGGCCGCAGCCCCCCATTCTTTAGGAACCACATTCATGAGCTTTGCAGTATTGGCGTGATTGTGAACTATAATTTAGGATCGTTCGAATAGGAGATTTCAATGAAGGAAATCCGAGTTGGAATTATTGGGTCCGCGTTCTCGTCCACGATCCATGCGGAAGCTTTGCGGGAAATCCAGGAGGCGCAAGTCACGGCCGCCTGCTCGGCGACGGAACGGCACGTCCAGGAGTTCGGACGAAAGTGGAACATTCCCTGGACGACCACCGACTATCGCAAACTTGTCGAGCGCAAGGACGTGGACGTGGTGGTGGTTGGCATTCCGAATGACTTGCACCGGCAAGTGGTTGTGGCCGCCGCCCAGGCGGGCAAACACGTCATCCTTGAAAAGCCCCTCGCCCACACTCTGGCGGACGCCGACGCCATGATCGAGGCATGCAAGCAGCACAACGTGAAACTGATGTATGCGGAAACGATTTGCTTTTCGCCGAAGTACGGCCGCGCCAAGCAGCTCGTTGATGAGAACGCCATCGGCAAGCTCTATATGGTGAAGCAGAGCGAAAAACACTCCGGCCCCCACGCGGCCTGGTTCTATGATGTGAGCCGCTCCGGCGGTGGCTCGATCATGGATATGGGATGCCACGGCATCGAGTGGGCCCGCTGGATGTATGGCAAGCCTCGGCCTAAAAGTGTGCTTGCGCATTGCCAGCGCGTGCTCCATACCCAACGGACACGGGGAGAGGACAACTCGGTAATTATTCTCGAATTTGAAGGCGGAGCAATCGCCGTCATCGAGAACAGTTGGGCCAAGCAGGGAGGCATGGACGACCGGATGGAGCTTTACGGTCTCGATGGCGTGATTTATTGCGACCTGCTGCATGGCAGCTCCATGGAGACATACAGCGCCAAGGGATACGGATACGCCGTCGAGAAGGCGGGCGAAACGAAGGGCTGGACCTTCACCGTGTTTGATGAGGCGCACATCTACGGATTTCCCCATGAAATGCGGCATTTCATCCGGTGCATTCTGGATGACAAAAAACCGCAAGAGACGGGAGAAGATGGCCGCATCACGTTGGAGATTATTTATGCCGCCTACGAATCCGCGGGCGCCGGACGCCGCATCACCTGGCCCTACAAACCGGAGCATCCGGACCAGGTTCCGGTGAACCTCTGGCTTAATGCCTGATCAGCCTGTTTTATGATCATCCGCGGAAGCCGCTTGAAGGAGCCTCGCAAGATTATGGTGCGCGCCACCAATTGGATTGGCGACGCGGTAATCTCCTTGCCGGCCCTCGCGGCGCTGCAAGCGCGGTTCCCCACGGCAGAAATTGTCCTCGTGGCGAAATCGTGGGTGAGCGGCGTCTATAGCCATTATCCTGGAATCGGGCGCCTCATCGAGTACGATCCCGAGGGTGAACATCGAGGCTCGCGTGGATTCGGCCGGTTGATTGCGCAATTGCGGGCCGAGCAATTTGATGGCGCCATTCTTTTCCAGAACGCTTTTCACGCGGCGTGGATGGCCTGGCGTGCCGGAATCCCACATCGGATCGGGTACGCGCGTGACGCGCGCGCAACCCTGCTCACCGAAGCCATCGAGGCCCCGCCGCCAGCGCTATACGGCCATCAAGCCTTCTACTACCTGCATCTGCTGTTCCGGTGCGGCCTGATTGCCCGGCCTGAGCCGTCGCGCGCCCTGGACGAGGCTTGGCTGGAGATTACGCGCGAGGAGAAATCCTGGGCAGAGAGTTATCTGCAGTCCCTAGGACTGCACGGGCCAAGATTCCTGGTGGGGCTCGTTCCTGGCGCTTCGTTTGGCCCGGCAAAGCGCTGGCCGGCCAGTCGCTTTGCCGGCTTGGCAGACCGCCTGATCGCGGCGCTCAACGCTGATGTGCTCATTTTTGGCTCTCGCGCCGAAAAACAATTGGCGGAGGAAGTCGCTCAGGAAATGAGCCACACACCGAGCGTCGTTGCGGGCGAGGCAACATTGGACCAGTCGATGGCACTGCTGGAACGGTGCCGGCTGGTGATCACGAATGATTCGGGTTCCATGCACATCGCCTCCGCCCTAGGTCTGCCGGTTATAGCCATTTTTGGTTCGACCGACTACCATGCCACGGGACCGCTGGGACCTTATGCGATGGCTGTCCAGCACACGGTCGAGTGCAATCCCTGCGGCCTGCGAGTGTGTCCGATTGATTTTCGTTGCATGGAGGGAGTCACGGTGACAACGGCGTACCGGGCCGCGCTCGAGATGGTGAAAGAATTGGGGATCACGTTCGACCGCCCCGCCCGCGGGCGGCAATCGTTTTTGTAGCGCAGGGCTCGCTTTATAGCCCTGCGGTTTGTCATTGCACGAAAAAGCCGCAGCGTCACTTCGGCGGTGTATCAGGGCACGACTTCGGTCGTGACGTAACGACGCGCCCTCACTCTGAATTCAGCCCTCTCCCGCTTACGGGAGAGGGTGGACCGCGGCCGGCGCTTTCTCTAGCCGGCGCGGGCCGGGCCTGCGCCCACCGAAGGTCGCTTACGCTCCAGAGCTTCAGCGACGGAGCGGCTCCTGCCCGCAGGCGGGTGAGGGGGGTGCTCACAAGGATTGCTGAGGAGTGCCGTCCCTAGTGCGAAATCTTGCTAAGAACGTGGAAAGAGTGAAAAAATGCGAATCTCCGTTTTCATACTGATCTTAGGATCAGTCATCGCGGTCTTAGGCCTGGCACGTTGTTCAAGCCGGGCGCGAGAAGTCAACACCATTCTCCTCCATCCGGCCGAGCTGCGGGCAGAGTCGCCCGCCGTCTACGACGCAAGCTTCCAGACCACAAAGGGCGTCTTTGTCGTCCAGGTGACGCGCGCCTGGGCGCCGCACGGAGCCGACCGTTTCTACAATCTGGTCAGGGAGCATTTTTATGACGGCGCGAGCTTCTTCCGCGTCCTTCCGGGCTTCGTGGTGCAGTTCGGAATCAGCCCGAACCCAAGAATCTCGCGCGCGTGGGTGAACGCCACCATCCCTGACGACCCGGTGACCAAAAGTAATCTGCGTGGCTACATTACGTTTGCGACCGGTGGACCGAACACGCGCACCACCCAAGTCTTCATCAACCTTCACGACAACGCCGCACTGGATTCTCAGGGATTTTCTGCCTTCGGCCAAGTAGTCCAGGGAATGAATGTCGTGGACTCGCTGTATAGCGGCTACGGCGAAGGCGCGCCGCAGGGGAACGGGCCCGATCAATCTATGATTCAGCGTGACGGCAACGCTTATCTCGAGAGAGATTTCCCCATGCTCGACCGCATTGTGACCGCCCGGATTTCACCGGCGCATCAATAGCTGATTTATTTGAAGAACGCTGAGCTACAGCTACGCTGCGAGAGAATATGAATCGGGTTAAGCTCGCCCAAGATTATGCTTCGCCTAGAGAAAGTGCTGAGGCGCGTGCAGCTTTGCGCAAATCGTCGTCAAGCGTTGCCAGCGGTACGCCGTGCCGTATGGCCAGTTCAAGATACGCCGCGTCATAGATCGTCAGTCCGTGTTGCTGTGCGAGTGGAAGAATGTGCAAACGGAGAAGCTTTTGCGTCATTGCCTCTATTTGAATCGGGAGAGAATCCAGGTCCTCAAGAAATTGCCGCGCGTCTTGAGAATCGAGACGCTGGCAGCGAACAGCAACGAGCAGGAAGATGCCTCAAATCAATGTGTCTCAGTTGAGATACAGTTGGACTGGCTCAAGCGAATAGGTTTTCGCAACGTGGATTGTTTCTGGAAATGGCGCGAGCTGGCGCTGTTAGCGGGAGCGAAATGAACGGTGAAGGTCGCAAATGAAACTTCGGGAAAGCGAAACCCCTATTCATAAGGCCCGTCCGCGACTTGGAGAGGATTTAAAATGCGCAATCCCGGAAAACGTATGAAATCGCGATCAGCGCTGGCCAGCGTGGCTCCGTGTTCAATGGCGAGTGCTCCCAGATGTGCGTCCATTACGAGTTTGCCCGACGCTTGTCCATCTATCAGGGTGCGTCGGAGGATTTCCCAATGGCGCTCTCCAGCCTGGAGCACCGTAAAGCGCGAGCTGCCCAGCCAGCCCGCCACAACCTCGGTGGCCCGGGACATGGAAAGCGGTTGCTGGAAAACACGCGGATCAGTTGCCAAACGGAGAAAGGTCAGCAGGATGGTCCACGAAAGGGCTGCCGGCTCGGGGCCTGAGAGCGTCCGTTCAAGCCAGCGGCGGGCAGCGGCGTGATGGGGCGAATGGTCGTCGTACGCGTAAAGCAGAAGGTTAGCGTCAATCAAGATCATCGGCGGTCCAGGTCGTCCAGGAGATCAATGAGTCCCCAGACATCATCAAGGTTCAATCCCGGCCGCAGTCCCATGTTGAATGGCTTGACCTTGAAGGGGGCGAGGCCTTGCAACCGGGTCTGGGAGTGGAGGCCCAGACGGAGGACGCGGTTCACGACTTGCTTAAAGGACTCGCCAGAATCCCGTGTTTCGGCTCGCAGCTTGGCGGCGACGTCGTCATCGAGAGTGAGAGTGGTGCGCACATCTTGATGCTATGTTTTCGAAATCATGATGTCAAGCGTGGGAGGTCCTCGCCGCAAGCGCCGAATTACGCGGATTTCCGGTCCCTTGCTGGCGTCTCCATGAGAGCTCAGTGATCACCGGCTGTCACGCTAACTGCTGCGGTGTCAATCGCTGCACGGCGGGTGCAAGCACCACGGGCAATAAGTCGTTCCGACAGCGATCGCGGTGATCGTCGCGCAGTTGGAACTCGACCTCAGGGGTGTTGATGAACGTCGTAGCGCGGCTTCTTAAAGGTCGATTCGTCCGCCTGGAGCCGTTCGAAAAGCGGCTAAAGGAGGAGGTGCGGTCAGCAATCGACTGTCACCCGGATACGTGGGCTATTATGCCGATCAATCCAATGGGAGAAGGCTTCGAAGGGTACTGGTCCGCTGCCTGCGGAGCACCAGCGAACGAGCAAATTGCTTATGCGATCCGCCGCCTTCCCGACGATCCTTGATGCATGACTCCTTGGGCTCACATCATTCCGCTAAGCCGAACCTCCTGCGCAACCGATTCAGCTCTTTTCGCAGGTTCTCCATGCGATCTCTCATTTCCAGGATCACAGCAACACCCTCCAGGTTCACGCCGAGGTCACGCCTTAAGCGCATGACGCGCCGCAGGCGCTCGACTGAGGATACATGGAACAACGGCTGAGGACCTGCGGCGCTCGCGGGCTCAACCAGCCCGTAATCGATAAACTTCTCGACCAGTTCCGGGACCAAGCCCGCCGTGCCGGCCAGTTCTTCCAGGGTCAGCAGGGAATATTCCGTTCGCCAGTGAATCACCTCGGGCTCTTTATCAGCCATCGTCCACCTCAGTTCCAGGACTTCCGTGGGTGGAAGTCCGAATCGGCCGCCAGCTTCCGCATCAGTTCGACTTCCTTATCAGTCGGCTTCGAAGGCACGACGATCTTGAGGCGAACATACTGATCGCCCTGGCCGCCACCCGGCTTTGCGAGGCCCTTGCCCCGCAAACGCAGGATCTGACCTCCCTGGCTGCCCGGCGGAACGCGCATCTCGACACTCCCATCCAGTGTCGGCACACTTACCGTGCTTCCGAGGACCACTTCCCAAGGAGCCACGGGCACCTCAAGCTCGGTGTCGCTGCCATTCCGAAGGCGCAAGCGCTCATCCGGCTGAATGTGAACGCGGAAGTAGAGATCGCCACGCGAACCACCGCCTAATCCTGCACCCCCCTTGCGCGGTACACGGATTACCGATTCATCCTGAACACCTCTAGGGATATTCACAGTAAAGCTCTCAACTCTGGTCTGCGTGCCACTTCCGCCGCAAACAGGGCATGCTTTACCGTCCTTCGTTCCTGATCCGCCGCACGCCGGGCAGGGTTCTTCCATGGGAATGCGCACCACCCGTTGCGTGCCGTGGTGGGCCTCTTGGAGTGAAATCGAAACATCCGATTCCACGTCGGCGCCGCGTGCGGAGAAGTTAAAACCGGCGCCGCCGCCGCGGCCTCCAAAGATTGTATCGAAAAAGTCGCTGAAACGATCACTGCCCCGAAATGGCTCGCCCGTGCCCCCCGCCTGTTCCCGGAAGGGTTCTCCTTCTCGGGGCGGCGGCGTGAAGTCCATTCCGGCCTTCCAGTTTGCGCCCAACTCATCGTAGCGCCGCCGCTTCTCCGGATCGGAGAGTACCTCGTTAGCTTCATTGATCTCCTTGAAGCGTTCCTCCGCTGCCCTATCGCCGGGGTTAACATCCGGGTGGAGCTTGCGGGCAAGCTTTCGATACGCCCGCTTGATCTCATCCTGGCTCGCGTTCCGGGGAACGCCCAGAGCTTCGTAATAGTCGCGAAACTTCACTGCCATCGGTGAACACTATACCTTGAAGCTTCCGGCTGCGCCACCGCCCAGCTCGGATGCGAGTCTTTGTTTACAACTGAACCCCTGAAAGGGCGCACCTTCGCTGATGTCCCTATGTCGCAGTCGCTCTCGACTAGCCCGACCTTGTCACCAGGATTGCTGCTGGCATTACTTTTTTAGGGACACGCTCGCGCCTGTTGGCATATACTACGCAATCGCGCCGTCCTCCCGCCCGGCGGGATGGCACCGGGTTTTTCCGGACGTTTTGGGGATGGCGGGCGAAACAATTTGGACTGTTCAGGATGACGACCGTCCACAAACCTGGTTCCATGTCCTAACGTTCGGGAGAATCGAGATGAGAAATGCGCTGCTGAAATTGCTGGGTGCAGTTTTGATTGGCGTCGTCGCAATTCCTCGCGCTCGATCAGCGGATCTGCTGCTCCTGCAGAATCCTACCGTCAGCAGGACTCAGATCGCGTTTGCCTACGGCGGAGACATTTGGATTGTGAGCCGTGACGGGGGGCAGGCGCACCGGCTGGTGACGGGCGAGGACAGGCTGGCCACACCCTATTTCTCTCCGGACGGCTCCACGATCGCCTTTACCGGAAACTACAATGGAAATGTAGACGTCTACGTTGTCTCCGCTTCGGGTGGAGAGCCCACCCGCCTCACTTACCATCCGGGTCCGGATATCGCCGTGGGATGGACGTCAGACGGCAAGAGCGTTCTCTTCAGGTCTGCCCGATATAGTTATTCCGACCCCGACCAGCTTTACACTGTTCCGGTCACTGGTGGCTTTCCCACGGAACTTCCGCTGCTCATGGCGGAGCGCGGATCCTATTCTCCCGATGGAACACACTTGGCCTACGTCCCTAATTTCCGCTGGGAGCCGTTCTGGCAAGGCTATCGAGGCGGACAGACAACGCCCATCTGGATTGCCAATCTCGCCGATTCAAGCGTGGTGAAAATTCCTCGCGAGAATTCCAATGACAACGATCCCATGTGGGTTGGGAACACGGTGTACTTTCTTTCCGACCGCAGCGGTCCGGTGACGCTGTTTGCGTACAGCACTCAAACCCAAAAGGTAACCCAGGTCCTCAAGAATAGCGGCTTTGATATTCTCTCGGCTTCGGCCGGGCCGGGCGCGATTGTCTACTCTCAATTCGGCCAGATTCACCTGTTTGATCTCAAGACCCACCGCGCGAAGCGAGTGCCCATTACCATCGCCGCGGATATGCCTCAATTGCGTCCCCGTTTTGAAAATGTGGCGAAGCAGATTGAAAATTATGCGATCTCGCCGGCAGGCGTGCGCGCGGTGTTTGAAGCGCACGGCGAGATTCTTACGGTCCCGGTCAAGAAGGGCGACATCCGCAATCTCACCAATAGCCCGGGCGTCGAAGACCGCGATCCGGCCTGGTCGCCGGATGGGGAATGGGTCGCCTATTTTTCCGATGGCGCGGGCGAATACGACCTGCGCATCCGCAACCAAACAGGCCTGGGATCGGTGCGGACGATTCCACTCCATCAGCATTGGGCCTACTATTATGACCTTGCATGGTCGCCGGACAGCAAGAAATTGGTCTTTAGCGACCAGGCTATGAACCTGTGGTACGTTGACCTGGCGCATCCAACGCCCGTTAAAGTTGATACCGACCTCTTCGGCACACCGCTTCATGAATTTGATCCTACCTGGTCGCCGGATAGCGAGTGGCTGACGTATACGAAAGAGTTGCCGAACCACCTTCGGGGCGTTTTCGTCTATTCACTTACCGGCCAGAAAGCTACGCAGATTACGGACGGGATGAGCGATTGTCTTTATCCGGTTTTCGATCAGAACGGAAAATACCTGTATTTCACCTCCAGCACGGATATGGGTCTCACGACGGGCTGGCTCGATATGACGAGCGAAGCGCATCCGGTGACGCGCCATGCTTACGTGGTGGTGCTCGGCAAGAATGTGCCGTCGCCGCTCCTGCCCGAGAGCGATGAAGAAAAGGTGACAAAACCCGCCGGGGAAAACCCGCAACCTGCGCCGCCAGCGGCTTCGAAGAACAAGAAGAAGGCGCCCGTGAAGGTGGAGATTGATTTCAGCGGCATTCTTCAGCGTACGCTGGCCCTGCCGGTACCCGCCGCGAATTACGTGGGTCTCGCAGCCGGGAAAACGGGTGAGCTGTTCCTGGTGCAGGCGCCCGTCGTCCAAATACACTTCGGCCCTCCCAGCCTGACGGTGACCAAATTTGACCTCAAGAAGCGCCAGACGGAAACCATCGTAGGCGCCGTTTCCGGTTTTGCCCTGTCCTTCGACGGCAGCAAGATGCTCTACCAGCAGGGCCCCCATTGGTTCATCACTTCGTCCGAAAGCCCGGCGAAGCCCGGCGCGGGCATGCTCAACACGGACGGCATGCAGGTCTACGTTGTGCCGCGCGAAGAGTGGAACCAGATGTACCACGAAGTCTGGCGCATCGAACATGCCTTCTTTTACGATCCGCACTTTCACGGCTACGACATTGACGCGGCGGAGAAGGAATTTGCGGCTTACCTGCCCGGTCTCGCCAGCCGCGACGATTTGAACCTGCTTTTCCGCGAAATGCTCAGCTACATGTCCGTCGGCCACATGTTCGTGGAAGGTGGCTACGAGCCACCCTCCCCGGAGGTGAGCGTGGGCCTGCTGGGCGCTGACTACGCGATCGAGAACAATCGCTACCGGTTTACCAAGATCTACAACGGTGAAAACTGGAACCCGCAACTTCACGCCCCCCTCACCCAGCCGGGAGTCAACGTGAAGCCCAGCGAATATCTGCTGGCCGTCGATGGACGCGAGCTCTACGGCACGGATAATGTCTATAGTTTCTTCCAAAACATGGCCGGAAAACAGGTCTCGCTGAGAGTTGGCCCGAACCCCAACGACACAGGCTCTCGCGAGGTAACGGTGATCCCCGTCGCTACAGAGAAAGCTCTGCGGAATTTGGATTGGATCGCCAGCAACCGCCGCAAAGTGGACCAGCTCAGCGGCGGCAAGCTGGGCTATGTTTATCTGCCGGATACCGCCGTGGGCGGGTTCACGAATTTCAACCGCTACTTCTTCTCACAGGTGGAGAAAGAAGGCGCCATCATCGACGAGCGGTTCAATCACGGAGGCCAGCTTGCTGATTACATTGTCGAGTATCTGGGGCGGAAGCCGATGGCGATCACGGAAGGACGGTACGGTAAAACATACGTCGAGCCACCCGAGGCGATCTTTGGGCCGAAGGTTATGGTGATCAACCAGTTCTCCGGATCAGGCGGCGACGCGCTGCCCTGGTACTTCCGTAAGGCCCACATTGGTCCGCTGGTGGGTGTGAGAACATGGGGTGGACTGGTGGGGATTGGCGGTTATCCGGATTTGATGGACGGCGGCGGCGTCACGGCGCCGCGTTGGGCAATTGGAGGATTGCACGGCCATTGGGTGGTGGAAAACCACGGAATCCCGCCAGACGTTGAGGTGTGGCAAGATCCGAAGCTCGCCCGTGAAGGTCACGATCCGCAACTCGAGCAGGCGGTTGCCGTGGCCATGCAGATGCTTGAGAAAAGCCCGCAGCCGCATTACTCACCTCCGCCTTATCCGAACCATCATCCGCATCTTCCGCCCCTCCCGCAGGGGAATTGAGCGCGGCACGGTCACGTCAAAGTCGGGCTTATTACGGTTTGGAGTGCGTTTTTGTAGCGCGGGGCTCGCTTTTTATCCCTGCGGTTTGTCACTGCACGAAAAAGCCGCAGCGTTACAAGGCGAACGCTGCGCTACAACCGCCCTATCCGGACTTTGACGCGACCTGTTGAGGGCGGGCTGAAGGTTTCAAAATACTTAAATAGTGCGGCGTGATTTACTCTTTAATTAACAATCAATTTCACGTTTTTGCTTAAATACATACTTGACGTGAGCAACCGACTGGAGTAAAGTCACACCAAATCTAACTCGGCGTTCGTCGTAGCGGATTGGAAGATTATGGGGCGCTGAGCAGTTTAGGAGGAGGTCACCCGTGAAAATCAACCGAGCTGTAACCGTGCTCGCGGTTGTGGCGGCAGTTTGCGCATTCGCCGTTTCAGCGATGGCTGACAACAGCGACATGCGGATCATTCTCGACCCTGGCAACACAGACGCTTCCGTAACCAACATCTTCAACACGAACACATCAATTTCTGTCTCTTGGCAGAGTTGCTCTAACACCGGAATCCCGAGTGTGCTCAGTGGCGAGACAGCCTGTCTCGCACTCAACAACCTGACCGGCTCAGTTATCAGCTCACTCACGTTGACATTCACAACACCCTCCGACTTCGACACGCAGACTATCGACTGCGTGAATGCAGATAGTTACTTGACGAGCAACAATTGTCCGAACGGAGAGATTGGCCCCAATACGCAGGTCAGCATAACGTTTTCTGCCGGAGAGTCTATACCGAACGCTACGGACTTCTTCTTTGGGGCCGATGCGACGTGCGGTCCCGATGATACGGCGTGTGCCCTTACGGATTTTCAACCGGCGACCGTAACTGTCGACCCTGTCCCGGAGCCGGGCATGTTGTCGGAGCTAATTCCCACCGCCTTTGGCGTGCTCGGTCTTGGCTGGTGGAACGAGCGGCGAAAGCTCTGGGCGAGCTCACGATGAGGGAAAAAATCGGGCCTAGTTATTGTGGCTAAAGCGGCTGACAAGCTGCTGAAAGTCCGGGCGATTCTGAAGGCTTGATAACTCAGGATCGCTAACCGCCTGTAGCGGTGGAAACCCTTTCTTGAAGGCTGCATCGAGCGACTGTAGAGCTTTTTGCGGCTGGCCTGCCAAGCTCTCAATTACCGCTTTGTTATAGAGCGACTGTGGGTTCTCCGGATCGATGGAAAGTGAGTTTTGGATCGTCTCCATCGCCTGGGTGGGCTGCTCTTCATTTGCCCAATACATTGCAAGATCTGCCATGGTGTCGGCGTCGCGAGGATTTACTTGGAGATCCTTGTAGGCTAGGCTGATGGCATGGTTGAATGTTTGCTGGGCCTTATCTTTCTGTCCGCTGAATAAGTACGCTTCCGCTAGATTTCCCACCACGTCTTCCTGATTCGGGCTGAGCGCAAGGGCGTGCTCGAACTCCTTCACGGCGTCCGCATATCGCTTCGTATAAAAGTACGCGATGCCGAGGTTCGAATACTGTTGGAACGACGGGCTCAACTGCAAAGCCCTGGTCAGCGAAGGGACGGCCTGTCCGAACTTGCCTTCCTGCATATAGACGTCTCCGCTGTTCTCATACCCCGCTGCTTTATCCGGCGCAAGCTGCGCCACGCGCTGGAAGGCGCGCAAGGCAAGCGCATAATTGCCAGCGGCATAGTATGCCTTGCCGAGCTCATCTGGATTCACCCAGTAATAAGGGTCGATTTGAACCGCCCTTTTGAGAGCAGGGATACCCTGCTTGAGGTTGCCCTCCGCGCTATACGCTTTGCCAAGAAGCAAGTATGCTTCATCCGAGTTGGGCGCCAAAGTCAGGGCGTGGTTCAGATCACTAATCGCCTCTGCGCTCTTTCCCGTCGCGCGGTAAACGTCCCCGAGCGCCAGATAAACCTCCGGGAGGCTACTATTGAGCTCCTGGGCCTGCTGGGCGGCGCTCAGGGCTTGGTCTGCCCAGAACCGGTCCTTTTTCAGCCTGTACATCCTCAGGCTCGCGCTTGCCAAGCCGGCGTAGGCGAGCGCGAAACTCGAATCCTGTTTCAGCGCGCTTTGGTATGAATCAATGGCCTGCTGAACGGTTGCTGCGCCGGGCAGGCCCCGCATTGCCTCCTGCCCTTTGAGGTAGAGGCTGTAGGCCGCGACATTTTCGGTAGGATGCTCGGTCGAGCGGGCCAATTCGGCCGGGCCGGGGTGGAGCTGCAAGGCGTCAATCAAACTGGCGGAGATATGGTCTTCAAGGGTGAGCAAATCCTTCGGCGAGCCGGTGAATTCCTGCTGCCAGACCAACCCTCCGCCTGCGAGGTTCTCCAGGTTTACCACAATCGCAATCTCGTTGGTGTCGCCCTGCAACGTTCCGCGTACCACCAGGTTCACGCCCAGGTCTCGCGCAATCCTGGAAAGTGGCGTGGATTCGCCGCGAGCGGTGGAAGCCGAAACCAGGTGAAGTCCTTGCAGGCTGAAAAGCTTTGCCGAGAGCGCCTCGCTGACGCCTTCCGCGAGGTACCCTAACGACGCTTGATTGCCCAGAACGCGAAAGGGAAGCACCGCCAGATATTTTCCTTGAGCGAGAGAAGGAACGCTGGTAATGGCCGTCCGGTTAGCCGGATGCGGCCGGATGAATCGATGCAGCAGAAAAACGGCGAGCGTGATTCCAATCAGCACGATGATTGCCGCGCCATAAAGCCAATTCCGCTCTCCCGGCATGGCTACGGTGATCTGGACGCTGTGCGCCGGCTTGACGGCGCGGCCGGCGTCAAGGTCCTTAAGGATGTCGCGCGCCGATTGATAGCGCCGGTCCGGATCCACCTCCAAACAGCGCATGACGATTTGAGCCAGATAATCCGGCGTCTCCGGATTCAACGCCTTGGGGTTCTTCACTTTTTGGCTGAGCCGTTGGAGCATCAACTGCGGCACGGAACTGGCTTTAGAGGGAATATCGCCCGTAACCATTTCGTACAGGATCAAGCCGAATGCGTAAATATCCGTTCGAGCGTCTGCCGCCTTTCCTTCCAACTGTTCGGGCGCCATGTAGCGCGGCGTGCCGAGGATTTGTCCGGCTTGTGTCATTTCGGCGGCGTTTGCTTCCAGGGACTTGGCCAAGCCGAAGTCGGAAACGAAAGCGTTGCCTTCGTGGTCGATCAGAATATTTTGGGGTTTCAAGTCGCGGTGAATGATTCCTTCGCTGTGCGCGGCGTCGAGCGCTCCGCACAATTGACGGGCAAGCTTCAGCGTTTGATCCAAGGCGATCCGACCGCGCTTCTTCAAAAGCCGGCTCAGGTCATCTCCCTCGACGTAGGCCATGGAGATGAACTTGACTCCGCTGACGTCGCCAAGATCGTGAATGCGGAGAATGTTTTTATGAGAAATGCGGCTGGCAAGCAGCAGTTCCTGCTTGAACCGTTGGACAGCGTCCCCCTCTGCCGTCAACTCCGGGCGAACCAGCTTGAGCGCTACGGTGCGGTTAAGCTCCAGGTCATGCGCCTTATACACGAGCCCCATGCCACCCTTGCCGAGCAACGACTCGATCTGATAGCGCGGACCGAATCTGGCGCCAGGCTCGAGCAGTACGGAAAACCCCGGAGAAGCTGTCCAGGACGCGCCGCTCGAAACCACGGGCGGAGGCGTGACGACTCCAACGGCTTTAGACCCTGCATGGCGGTTGGCCTCCATCGCTTCGGCGGCGACCGTCTCACCCGCGAGGGTTTCAGCACTCGAGAAATCAAAGAGTGACTTGCCGCAGTGGGCACACTCCAGCGCGTCGCTCCGGTTCTCAGTTTGGCAATACGGACACCTCATAGGACGGGTGTAATTTCCCTCCTGGACGCGAGCTTAGGGAGAGCCCAAATGCTACCGTATTATCATGCACAGCGCAGGTTTATGCAAGGCGGGCGGGTGTTTACCAACCCCTAATCCATCGACATCCGAAGGCGATGTAGGGGGAAGGCAAGCCGTCCCCTTCAATCACCGCACCGAAAATCTACCAGGGTCGGGCAAGTTGTACCCGTCCATTGGCTATCTCAAGTGGAGCGGGTGTTACAAGGTGGGTTCCATCTGGAGGGCGTTATTCACGCGGTTGAAGTAATTAAATATTCCGGCGACGGCGGCGATTTCCACAATCTCGCCTTCATCGAAATGGGCGCGTAGCTTCGCGAATAGATCATCGCTCACACGGGTGGAGTCCGTCGTCAGCTTCCCCGCGAATTCCAGAGCCACCCGCTCGCGTTCGGCAAAACACCCTAGTCATATGCCACATAAATAGGTAGACAATGAGGCCTTCTTTGTGTTAGCTTCGCTCATGTGGAAACCAGCGAAGCCGTTGAGAGTGACCGAAGAACAACGATCGATACTGAATCGGTGGATACGAGGACGAAGCACGGCACAGAAACTCGTGCTCCGGGCCCGGATCGTGTTGATGGCTGCCGAGGGCATGG
>JASHOS010000150.1 GCA_030040995.1 Terriglobia bacterium | reverse complement strand
GAAGGCACGCTTTGCCTCACTGCCACCAGTCGCTAACGCATCGGTTAGCGCGCGCGGGGTGATCTGCCAGGAGAGGCCCCAGCGGTCCTTGCACCAACCGCACTGGCTTTCCGTGCCGCCATTGCCGACGATCGCGTTCCAGTAACGGTCCGTCTCTTCCTGATTCTCCGTCGCGATCTGGAAGGAAAAGGCCTCGGTGTGCCTGAACGCCGTGCCTCCATTGAGACCGAGACAGGGGATGCCCAGGACGGTGAACTCCACCGTGAGCACATCGCCCTTCTTGCCACCCGGATAGTCACCGGGGGCCTCGTGAACAGCGGTTACTTTGCTATCCGGAAAGGTGGCGGCGTAGAAGCGCGCCGCCTCGTGCGCGTCCTTGTTGAACCAGAGGCAGATGGTGTTCTTTGGCTTCATGTTCGTGTGCTCCTTGTGCTCGATCATGCCGAACGCCGCCGTCTTTGCATCGGTCCGCATCAGTGATCGTTCCTCTGCTGATCTGCTGCAGCCGACGTCTCAAATTGGTCGACAGCCGTCCGGCCCTTCTGAATCATATCGCCCGTAGGGATCGACTGCCAGATCCGAAGCTATAACAGGCCAATTCCAAATGATCCCGACTCAGGTTCCTCCTAGGAATAGATCACACAAGCCGGCATAGCCTTTTCCGATTATGCGAGGATGGTCGCCAACCCTTCCTTTATCCAATTATGGAAGAGTAGCTCGTTATCCGACCAGAACGCTGAAGCTAGGTAAAAACTGGGCGACTGCGGAGGGTCGGCTGGCGCACGGAACGCCCCCTTGCGTATGGAGGAGCGGCCCCAACAGTTCAGCGCTTAGCTCACCAAGGCCGATGTTATCGAACAACTTGACGCTGCTAATTTGGGGAGGCAGGCGAGTCCCAGTCGACATCGCCTCCGGCGTCGCTGCGGTGTCCGATGAGCATGGTCGCGCCGCGACGGAGCGCACCCGGACGGCGCGACTCACACCACTGCATGTAGCCAAAGCCGGCGATGAGCGCCACGACGAACAGATACGGCGTGACGTTGTAGGGCCAAGCAGGTACTGGATAGACGGTCACGAAGAGGACGGGAAGCAGCGCCAGACTTCCGACCCAAGGCACCACCACGTGCCGCCAGACACGGAACTCATCCGGGTGCTCACGGCGGATGTAGGACGTCAGGGCCAGGTTCGCCATGGCATAGAGGATGATCACACCGAGAGCGGCGAGCGTGCTGAGAAAGGCGAATATGTCTGCGGGCCCGAAGAGCACGCCGACGATCAGAACTGCCCCAAGACCGAATAGCTGGATAAAGGCAATAGCGAACGTGGGTGTTTGATGAACGGGATGAATCCTGCCAAAACGGGCAGGGAGGGTGCCCGCCCGGCCCATCGTGTACATCACCCGGGAGGCCGCATTTGTGCAGGCCATGCCCGTCCCAATCGCGCTGTTGATGAGAGCCAGCACTACGAGCCACCAGCCTGCCCCCCACTGTGCGCGCCCAAGGGCGTAGTAGGGATTAGGGCTGGCGGCGAACGCAGCCATGTGGCCGGTGCCCCAGCCGATCGCGCTCGCATACGATGTGAAGACGTAAAAGATGCCGGTAGCCAGCAGTGAGAGGTTAACCGCCCGCCCGATGAACATTCCCGGCCGGCGGCTTTCCTGGGCAAGTGGCGCCGGCGCCTCGAAGCCGCTTAGCGCCAGGATCGAGAAGACCATGCCGCCGAGGATGCCACCGAAGTGGTGCGGCGACGACGAGAACCTCACGGGCGCGACATAACTGGAACCCGGCCCCGGATGGAACAGGAAAGTGATTGCGAGCGCCAACATAATCATCATCTCGATGCTGCCCAATAATGCGGTGGTGTGCATCGAGAGCCGGATCCCATAGCGAGTGAGAAACCAAACGAGGGCA
This sequence comes from Terriglobia bacterium, assembly GCA_030040995.1. GTDB lineage: Bacteria > Acidobacteriota > Terriglobia > UBA7540 > UBA7540 > JASHON01. Next base: position 24,861 of record JASHOS010000150.1, on the reverse strand, counting down.
AATGACGCTCCCGCGACCAGCCACCACGGGATGTTCACGCCGAGTTCGTTTTGCAGGGTGTCCGACAGCAGGTAGCCGAGAAACCCCAGGGATCCGGCCGGCCCCAGGAGGTCGTAGAGCAGGTAGTTCCAGGTCGCCATGAAGCCACTGCGGCTCCCCAGCCCCCGGGTGGCGAAAGAATAGTAGCCACCGCTCGACGGCATGTACTTAGAGAAATTCGCCACCGTATTCCCGATAAGGAAGCACACGAGCGTGGACAGCAGTAACGAGACCGGCATGTCCGGTCCCGCCTGGCCAGCGATTATGGGGAACGTGAATACAATACTGCCCGCGGGGGCGATGTGCGTGATGCCCTGGAACACCAGTTCCGAAAGGCCCAGCGAATTGCGGCGGAGTTGAGCAATCACGGTGCGATTGACATTGATAAAATAGCATGGAGCCAGAAGGCTCGCGTCCGAGGGGCTGCACGGCTGGGCGAGACGAGGGGCCTTGACGGCCTCGTTGAATGGTTTGCCCATCTCGCCTTCACTCATGGATCCTCCTTTTGGAACCCATGTAGCGGCGCGAGGAAGCTAAAATGCCGGCCCCAGGGCGGCTGGTCGCCCGGTGACGAGCACGAGCGTGCCGACGCTACAGATCACTCCGCAAGTGGAAGAATAGCGGTTTCGATTGAGAAGGTAGGAACAGATCTGACGGTGACGGGCACGGCGATTTTTGCGCAGCGTCCGATCGAACAGCTTAAGCCGCGAAGCGGCGACATCGTTCAGCCCAGGGAGCAAGGCCCATCAGGGTCAACTCAACCGCCTTACGCAGGCAAGAATGCGAGAAGAGTCGGTATTCTGTCGCACATCAGGGGTCTCAGGTTCTGCATTGCCGATCACTTGCCCCGAGCCCCCAGGGCATCAGATAGGTGGTGAGGCCGTCTACCGGCAACTTGGCTTGTCGGTGGGCCCGGAAGCGAGGATGGCGACCTTAAGTCCCTGGGTAAACAGTAGCCGATAAGGGGGGACTTGTCTTGCGCCTGTATGCTCGAACCGACGGGCCAATCCAACCCGTTCGCTCCCGCCAGCGTCTGAAATCGCTTGACATCGATAGTTGTATTATAGTACTTTAGGAGTTCTCCAGGAGGAGGACGAGAACAATGGCAGAAGAGGCTGTGAGGTTCAGGCTGCGTGGGAAGGCCTATTCTTTGACTAGAACCGAGGTAGAAGACGCCGTCGAGCACGCGGCTCCGGGCGACGTTGACACCTATTTCGTGACTGTCGGCGGCAAGAAATATCCCCCGAAGCAGGTCCTGTCGCTCGCTTTGGATGTGTCGCCCTCGGACTTCATTTCAACAGATGCAACACGCACATTGATGAAATTGGGGTTCGAAATTCACCGCAACGAACAGACGGGTGCGATCGCTGTGACCGAATCGGAGCAATTGCTTGAAGCCTACCTACTTTCCCAAGGCCTGACCGAGTTCCAGTTTGAACCACAATTGGGCGACTCCGCCCAAAGGCCCGACTATCGTCTTCACGTGGGCCAAAAGGTGATCCTGCTGGAGGTGAAGCAGTTCGAAGCAACCGCCGCTGACTTCAGGCCGGGCTTCGGCGTCTATGATCCCTATGGGCCGATCAGGGAAAAGATCGACGCCGGAAGGAAGAAGTTCAAAGAGCTCAAGAATTACTGTTGCTGTTTGATTCTGTACAATCGAGAAAAGCCTCTCGTGGATCTCAGTTGGCAGTTTGTGTACGGCGCGATGCTGGGCAACATGGCCTTCAGGATCCCTTTTGACCCAAGGCGCGGGGCGCTCTCCGACCAGTTAGAAGACGGTTTCTTCGGTGGCGGGGGGAAGATGGTTCGTTACGGCAAAGGCAAGCTTCCGAAGCCGATGGAGCCTCAGAACAGCACGATCTCGGCCGTCGCGGTCCTGCAACAGATGGGTGTCGGAAAACGGAGGTTTGACATCGCCGTGAAGCAGTGGGAACAGGAACTCGGCCGGGAACTGACGTTTGAGGAGCATTTCGAAGCCATGACCAATGCTCGAGGTACAGAGCGGGATGTCTCTCTGACCCAACTGCGAGTCGTTGTATGCGAGAATCCATATGCTCGGTTCGCTTTGCCCCGTGAAATCTTTCGCGGACCTTACGACGAGACGTACGGAGTGGACGAGGCGCCGCGGAGCCATGTGACACGACTCTTCGCAGGAGAGCGGATCAAGGAACTGGAGTCCCAAGAACAACCGGTAAAGCCCGCTGCCCAACGTATCACGCAAGAGGATCGGACGAAGCAACGCTTGGCGACGAAGGACAAACCTACGAGGTAAGTATCGGGTATGCCGAAGGCGAAGGAACTGCTCCGCTTCTTGCGCAAGCACGGCTACGAGGAGACACGCCAGAAAGGCTCACACCGGATTCTCACCCACGCGGTCCGGCCCATGCTGAGCGTGCCGATCCACTCGGGCGACGTACCACGCGGATTATTTCTGCGCATCCTCAAGGACGCGGGCTTCTCAGAACAGGACTTTCTTGGAGGTAAGAAGAAGCGAAAAGTCTGAGGCACCGCGCTAGAGCGCAAGGGAGACAGTTTCCATGTAGACGGTACGGGCGCGAGGGACAGGACGGTGCGTAGCGCGGCACTCCTCGATATACAGACGCATCGATTCAAGAATGCTAGCCTTGGCTTCCTCGATGGAATTCCCGAGTCCATACACTCCCGGAAAATCCTCGCTGTACGCCCAGTACTTGCGGCCTTCGCGTTCAACGGTGATAGGGTACGTGTACATGTCCACCTCCAAATATTATCATGAAAGCGCAGCGGAAGTTCGATCGGAAAATGCACCGCGTCATCCGAGCCGGTGAAGCTTCCGGAAGCCGACCCCGACGCGCCGCGGCGCCCGCAGAGCCGCAACAGGCGCGCGGCCGCCATGATCCAGTAGGGTGCCGACCCAGTCGAAAATTACCGCAGTCAGTTTCACGCTGATCTCATGCCCCCATCGCCACCGCAGTTCGTTCCGCGAGGCCGAAGGAAAGTGTCATTCCCGAGCCTCCGGGCGCGGTTACGATGCGCACGCCGGGTGCCGGTTCGCATTCAAAAAACGGACGTTCGGAGTGCAAAGAGTAAATGCCGTGCCATCGCTCCGCGATGCGCCATGAGGGCAGCTTCAGAAAGGTGCGCGCCTCGGCCAGGATCAGTTCATCGACGCAAGCGCGATCGAACACATCGGGATCAGCGCCGTACTCGTGCGAGTCGCCGAGCGTGATCGCACCGTCCGCGGCCTGCGAAGCAAGCACGTGTATTGCCCAGCGTTCATACTCCGGTTTTTCGGCAGCGACGCGCGCCTTCAGGCGCGGCAACGTGCTTGTGCAGATGGCGAACGCTTTATAGAAGCGCAGCGTGAGACCCGCGGCCAGCGCGGGACCCAGTTGCCAGCCACCCGGTTGTGGCTCGGTGCGCATCATCTGCAGCTTGCATTTGGTCAGGCCGCTTCCGGAGAACACTTCCGGATAGAGCGTCTGGAAATCGTCGCCGCAACACACCACCGCGGCGTCTGCTGCCCAGCACTCCTTCGAGGTCTCGACTACGGGAAGTTCGATCCTTTTCACGGGTGCGCCGTAGCGGAGCTCGACGCCCATCTCGCGCAACCAGGAAGGGAAACCGGCTGCGATCTGTCTCGGGTCGACGGTGATTTCGCCCGTACTCCACAGCGCGCCTTCGAGCCCCTTCGCTTTAACGGCTGGGCTTCGGTCGAGCGCCTGGCGTGCGGTGAGCCACTGGCACGCGTAACCCGCGGGCGGCCCGATCTCCGCGAACTCGCGCAGCACGTCTGCTTCATCGGAGTAATGAGCGACGTGCAGCGAGCCGGTGGCTCTGTAACCAAGGCGAGCACCTTCGAGAGCTTCCATCCAGATCTCGCGGCTTCTCAGTGCCATGCGATGCATCTCGCCGGCAGGCTGTCCTATGGGCCAGACCATGCCAAAATTGCGCACTGAAGCTCCGACGGCACGATTTGACCGTTCGAGTACAACTACGCGCTTTCCTCTTCGCGCGAGAACGTACGCGTGTGCGAGGCCAAGAATTCCCGCACCCACAACGGCAACGTCGGCTCGCTTCAACATTCACTCCACCATGTACCGACTCGGCGTGGATCCGGATGACAGTCCTGTATCAGAACCAGGAGAATGATGAACGTTCTGTTTCGTAACCGAGCAGCCAGGTATTTCCCGTTCAGGTGAAGCCATTTGCTTAGTATCCTACCGCTTGACCTGAATTTCAGGAGGATTTTCTTGAAACTTGTTGGCAACTAGGAATGTTGATCTTGTCCGCGGCGTAGCGCCAACCCCGCCAAGCGCTCCGGCATTTGGCGAGATGCCGGCCTCAAGCCCGGCGCTACTTGACATCCCTTCGTCCCGCGCTATAAAAAGTAACGGGCGTGAAGAGCGAGCCTAGCCGTGGCCTGGAGCCAAACCGTAATCGTGAGATTGCCCACTGACGGCTCCAGGCTTTGCGAAGTCGAGTCACTAAATAGAACTTGATTCCTTCCCACAGGTTCAATGCGAGAGATTTCATGCGCAAATGCACGCTTGGATTGCTTTGGATTTTGATCTTTCTGTTGGTGGCGCCGCTGTTCTCTCAAGACGTAAAATATCCGCCGCAAGGGGAACAGATTCCAGGGCCGCCGAACTCCACGCAGGCGAGTGACTACTGCTGCGCGCGGAGCGGTGAGCGGCCAACCTCGGTGGATGACTGGACGGCTTGGCTGGCAGACGTGCGTCATTGGCGGGCTGAGCGGCTGATCCGTATCGGTTACGATGGCCCGCAATATGACCGCCCCCAATTGAAATGGACTCAGAAAGAGTTTATCCAGCCGCAAATGATGGCCCACGACCGGTATTTCTATGACCCTGAGATGCGAAGGTATACCGTTGAGCGCTACCTCGATGATCTCAACAAGCGCTATGGAGGAATTGACGCCGTACTGATCTGGCCGACCTATCCCAACATTGGAATTGACAATCGCAACCAGTTCGACCTGATCCGGGATATGCCGGGTGGGATTACAGGGCTACGAGCCATGGTCGAGGATTTTCACCGGCATGGCGTTCGAGTGCTGTTCCCGTACAATCCATGGGACCAGGGAACCCGCCCTGAGGACCGGCCGGACTGGGAAACCATTGCGCATCTCATGGCCGCCATCGGCGCCGACGGGATTAATGGAGATACGATGGACGCGGTCCCACTCGTTTTCCGCGACGCCTCGGACAAAACAGGTCACCCGATCGCCTTCGAACCCGAGGGAGGAGACACTGGTGAGAACGATGTGGCCATTGCATGGAACAACCTCGGTTGGGGTTATTGGAACTATCCGTTTGAGCCGATGATCAGCCAGAACAAATGGCTGGAACGGCGATATATGGTGAACGTCTGCAACCGGTGGGCGCGTGACAAAGCCGACGATCTGCAATACGCCTTTTTCAACGGAACGGGCTACGAAAGTTGGGAGAACGTCTGGGGGATTTGGAACCAGATAGACGATCGGGACGCCGAGGCCCTGCGGCGAATCGCGAAGATTGAGCGGACATTCTGGCTGTTGTTGGAAAGCTCCAACTGGACGCCGTTTTTCCCCATGTTGCGCTATGGCGTTTTTGCCAGCGAGTGGCCGGGGCAAAACCAGACGCTTTGGACTATCGTGAACCGCAACGAGTTTGCTCTGGCCGGGACTGAAATCGATGTCTCCTATAAACCGGGACAGCACTATTACGATTTGTGGCATGGCGTGGAACTGAAGCCGGAAGTCCACGGATCTTCGGCGGAGTTAAGTTTCGGCATGGAGGCACAAGGCTATGGGGCGATCCTCGCGACCCCTCAATTGACTGGAGAAGGACAAAGGCTGCTCAGTGAGATGCGTGAGCTGGCCGTGCGGCCTCTTTCCAGCTACTCGCGCGAATGGCATTTTCTGCCGCAGCACTTGGTGCGGATTGCGCCCACGCAGCCAGCCGCTCAAACTCCACAAGGAATGATTTACATTCCGGGCGGAAAGTTTTTCTTCCGCGTCTCCGGCGTCGAGATTGAAGGTGGCGACATGATTGGCCTGGACGTGCAGTATCCGTGGGAGGATGCGCCACGGAGGCAGCACGCGCACGAGATGTTTATGAAGCCCTTCTATATAGATAAGTATCCCGTGACCAACGCGCAGTTCAAACGATTCCTGGACGCCACGCGCTATCACCCCAAAGATGATCACAATTTTCTCCGCGACTGGAAGAGCAGCACCTATCCTGAAGGGTGGGGCAACAAGCCCGTTACGTGGGTTTCGCTGGACGATGCGCGGGCGTATGCCGCCTGGGCGGGGAAACGGCTTCCCCACGAGTGGGAATGGGAATACGCGGCGCAAGGAACGGATGGGCGTCTCTATCCCTGGGGGAACACCTGGAAGGCCGGCGCCGTTCCCAAGCCGGACAAGGGCCGGACGCTGGTCCCGCCGGCGGACATTGATGCCAATCCGGAGGGAGTGAGCCCATTTGGCGTCATGGACATGGTCGGTAATGTCTGGCAGTGGACGGACGAATTTGTGGACCGTCATACGCGAGCCGCAATCCTGCGCGGAGGAAGCTATTACCAGCCGCAGGGAAGTGGCTGGTATTTCCCGAACGCCTACCCGCTGGATGAGCATGGAAAATATCTGCTTATGGCGCCCAGCATCGATCGGTCCGGGACGATTGGCTTCCGGTGCGTTAAGGACGTGGAGTGAAATGAATAAGGAGGCGCCATGTACCTTCCCGCGACTTTCGCGGTGGCTCTGGCTCTGACGGTGTTGAGCGCGGTCTGCTGGGGTTCCTGGGCCAATAGCTATAAATGGACACACGGCTACCGGTTCGAGCTCTTCTATTGGGACTATGTCCTCGGCATCGTCGCGCTTGCTCTTCTCCTGGCGTTTACAATGGGCAGCCATGGTTCAAGCGGCCAGCCCTTTCTTGCCAATCTGCGAACGACGAGCTCCTCCAATATCGTCTATGCATTGGCGGGAGGTTTTATCTTCAATATCGCCAACCTGCTTCTGGTGGCGGGAATCGAGCTGGCCGGCCTTGCGGTGGCGTTCCCTATTTCTATCGGCATCGCAGTGGTCGAAGGCGTCGCGCTCAGCTATGCGATACAACCGAAGGGCAATCCTGGGTTTTTGGCGCTCGGAGTAGTTCTGGCCATTCTGGCTATTATTTTCGACGCTCTGGCGTACAACAGCCTGAGCCACGCCGGCCACCGCGTTTCCCGGCGGGCGATTCTGGTTAACGTGATTTCCGGCCTGCTGATGGGCGCCTTTGCGCCCTTTGTGACGCGAGCGCTGACCGCGGGACGCCCGCTTACTCCATACGGGATCGCGGTGTTTTTTGCGCTTGGAGCTCTAGCCTGCTGCTTTGTGGTCAACATTTACTTCATGCGCCATCCGCTCATCGGCAAGCCCGTGGATTTTTCCGGCTTCCGTCAGGCTCGCCCTTCCGATCATCTGCTGGGTTTTGCAGGAGGCGTCGTATGGGGCCTGGGCACTTCGTTTAACTTCGTCGGGGCCAGTTTTACCGGAATGGCGATTTCTTACGCCATCGGCCAGTCCTCACCGATGATTGCCACGCTCTGGGGTGTATTTGTTTTTAGAGAATTCGCGGGCTCCGGCAGAAAAGCTTGGAGGTTCCTTAGCTTGATGTTCGCCTTCTACGTCGCGGCGATTGTAGTGATCGCCTTGGCTTATCAGGGCTAGCGCGGCCTTCTCACCAGGTTTGCCGCTGGGATGGAAGGGCGGGTTTGCACCCCATCAGCCCTTTCGCTCGCGCCCCGAGAAACCCGGGCTAAAGGACTGTAGCGGCGGGTTCATCCCGCCACGCAAAATGGCGGCGTAAAGCCGCCTCTACGCACCCGAAACTGAGACCTTGCGCTAAAAGGGGTGAAGGATGGGATCCCATTCGGTCCGGTTGTGACTCTACCGCACCGCGCAAAAAAACGCCTCGTCCATCTCACCCGTCGCCACTGTCTCAATCGAAACTGCTATTCTTTCACCTGCGCATGAATAGCCTGCTTCGCCGCCAGATCGATCGAAAGCTCCGTCTGCTGCTTGCGCTGCCAAAGGCTCCCGCAGCGGGTAGCGCAGAGTCTCTGTCTTTGAGACTCTGCGGCTTCTATCCCCGGAACTCGAGGAAAGCGTAGATAACATTGGAGATAGTTCTCTCGAGCGACCACAAGACCAGAAAACAGCCCCCTATGACACGGGCCTTTACCGTAAGTTGATGATTTTAAAGTAACATTAGAGGAACGAAGCCAGACGAACCCAAATTTCGGCCCTGCCAGCCTCGCTCAACCAACTGAAAACAAATAGCTTATCGAGCTAAAAAGAGCGTCAAAACACAACCCTTTATGAAACAAAGGCTTGCAAGAAAAGTTGGGTTCGCCGCGGGTTCGGTATGGCTTCGTCGTCCAGAGCTTCCGGGGCATTACCCCGCCCCTGGTCTTCTCACGAATTTCAGTGGCGGAGATGGAAGCACAGGTGTCAACCCTGCGGGGAAGCGGAGTGGGCCAGTGGGGCGCGCCTTCCCTATCAAGGCGATCAAGTAATAACCTCGGTTTTCCCTCACCCGAGGGAGAGGGTGCCTCGCGGCCGGCGCTTTCTCCAGCCAGCGCGAGCCGGGCCTGCGCCCACCGAAGGTCGCTTACGCTCCAGAGTTTCAGCGACGGAGCGGCTCCTGCCCGCAGGCGGGTGAGGGAGTTCTGCCGAGATTTTCAAGACAGGGCACGACTAAAGTCGTGCCGCAACGACGCACCCTCAGCGGCGGCCCCTCTCCCCCCAAGGGGGTGAGGGCAGGATCTCCACTCAGATTGGCTGTGGCTCCGCCGCGCTGCGCTACTTTCTGACACAGGGCTGTCGCCCTGGGCTATGATATTTCGGCCTCCGGGCCTTGTCTGGCCGGATGCCAGATTGCTTACTGAATGCTGATGGCTGACCGCTGATTGCTCTTTGAGGAGGAAAAAAGGTGGAGAACAGAATCGTGGTCATTGGCAGTCTCAATATGGATTTGGTCGCTTGTGCTCCGCGGATTCCCATTGTTGGCGAAACCATTGTGGGCCATACCTACTTTTCCGCGCCGGGAGGAAAAGGAGCGAACCAAGCGCTTGCCGCCGCTCGCCTGGGCGGGCAAGTGGGCATGGTGGGAAGAGTGGGCAGCGACGATTTTGGCAGGCAGATGCGGGCCAATCTTAAGCAGGCAGGCTGCGATGTCAGCCGCCTCCTTGAGGTTCCAGCGTGCAACAGTGGCATCGCCGTCATCTTCGTCGCGGACGATGGTCCGAACTCAATCATTGTCGTGCCCGGCGCCAACGGCCGTCTTTCTCCCGAAGATGTCCGTGCCGAGGCTGAATATCTCGGCCATCCAACCGTGGTCATGCTCCAGCTTGAGAACCCTATGCCTGCGGTGCTTGAAGCGGCCCATCTGGGAAGACGCCTGGGCGCGCTCGTGATTTTGGATCCCGCCCCGGCACAGCGCGTCCCTGAAGAGCTCTTCGAGTTGGTCGACTTATGGACTCCCAACGAGGCGGAAGCGGCAACCCTTTCGGGGTTGCCGCCAAGCCGTCTGGATTCGAGACTGGCGTTGCTTGTAGCTCAAAAGCTCCGGGGCCGCGGCGCAAAAAGTGTGATTATGAAGCTAGGGGATGAGGGTTGCCTGCTCGTTGAGAAGGGCGAGTCGCAACATCTGCCGGCCGTCAAAGTCAATGCTGTGGACACAACTGCGGCCGGGGATGTTTTTAATGGCGCGTTGGCGGTTGCCATTAGCGAGGGCCAGGAATTAGCTGCGGCTTGTGCCTTTGCCAATCAAGCCGCCGGTCTCTCCGTGACAAAGCGGGGCGCGCAGGCTGGTGCCCCCACCCGGGACGAGTTGAGCGCCTTTACCGCACCGCTCGGCTGATCGCTGACTGCTGATGGCCTAATACGCCGCGCTCGTCCGGCGGCCTTGCGTTTCTCCGAGCAGCCACACGTAAACGGGCGCGTGGGGGCTAGGCGGCGGCCAGGGTAGCTCAATCTCAAGCGTTTGCTCCTGGGGGATTCCCGGAACGGGAGTTGGGATGCCCTGAACCGGGTATCCGGCCTTAGCATTCCACCCTGTCTGTTGGATCACTTGTAAATTTTGTCCTCTCAAGATTCCTACATAAAGATTGCGCCCGAGCGAGCGGTCTGTAAGCGTAAACCTGTCGATGCGAGGGAGCTGAATCACTCGTCCGACGTTGTATGGGGCAGACGATCCTGTATCGGGATCGCTCAGCGTGACGGAGAGGAGGCAGCCGGACTGGCCGACAGATCCCGGATCGAGGGAAAGAAAAAGCAGGCCCTGGCCCGCATAATCGAGCTGTGCTGCGCCGGTTCGGGCTCCCGGCTGCAGCTTGAGCGCTTCGTCGTCAGCGCCGCTGTCACTACAACCCACCCCAACCGTCGGCCGCGAACCCGCACGTTGAACTTGCAACACAAAACTCGCCGGCCCCGCCGGAATCTCTCCCGACTGTAAAGCTATGCCGTCTTGACTGGGGAACGATCCCTTGACGCTTAGAATCTCAGGAAGGGGCCCGGCCACTTCGACGATACCCGGCACTTCCACCGGCTTCAACAAACCCTCCACCTGCATGCTGGCGCTTAACAGATCGCCCACGCGAGCCCCGGAGTGGAGACTGATCGTAACCAGACGATCCTCAATTCCCGCGCTGCCCGCTGGAATCGGGGACAGCGCCCAGCTTGCCTCGTGGCTTTGGATCCCAACAATGCGCTCTAAATCCAGTCCATGCAGGACGAGAACTTGCTTCTTCTCACCTACATTGGCGCGCAGCGGCAAGTCGTCAATCTTGGGATCGGGTGGATGAATGGTCACCGGAACGGTCTGAGATTTTCCGTCCGACTGCCGCAGAAAGACCAAATAGGCGCCCGGCGTCAGCTTGGATGTGTTGATCTCGGCATCCAGAGCCAGCGGATCGGTCCCTTTGCCTTTCGGAATCGTATAAGACAGCCTTTGAGCGGAAGCATCAGCATCGCCAGATTTCTCGATGGTCACTTGGTTCACAAATTCGAAATCTGCGCCAGTCATCTCGACCTTAACGGGTCCGCTGCCCTGAACCAAGCGGTCCTCCGACTCCGGCGTGAGCTTGACGCCGGCGAAATTGCTAAAAGCGCGAAGATTCAGTGTTCCTGTGACTTCGAACGGGGTCCAATCCCACATGGCAGCCAGATGATATGAACCGGCGGGAACTTTCACTTTGCTGAGATCGAGGGAAACAGTATCCCAAGCCGAGTTCACCGTTACCTTGGCGGGAACAGATACGCTTTGCTTGGCTGCGACGAGCTTCCAATCGCGGGCCCGCGGCAGCAGGCGCAACTGTGAATCGTTCGAGCACCGCACGCGGACGGCTGCCATCGTTCCCTGCGCAATGTCTTTCGCATCCTCAAAAGAGACGGAAGGAGGCGGTGTGTTGGGAATCTGCGTCACCCACAGGTAAGCGATGCGCGCTCGCGGTTTCGGAGGCTGGTTGCTCGAGCAGAGCTGCATCCCGCCAGTGGCTTGTGGTTGAGTGAAAGCTGCACGTAAATCCGTGTCTGGAAACATCATGATGCGCAAGCTCTGAAAGAGGCTAGCGCCCCCTACGGCCAGCACCGCCGGAGTGCCGTAGAACAGCGCCGCCACCCCAGCCGCGAGACCGGCCGATTGCTCCATGGCCAGCGAGCTTGACGACGTATACGCCGTGGGATCGGCCGTGGAGAGCGACGGCAGGACGCCTTGCAGCAACAGAGCGGCCTGCATGCTCGACGGCTCCCCTTTGCTGTAGACCAGCGGCAAAGCAACGTCGTATTGACTCGAGAACCCCTGGAGCGCGGCATTGAGATCTTCAGTCCCGGGTGGCGCCTGCTCGTATTCCGAAAGCGTCTGGATCAAGGCGTTGACTGTGGCCGTCTGCTTTGCGTACCGGGCCAGTTCCGGAACGAGATCGGGATCTTTTCGAACCAGAGAATTGACTTTCTTGACGTCGAGCCCGTGCGGACCGAATACCACGCCCACCAGAGAGGCATTTATCGGAATCTTCCATTGGGCTGTCGTCCGGGCGGGCATCGCGGGAAGGATGGTGATATCCTTATGTCCCCCCTTCGACGCCGGAACCAGCATCACCGCAATCTTGGCTTTATTCTGAATGTAGTAAGGAAGATGGATCGGCTGGTACTTCAGTGTGTCGCCCGGTTGGATGCGATTCACCGAGTCTACAGGCAGGGGTGATCCGCCGCTTGCAGGCGTCAAAGAGAGGCTGAAGCTGCTCACCGGGATGTTAGGGCCAATGCAAACGCCCGGCGGCGGAAGCAGCTCGTCGGTTGTCGCCAAGACGGGCCGCGGCATTAGGGCCGCAAGCAGGATAACGCTCGCTGCGAGCTTGTGAGGCAACCGGGTTTTCGGCAGAGGATAGAGTCGCACGTTGTTCAAAAGATCTGCGATTAAGAACTGGCGGGTATGTTCCCCCCCAAGAGACACAACTAAACGCGTCTGGCGGGCATGCCCTATTATCTAAAAAGCAAATAATAGCTCTTTAGATATGCCGGGTGCAACCTGGATGACTGACCCGAACGGTCATGTCAAAGTCCGGATAGGGGTGGTTGTAGCGCAGCGTTCGCCTTGTAACGCTGCGGCTTTTTCGCGCAAATGACAAGCCGCAGGACTAAAAAGCGAGCCCTGCGCTACAAAGACGCGCCCCAAACCGCAATAAGCCCAACTTTGACGTAACCTTGGCTGACCCGGACCCCAAATATTTTGGATGCCGGAAATCCGGTTTGGGAAGCCTGAGGCCGGATAGGCGGCGCGAGGCCGCCACCGGCGGGCAATCCTCCAATTTCAAGCTCGCCCACTTTGTGGCGCCGATCTTCAGATCGGCATTTGGACAGATGCCGGGCTGAAGCCTGGCGCTTCGCGCCCGAAAACGGAGGGATTACACCGGCGGGTTGTCAGACAGGGACGTTCGAAGCTAGAATGCAGCAGTATGAGAGTTGCCATCTCGGTCTCGACGAAGGAAAAAGACAGAGCTGATCAGTCGCCTTATTTCCATGCCCTCATCGAGGCTGGCGCAAAGGCCGAAGAATTGCTCCTGGCAACCAATGCTGATTCCGCGGACCTTCGTGACTTTAATGGGCTTCTTCTGACGGGTGGAGCAGACATCGATCCCACCTATTATCACGAGCCCAAAAAGCATAACAACGTGCGCATCGATAAGGAGCGCGACAAATTCGAGTTCTCCTTGCTCGAGCGCGCAATTGAGCTTCGGTTGCCGGTGCTCGCCATCTGCCGTGGAGCGCAGCTTATGAACGTCTACTTTGGCGGCACGCTTTATCAGGATATCGAAAGAGATTGGGTTCCTGAAAACGAAAACGTGCCGTTGGTTTCGCACAAGCAGGCCGCCGGCCGCGCTGAACCCACCCATTCGGTGCTGGTCACAGATCCGCAGTCACGGTTAGCACGGGTGCTTCAAGGCCGTTGCAACGTGAACAGTTTGCACCATCAGGGAATCAAACGGCCGGGGCACGGGCTCAGGGTTACGGCGCATGCCGAGGATGGCCTGGTGGAAGCATTCGAGTCGGCAGAGGGGGAGCCTTACCGGGTGGCTGTCCAGTGGCATCCCGAAGAGCTCATCGAATCGCGGGAGCAGCGGAAGCTGTTCGAGCAGTTCCTGGGCGAGTGCCGGAGGATAGCAAGTCGGGATTAGAGACCAGGGAACGCGGAAGAGATGCCTGCCAAGATTCTCTTTGTGAAGGGCGACATTACGGATATGGCAGTCGATGCAGTCGTGAATGCAGCGAACACCGACTTGATTCTTGGGGCAGGCGTAGCGGGCGCCATCCGGCGGAAGGGAGGACCGCGCGTGAGTGAGGAATGCGAGCGGATCGGGCCAGTTTCGCTGGGTGAAGCGGCCGTTACGACCGGAGGAAATCTGAAAGCGTTCTACGTGATCCACGCCGCAAGCATGAAATTGGGTGGCAAGACGACGGCGGATTCTTTGCAGCGCGCCACTCACAACACCCTGCAGCGATCCGAAGAAAAGGCTTTCAAAAGTATCGCTTTTCCGGCGATCGGTACCGGAATCGCTGGCTTTCCCTTGCGTGAATGTGCTCGCATCATGATTCAGGAAACGTTAAGCCATCTCCAAAGGCGCACGAGTTTGGAGAAGATTTATTTTGTCCTTTATGACGAGGAAGCCCTGAAGATATTCGAGGATACTTACCAGGAGTTGATACGCTCTAATTGAGCGAGAGGAAGTTTGCCAACAGTTGCTTTCCAGCCTCAGTCAGCACTGACTCGGGGTGGAACTGAACGCCCTCGACTCTCATTTCCTTATGCCGAAGACCCATAATCAACCCGTCCGGCGTGGTGGCGGAGATTTCAAGGCACTGTGGCAAAGAACCGCGGTCGACGATCAGGGAGTGATAGCGTGTTGCCGGGAAGGGGTTAGCGAGTCCGGAGAAAATCGTCTTCCCGTCATGGGTGATCGGGCTCGTCTTGCCGTGCATCACTACGGGCGCGCGAACCACCTCTCCCCCAAATGCCTGGCCAATCGCCTGATGGCCCAGGCACACGCCAAGAATGGGTATTGTCCCTGAAAAACGGCGGATCACCTCAAGGCAAATGCCCGCATCGTCAGGGGTCTTGGGTCCCGGTGAGATTACAATGCGCTCCGGGCGTGCCCGACCAATCTCCTCGATACTGGTTTGGTCGTTGCGCCGCACGACCACCTCGGCCTTTAACTCTCCCAGATATTGCACCAGGTTATACGTGAAGGAGTCGTAATTGTCGATTATCAGCAGCATCTTTAGGAGTTATTGTGGCGGATCTCCGAAACGTGAATAGTGTCATCCTTGAGATCCAGCGTTCCGATCACGATGACGCTCTTGCCCGCGTATTTCCTCGCTTTATGCTGGTCATCAAGTTGGTAAGTGGTTTCGTCGTTTGCGTTTATCAATACGTAACCACCGTCGCGTCTTATGATCCATCCGCTATAGGCTTGCGCCTGCTGCTGGGACCTCGCTGTTCCTGGTGACTTCGCAGAGGCGGGGGGTGGCCCGCCATAGGCAAAAGCTGGTGTTGGCACCAAGCAGGTGGCCAGCGCCAGGTATGCGCATGAACCTATGTTTATGAGGAGCTTGGATCGCTTCATGGCCATGTCCTCCCATAACTTGGCCGGGTGCGCTGTTTATTTCACACCTACCCCGTTCTGCCGGGAAGGCTTTGCCTTTTAGCCCCGCAACACCTATTCCAAATGTGAGTTGCCATTATGACTACCGGAATCGCTTGCATCGACTGGTCTTTGCGCTCCCCTCTACCAATCCTCCTTGGTGCGACGAGTGTCAAATTTGCGCAAAAAGGTAGAATTTGCCCGATGCGCCCTAATGCCGAGTCCCGGAAACCGAGCTCCGATCAGGCTTTCGAGAGGCCCTGGTCTGCTTTTCTGGCGTACTGGCGATCCTGATGAGAGGCGCGCTGACTCCTGAGGGCGGCTTTCTGGAGTTGTGCTTTCCGGCTAGTCCGTTTACCAAGTTTCTGATTCACAAAACGGCCTTTGCCCACGCTGCTGCCCTCTAATTTGGCAGTCCTCCGCTGCCTGGAAAGCGTTCTCGGTCGGTAAGAAAAGTTCCCGAAATGTGATCGTGCCACGCCAGCCCGTTACTATCCATGGCCGCCCAAAGAAATCCTAACATGAGCGACGCGATAGAGACGAGATAGCCGAAAGCGCGCAGAAAGCACTCCTGGCGGCCGGGAAGACCGCCGTCGAAATTGCGGAGCGATAAACCCATTAAGGACTGCCCCGGCGTGGAGAACGCGATGGCGCTGAATGAGGCGAAGTAAACGAAGAGCCAGAAGACCCCTATAGAAACGATGATCGCGAACCCGGTGGGCGTGCGTTCGATGTGGCCTCCAACCAGCCAAAACAACAGCGCGAATAGGCTGCCTGCAGCGAGTAAGAACAGGCCGTCGGTGAACCCTGCCCAAAATCTCTTTCCGAGCGGCGCGGTCACCAATTCAGCGAAGTCGGACGCGGGAATTCCAAGTGTTTCAGGCAAATCAGAGTCGAGCGCGGTGATGGGAGTGAATCCCGCTTTGATCTTGGCTTGAGAGGATGCTGGTGCGCTCCTGGAGGAAAGGCGCTGCGGACCAGAGTTTCCCGCCCCATTTAAGACCGCAAAGGAACCAATACTCGCCTTTGCCCCGCTTTCGGAACGCTCGTCGAAAGCAACGTCAAGGCTTTTTCCCAGCCTCACGCGACCCGTCCTGCGGAAATCATCCGCAAGGCTTATTTCGCCTCCCCGGCCAGCTTCGAAATCAAGCGTAAGGCTCTCGCCGGGTGCTGCCGGCTCAGGAGGGGAAGATCGCCGGCGACGGTAATTCGCCACTCGGCTTGTGATCTCATCATTCCAAGAACTCGAGGCGGCCACCGGCTCCTCCAAACTGGGACTGCCGGGCAATGAAGCCGGTTTTGCCAGCCGGGGGGGAGTTACGGAGGGGAAAGGGTCAACATGATGTTCCGGCGTGACCGTTGTGGAACGTGAAGGCTGAGCAGAACTGGCAATAATTTGAGGGGCATCCGCCAGAGGTTCAACCGCCCCGAGAGGGCGGGAGGGCGGCGCGGCTTCCTCCTCATTCACGGCAAAACGATACCCGCATTTCTTGCATCGAGAAACGTCCGGAAAACTTATAAAACCGCATCCAGGGCACTTCACACTCGACTCTCACCATGCAACCATGCTTTTTCCGCCGTCCTCCGAATGATAGCAAATAGCTTCACCAAAACAAAGTTGGTTCGAGTAAAATGGCAGCTTGAGAGGCCGATGCAGCGAACCAAGTGTGAGACGCGCCTTCGATCCCGGCAGGAGTCGCGCACGCTGCTTGCGGTGGCTTCTTAGTTCCATTTTCGCCGGGCTCATCCCTGTTGTATCGGTGGCGCAGCAGCCGCCCTGCTCTATTCCCCCTGGCTTACAGAATCCGCAAACCACGCTCACCATCGTCGCCAAGTACCAAACTTGGCTCGGGAAAATCCTGTATCTGCGTGTGCACGTGGTGATCACTTACAGAGATATGCGCATCACCGCAGATCGCGCCACTTACAACGATACCACCGGCGATCTCGATGCCAGCGGCCACGTGGTTTTCGACGATTCGCGAAGTCATCTGGAGGCCCAGAGCGCCCACTACAACGTTTACAGCGAGAGCGGCTGGTTTTCGAAAGCCCGCGGCTTCATGCGGTTTCCTCCGTCCGCCGGGCAACCATCAGGTCCCGCCACGCCGCTTTTCATCCGCGGAGAGGAGGTGCAACGCCTCGACGAGGACACTTACACGATTAAAGACGCTGACGTTAGTTCATGTGAGCAGCCAAACCGCGGGCTGGCGATCGTGATGAGCAACGCTAAAGTTGAGATTGGGCATTCCTTGACTTCCCACGAAGCCGTATTCCGCTTCGTAGGCATTCCCCTATTTTTCCTTCCTTATTTCTCCTTGTCTGCAAAGCAAAGTCCCCGCCACAGCGGTTTTCTGCTCCCGGAAATCAGTGATAGCACGCAAAAAGGATTTACGCTTGGCGACGGCTTTTATTGGGCACTCAATCCCAGCGCCGATCTGCTTTTGGGCGTGGAGTATTTCAGCCTGCGAGGCCCCGCATTTTCCGGACGCTTTCGCGCGGATCTCAGCCCCACCAGCTCGATTTCAGCAAGTTTCTATGCCATTAACGATCAGGCGAGCGGACCTTTGGCGAGCATTCGTGCCCCAGGGGGCAGTTTTAATATACTCGCCCAGACGGATGATTTGGGCGATGGCTTTCGCGGCGTCGTCGACGCGAACTACGTCAACACGCTGGCTTTTCGTGAGACTTGGTCGGAAAATTTCAGCACGGCGGTACTCTCCGAGGCCCTGCAGACCGGCTTCGCCACCAAGAATTTTGGCGACTACAGCCTCAATTTTTTCGCGTCGCGTTACCAGGACTTCCTCTCGGCGGCAACGGTGAACGAGCCATCGGTGATAATCCGGCAGGCGCCCAGCGTGTTGTTTTCCGGCGTCGAAAATCAGCTTGGCGACTCGCCTTTCTACTTTGCCTTCGACGCCTCGGCGGATGGCGTGGGGCGTTCCGCGCCGGACTATTCCGGTTCGACCCTAAGCGAGCGAGTCGACCTTTTCCCTCGCGTCACGCTGCGGCTGCACCCGCTTTGGAATTTTCACATTACGCCAACCTTCGCCCTCCGGGAGACGTATTACGGAACGAGTCTTCTGCCGGACCATGCTCCAGTCAACCGGTTTCTCGGCGAGTTCTCACTGGACTTGCGGCCTCCGTCCCTTGAGAAGGAGTTCGCGCATCCGCTTTGGGGTCGCCGTTTCAAGCACGTGATTGAACCGGACATTCAATACCACCTGGTGAAGGCGGCTGATCCTCAAAGCATCTTCGATATCGTCCCCTACGAAGTCACCGACTACCTGACGGAGGACAACGAGCTCGACTACTCGCTGACCAATGCGCTTTTGGAGCGCAAAGTCGGGGACAAATCGAAGCAGGCGCGCGATTTGATTTCCTGGACTATTTCGCAGAAGTATTTCTTTGATCCGACGTTCGGAGGCGCCGTCAGTCCTGGCTCGCAGGTGCCCATCGAGCCCGCTCTATCGCTGACCGGGTTTTCCTTTCCGTTGGGACGCTGGTTCTCGCCGCTGGATTCCGATCTGGACTTCTCGCCCAGCTCGAAGTTTGACACCGAGTTTCGAACCGACATCGACCCTCAGGGCGGGGGCTTACTTGATGCTGGCGTCACTTCCAGTTTACATACTCAGTCTCAGTCTGAGGGTCTCGCGTTCACGGATTTCTTCGTGGATCACACGGAGCTGCTTCCCGCGCCCATCGCCCCTGACATCCCTATGACGCTTGTACCCACGTTCAATCTGCTGGACATCATCGCCAGCAAAAGTAATCTGTGGCACAAGCGGCTGACCGAGGCTTTTCGCGTGGACTATAATGTCTCTCAAAACATTATGGAGGATGCGGTTGAGCAGGTTTCCTACAATTTCGGCTGCTTCGCCCTGAATGCCCAGTATGAACGCTACAATCTGGGCGCCATTCGGAACGAAAATATATTTCGAGTTTCCATCACGCTCGGACGCATCGGAACGTTCGGAAGTCTCAGCCCAGGCCAGTTTCTGCAGCGCCAGTTCCAGCAGTTCCCATGATGGACCACTGTAGGCCGGGGCTTATTTAGCGGTAGAATGGCTTTAAAGGCTGCGAAAAACCCTCGGAACTGTCAAACAGGGATGCTTCTCCCGCTCGGCGGGATCAGCATGGCATGTCTGACGGCCTGTTCCGCAGCCCGTTTATTCATGGTTTGAGAACAGTCATTGTGTCCTTTCCTGTCCATCGATCCCGGCGGTTGCGGCGCACCGAAGCACTGCGTTCTCTGGTAAGGGAGACGGCTCTCCGGGCGAGCTCGCTGATTTATCCACTGTTCGTGTGCCCTGGCAGGGGCGTTCAGGATGAAATTGCCTCCATGCCCGGGAACTTCCGCTGGTCGATTGACCGGCTGACGGAGGAGTGCAAGGCCGTCCATGACCTTGGCATTCCCGGTGTGATCCTGTTCGGCATCCCGGAATCGAAGGATGCCTGCGGGTCCGGGGCCTACGACCCCGAAGGAATTATCCAGCGCGCGGTTCGCGCCCTCAAGCAATCGGTTCCGGACCTGATGGTCATTTGCGACGTCTGCCTTGATGAATATACCGATCATGGGCACTGTGGCGTATTGAAGAATGGCGAAGTCGATAACGATGCGACGATTGAGCTGCTTGCCCGGACGGCGCTCACTCAAGCCGAGTCGGGTGCGGATATGGTGGCTCCGTCTGACATGATGGATGGCCGGGTAGCGCGCATCCGCGCTGCCTTGGATGAGAGGGGTTACGCGAACCTTCCGATTCTCGCTTACTCCGCCAAATATGCCTCGGCATTTTACGGACCCTTCCGCGAAGCCGCGGATTCATCACCCCGGTTTGGCGACCGGAAATCGTATCAGATGGACCCTGCCAACCAGCGCGAAGCCATGCGGGAGATCGCGCTGGATATTGAGGAAGGCGCCGACATCGTCATGGTGAAACCCGCACTGCCCTGCCTCGATGTGCTCAGCCTCGCACGCCAGAGGTTTGACGTCCCCCTGGCTGCTTACCAGGTAAGCGGCGAATTTTCGATGATCGCCGCCGCCGCGCAGAGGGGATGGATCGACCGGCAGCAAATCATGACTGAAACCCTGACCGCCATCAAGCGCGCCGGGGCGGATTTCATCCTCACCTATTTCGCAAAGGAAGCAGCTCGCCTTCTCCGCTGCTGACGGCAGCGTTCAGCAGTCAGCGTTCAGCAATCGGCGAGCGAGCGGCAGCGCAGCGCCGTCGTGAAGCCGTAACCAAAGTTGATAAACAGCTTGCGCTCGCCCCCTTCAAGGGATAGGGTGGACCGCGGCCGGCGCTTTCTCCAGCCGGCGCGGGCCGGGCCTACGCCCACCGAAGGTCGCTTACGCTCCAGAGCTTCAGCGACGGAGCGGCTCCTGCCCGCAGGCGGGTGAGGGGTCGGGCGGGGTGGTGCAGACACTTGCAGTCGAGTGTCTGCGATCTTGCGAAGCGAGAAGTCCTGCGCGCACCGCGCTATGTGCCGGACCGGGTAGCGCAGAGTCGCGCTTTTCGAGACTCTGCGGCTTTTATCCTGCAAACTCGAGCAAAACCGCAGACCCGCAAAGAATGCAGGTCTGCGCTACCCCACTCAACTCAGCTTCGCTGATCGCAGACATTAAACGCCAATGTCTGCGCCACCCGCTCGTACCCTCCGCTACGCAGGTCGCGGCTTCAACAGACGGCAGCCAAGCAGAGCGGTTCCGAAAGCGAGTAGAACGAACGTGCCAGGTTCCGGAACAGAAGGCGTGTAATCGTAGGTGATTGTTCCGTTGACCGTCGAGTAGGGGGCGAACATGTCGGCTGCTCCTAACCCATACCCGATGACCTCCACATAAGTGTTCCCTACTATGAAATCCGCGAGGTAGCTTGCAGTCGTAACTGTTCCTGAAAAGTTAATATTGATTAAATAGAAGCCGGGAGAAGCCTCAAAAAAAGACTGACCGAGGTTCGTGCCCAACAAGGAGACGGTGAACCAGTCATCGGGGATGGTGGCGATCCAACCCGTACCGCCGGTGACATCAAACGTGATGCCAGTCAGCGTGCCGTCCGCCGGGTTGAACCCCGCAAGCGGATATAGAGGTTCAGTGCCGACGTTAAAGCCGATGAATTCGGTGAAGCCTTGGCTGATCGTGTCTGCCCGGAGGACGAGAGGAGCGAAAATCAAGGCGGCGATAATCGCCGCGAGTTTAAGTGTTCTTTGCATTGAGGGAGCCCCTTTCGGGCCGCATGGCGGCCGTGCAGAATTCAGTGCGGAAATTATGACACGTTTCCACCCTTCCCGTACGAATTCTTTTAGGGTAGCGCAGACCGCTGCTTGTGCGGTTCGCGGCTTCTCCGAGGGATCAGGAAAAAACCGCAGACCCGCAACAGCGCGGGTCTGCGCTACCATGCTGATCGCAGACATTAAACGCCAACGTCTGCGCCACCCGCGGGTTGTGATGGCGGGCGGGGTGGCGCAGACACTTGCAGTCGAGTGTCTGCGATCTCGCGAAGCGAGAAGTCCTGCGCGCACCGCGCTATGTGCCGGACCGGGTAGCGCAGAGTCTCGCGCTTTTCGAGACTCTGCGGTTCTTACCGCGATTCCCCACCAAGGCCGCAGAGTTTTCAAAGGCGGGAAACTCTGCGCTACCCGCTGACCGCTCTCCAGGCAATCGAGAAAATGCAGAAATAGTGTTACACTCCCGGACATGAAGGGCTCGGTTTTCTATCTCATAGGGCTCATGGTTGCCTGTGCAGTCGCAAGCGTTCTGCCCTTAGCCGCCAGCGCGCAACAAGCCGCACAGCCGGCACGCCAGCAGGAAGAGCTGGGAGGCCATGACCTCACCACCAAGAACTTCACGGAAGCCGCCAAGGAATTCCGCACCGCATTAAGTCTTGACCCTAATTCCGTCCCCGCGCACGTTGGCTTAGGAGTCGCTTTGCAGGAAACGGGTGACGCTGTGGGTGCAGTAGCCCAATTTCAAAAAGCCATCCAATTGGACCCGAGCGACGCCGCGGCACATTACCACTTGGGTGTTGCCTTCGGGCAGGCGGGCAACTTGAACCAGGCGAAGGCGGAACTCGCCGAAGCACTTAAACTTAAACCCGACTCTGCGGAAGCTCATTACACCCTCGGCCTCTTGCTCGTCGATTGGCCCTATCCGAAAGATTTTCCTGGCGCGGAGAAGCAGTTTGAAGAAGCGTTGAAATATAAAGCGAACTTTCCGGAAGCTCATGAAGAATTAGGCGAAGTTTTCCTCACTTTGGGGAATTGGGACGCCGCCCTCGCGCAATTTAGGGCAGCCATCAGTTTAAAACCTGCCTTTCCGGAAGCCTACCGCGGAATCGGGCTTGCCCTCGAGCGCAAGGGCGATCTCGATGGTGCCTCCGAAGCCTATCGTGAGGCCTTGCGGCTTCGTCCCGAGGATGGCGAAGCCCACTACCAGTTGGGACTTGTGCTCATGCGGGAGAAGAAACTCGACGAGGCAATTGCTGAATTTCGCCAGGCCATTAAACTCAAGCCCGGCTACGAAAGCTATTATGATCTCGGCCGCGCCCTATCTCTTAAAGGACAGACACGGGCTGCCAAGGTTGAGTTTCAAAAGGCATGGGACCTGCAGCATCAGCATATTGAAGAAAGCGGCCAGGCAGTCCAACTGAATAATGCAGGCGTGGCTTTGATGCAAAGCCGAAAGTTTGCCCGGGCTGAAGCGGACTTGCGGAGCGCCGTTAACATAAATCCCACGGACGGAAATGCCCTCTTTAACCTGGGCCTCGTCCTGGCTTCGCAAGGCGAATTCAACTCCGCCATAACAGAGTTTCGCAAGGCGCTCGTCGAGGAGCCCATCAATCCTAAAATTCATTTCGATCTCGCCCGCGCATTGGAGCTGGATGGAAATTTAGCAGGCGCCATCGGTGAGTTCCAGCTCACCCTGCGATTGCGCCCCGGCTATCCCGGGGCGCAGGAAGCGCTCGCCCAGGCATTCGAGAAGCAACGAACAGGGGGTAGCGCAGCACGGCTCGACGGCCGCAACCAAAGGAGCGCGAAGCACTTGCCCTCTCCCTTGGGAGAGGGTGGCTCGCGGCCGGTGCTTTCGCCAGCCGGCGCGAGTCGGGTGAGGGGGTCCGCCGGAACCACGACTGTCAAGAATCCCGCGACACCCTACCCGAGTCTCGGAAAATGCGAAGAAACAGTAAAAGCCGTCACGGACCCGCACACGCCTTCATCTCCGGCGTCCCTTCGGCTTGCCGCCGTGTGCGCCTTCGGGCTGAATGATTTCCCGAGAGCCATTCCATTGCTTGCGCAGGCGGCGAAACTCAATCCGCGAGACGAGAACCTGCGGATACTTCTGGCGAGAGCTTACGCCGGAGCGGGACGGTACCCGCGCGCAATTGAGACCCTGAAAGCGTGGACAAAGGCGCACGGTGAAGATGCTGATGCGCTCTATTGGACCGGGAAGTTCTATGATGAGCTTGCCAACCAGTCGTTCCAAGAGATGGCCGCAAAATATCCTGACAACTACCTGGTCTACGAAACCGAAGGGAATCAGCTTACCATCAAGCAGCAATTTCCACAGGCGCTCGCTTCATACGAGAAGGCCCTGGCGCTTGCGCCCAAAAACACTCCCGGCCTGCACTTTCACCTCGGCGACTTTTATTGGAGAACTTTGCGCTACCCGCAAGCCGAAAATGAGCTCCAGCAGGAGCTGAGAATTAATCCCTATCACGCTAAGGCCAATTACGAGCTCGGTGCCATCTACGCGAAGGAAGGCGACCCCGGGAAGGCCATCCCTTGTCTCAATAAAGCCATCGCGCTCGATCCCAGCCTCATTGCGGCTCACCGCTCGCTCGGCCAGGCTTATGTGGATGAGCGGCAGTATAACCAGGCGCTGGCCCAATTCCTGGTCGTGGCCAAAGCCAACCCTTCGGATTACACAATTCGCAACATGCTTGCCACTACTTATCGGTTGATGGGCCGCCCTGCCGACGCCCGGCGCGAAGCCTTGGAGTCGCTAAAACTCTACTCGCAGCACATTCGCAACTTCCAAGCCATCCAGGCGGGAGAACAGAAATTACCAAAATGAAATGATAGTTGGCAGCGGCTGCGCACGGGTTTGGTTGCGGCCGTAAGGCCGCGCTGCGCTACCCCCTTGCCGCCTTGGAAGAGAGGGGAGTAAGGATCATGATGGATAGGGCTGGGTAAGGCGGGCCGGGAAGCGCAGACCGAAAAACCTGCCTATCGGCAGGCGCAGTCTGCGTTGCAAGGTCGTGAAGTCTTATTTCTTGGCGAACCTTTTGGCGCCTGTCATTCTGAGCACAGCGAAGAATCTCCGTATGCCGCTCTACCTTAGAAATACAGAGATTCTTCGCTTACGCTCAGAATGACAGTTCCGGTTGGCTGCGTTCTTCAGGCGGAGCGCTCCTCATTGCCTGAATTTCTTGCTGAAAAGAAAAAGCGCAGAGTCTCAGAAGCAGAGACTCTGCGCTACTCGCTGACGGCTGACCGCTGTCACATCACCAGAAGAACTTCAAGGCAAACTGGACGACTCGCTGCGAAACTCCAATGGGTGCATCGGTACATCCAGACGTGCCGAAGCTTGGCGTGTCCAGAGTGGTGCCGATGCAACCGAAAGTGTGTTCGTTCAGCAGATTGAAAAACTCCGAGCGGAAT